>NZ_JAVDSR010000015.1:0-101416 GCF_031455455.1 Stenotrophomonas sp. 1337 | reverse complement strand
CAAGCTACATGGCGATCGTCGAGATCCAGGCTTACACGGCGGCCCACGCCGGCTCTCGACACCTACGGTGCCAGATTCCAATCAGATAAGGCTTGGCCGCGGCATCCATGCCGCGGACACCCCGCAATCCGACACCGCCCCGCCTTCGACAGGTTCCCGGTGACGGTTTGATTCGTTCCGGTAGATCCACGCCATGCGTGGATGGAAGCATCCGTAATCTGTCTGGAGAAGAGCCCCCTTGTTGTTCAAGGGGGCGCGCCAAAGGCGCGGGGATAAGGTGAAATGCGCGGACACGCCAGCACGCCACAGGCGCGATGGCGTGTCTTGGGTACGTCATTGCTGCGGATTATCATGGCGGGATGACTTCCGTACGCCTGACCTGCACGCTGGCGCTGCTGCTGCCCCTGGCCGCATGCACCACCACGCCTTCGCCTTCGACAACCATCGCTGCACCTGCCGCGGAGGCGAATACGCCGCCCGCCAGCCCGCCGAAGCTGCTGTTGATCTCCATCGACGGCCTGCGCGCCGATGCGTTGGATCGCGGCCTAACCCCGAACCTTCAGCGGATCATCGATGGGGGCGTGCGTGCGCGCTGGATGACGCCCTCCTATCCCTCGCTCACCTTCCCCAACCACTACACACTGGTCACCGGCCTGCGTCCGGACCACCACGGCATCATCAACAACAGCATGGACGATGCCGCGCTCGGTCGCTTCGCGCTGCACGACCGCGCTGCGGTGACCACCAGCGGATGGTGGGGCGGCGAACCGATCTGGGTCGGTGCCGAGAAGGTCGGTGTGCGCACCGCCACCACCTCATGGCCGGGCAGCGAAGCCGAGATCCAGGGCACACGGCCCAGCCAATGGCGCATTTACGACGCCAAGGAACCGCTGGAACAGCGTGCGCAGACAGTGCTGGACTGGCTGTCGCAGACCGATGCCGATGCGCCGCGCCTGACCACGCTGTACATGGAGCACGTGGACAAGGCCGGCCACAACTTTGGCCCCGAATCCAGGCAGTACACCGAGGCCATCGTGCATGCCGACCGGATCATCGGCCAGGTGCTCGATGGCTTGCAGCAGCACGGCTTGTCCGACAGCACCAACGTGATCGTGGTCTCCGATCACGGCATGGCGTCGGTGCCGGAGGGCCAGGTGATCGCCCTCGAATCGATGGTTGACCCTGCCATCGCGCGCAACGTCAGCGCAGGCCAGTCGGTCGGCTTCGCGCCGGTGGTGGGACGCGAAGCAGAGGCCGAGCGTGCCCTGCTCGGTCGCCACGCACACTACGAATGCTGGAAGAAGGAGAATCTGCCGGCCCGCTGGCATTACGGCACCCATCCGCGCGTGCCGGCCATCGTCTGCCAGATGGATGAAGGCTGGGACGCGCTGACGCGCGAGAAGATCGCCAAGCGCGAGCATGCCGATCGCGGCTCGCATGGCTACGACAACGCGTTGCCGTCGATGCGCGCGGTGTTCGTCGCCCGTGGCCCTTCATTCCGGCAAGGCCTGGTGATCGACGGTTTCGACAATGTCGACGTCTACCCGCTGCTGGCACACCTGCTGCAGGTGCCGGAAGCGGCCAACGATGGCAACGCGCAGACGCTGCAGAAAACCCTGCGCTGATCGCGGCGCCATGCCTTGGCCATGGCCAAAAAAAAACGCGGCGCCGAGCGCCGCGTTTTTCTTTGGAGCGGTCGGTCGGCGGATCAGCCGGCCTTGGCCACTGCCTTCTTGGCCACAGCCTTCTTCGCCGGAGCCTTGGCCACGGTCTTCTTGGCAACCGGGGCGGCGGCGCCTACGGCGACCTTGCTCGCGGTGTGCGAACGGGCGTTGCCGTAGCTGGCGTTGTAGCGCTTGCCCTTGGCGGTCTTGCGGTCACCCTTACCCATGTCTTCAACTCCTCAAATGTGAAATCTGGTTACCCCGTACTGACACGGGTTCGGCGGGGCCGCCTTGCTGGGCGCCCCCGCGCACGATCGGAAAGCCTACCACGGAGCGCCTAGTGCGCGCAGCTGGCGTCATGCACGTGGCCGTGGTTCAAGCGCAGGTTGACCAGGTGCGCGATGCCGACCAGCAGGCCGCCCAGGGTCATCACCACCGCGTGCGGCACCGCGTTGTGGTGCAGCGGGTCGTACAGCACGCCGGCCCACAACGCGACCAGGCCGGGAATCAGGAACGCCAGCGCACGCAGCGCACCGTGCCGCCGATAGCCCCAGACCAGGCTGAACAAGCCCAGCAGGGTCACGAACACCACCAGCGCCTTCTCCACGCCATCGCTGAGCCAGAAGGACAGGCCAAGCGAGGGGGCAGCGGCCAGCAGCAGCGGAATGACCGCGCAGTGCACCGCGCACAGCATCGAACCGGTGGCGCCGAAGCGATCGAGCAGGTGGCGCAGGCGTGAGGGCAAGGGCATGACTTCCAGCAGGGCGGCGAATCGTTATGGAATAATATAACATCGTTTCCCGACCCGCACGGTTCCCCTCCCCCTGTCCCGCCGACGGGATTCGTGCGCCACCCGATTGATACAATGTAACAAAGGACGCCCATGCCCTCCCGTCACCCTCGCCTCAAGCCGCATTCCCTGGCCCTGGCGCTTGCTGCGCTGCTGCCCTCCGTCGCCTTTGCGGCCTCCGACGATGATTCGCATCGTGACCGCCACCTGACCGAGCTGTCCTCAGTGCAGGTCACGGCATCGCCACTGCAGGGTGATGCCGAATCGCTGGCGCGCCCGGTTGAAGTGCTGGCCGGTGAGCGCCTCGATGAGCAGAAGGCCGGCACCCTCGGTGACACCGTCGCCAAGCTGCCCGGCGTGCAGAGCACCTTCTTCGGCCCCGGCGTCGGCCGCCCGATCATCCGTGGCCAGGAAGGTCCGCGCGTGGCCGTGCTGTCCAACGGCATGGGCAACATGGACGCCTCCACCGTCAGCGCCGACCATGCCACCAGCATCGAGCCGTTCCTGGCCGACCAGATCGAAGTACTGAAAGGCCCGGCTACCCTGCTGTTCGGCAGCGGCGCGATCGGCGGTGCGGTGAACGTGGTTGATGGGCGCATTGCGCGCGAACTGCCGGATCGTCCGCTCAGCGGCCGTGCCGAGCTGCGTGGCAATTCGGTCAACGACGAACGCAGCGGCATGTTCCGCCTGGACGGCGTGAGCGGCAATGTCGTGCTGCACGTGGATGGTCTGGTGCGCAATGGCGATGATTTCCGCATTCCCGGCTACGCGGTGATCGACGGCCTGGAAGACCACCACGATGACCACGACCACGCGGGCGAGGAAGGCGAAGAGCCGCGTCGCGGCCGCCTGGACAACAGTTCCATCCGCACCCGCGCCGGTGGCGTCGGCGCCACCTGGCTGGGCGAAGGCGGCTACTTCGGCGCCTCGGCCAGCACCTACCGCACCAACTACGGCATCCCCAACGGCGCCCACGTGCATGCCGACGGCGATGGCCACGACCACGGTCACGACCACGACCATGGCGAGGAGGAGGAAGGTGAAGAGCACGACGTGCGCATCGACATGGTGCAGAACCGTTTCGAGACCAAGGCCGGCATCTACAACCCGGTATCGTTCCTGAAGAACGTCAACGCGCGCGTGGCCTACACCGATTACGAACACGTGGAGCTGGAAGCCGGCACGCCGTCCACCCGCTTCACCAACCGCGGCATCGAAGGCCGCCTGGAAGCGGTGCAGCAGCAGATCGGCGGCTGGGACGGCGCCTTCGGCCTGCAGTTCGGCAACAGCGATTTCGGCGCAAAGGGCGAAGAAGCGTTCGTGCCCGATACCGGAACCAAGAACATCGGCCTGTTCGTTCTGCAGGAAAAGCAGTTCGGCCCGTTCAAGCTGGAACTGGGCGGTCGCCACGACCAGGTCAAGCTGGACCCGACCGGCGACTACCGCCGCCGCAAGTTCGACGCCACCAACCTGTCGGCCGCCGGTATCTGGAAGCTCAACGATGCGGTCGACCTGCGCATCGGCGTGGACAGCTCCGAGCGTGCACCGACCAATGAGGAGCTGTACGCCGCCGGTGCGCACATCGCCACCCGTTCGCTGGAAATCGGTGATGCCAACCTGAAGACCGAGCGCGGCCAACGCATTGAACTGGGCATCCACACCCACAGCGAGCGCCTGGACTTCTCTGCCGCGATCTACCAGACCAGGTTCAAGGACTTCATCTACCTGGCCGACACCGGCATCACCGAGAGCCTGCCGGTGCGCACCTGGACCCAGCAGGACGCGGTGTTCAAGGGCGCCGAAGCCGAAGCGCTGGTGCACCTGTTCGAAGGCGGCGCCGGCGATTGGGACCTGCGCGTGTTCGGCGACTACGTGCAGGCCAAGCTGGACGGCAACGGCAGCCGTACCCTGGACATCGCCGTGCCGCACGGCGACCACAACCACAACTACAGCGTGGAACTGGCCAACACCGGTTACCTGCCGCGCATCGCCCCGGCCCGTGTCGGCGCCGACCTGCGCTGGGCGAAGGATGGCTGGCGTGCCTCGGTGGGCGCGGTGCGTTACAGCCGGCAGAAGGACGTTGCGCAGAACGAGGAGCCGAGCAACGGCTACACCCTGGTCGATGCGCACCTGGCCTACCGCTGGGACCGCAGCGACAGCAACAGCTACGAGTTGTTCCTGGATGGCAGCAACCTGACCAACCGCGAAGTGCGTCCGCATACCTCGCTGCTGAAGGATTACTCGCCGCTGCCGGGTCGTGGTGTCGCCTTCGGGATCCGTGCGTTCTTCTGATGAGGCATCCACGCATGGCGTGGATCTACTGAAGTGCATCCGCGCGTGGTGTGGATCTACTGAAGTGCATCCGCGCGTGGCGTGGATCTACTGAAGTGCATCCGCGCGTGGTGTGGATCTACTGACTTTGACGGCGGCATGCTGTCGTTCTCTCCCGGGGGGCCAGGTTGGCCCCCCGTCTTTTTTGATGACCTCGATCGACCCTCACGCATCCGTCACAAAGATGTGCGTACGACAACAAGCGGACAATCCCGTCGCCATTCGTCTCTCGCCATCCGGACATTTGTGTCCGAAAATGAAGCCATGACCACCCAACGTGCCGATGCCGCTGCCCGCCGAGCCCTCATCCTCGATGCTGCCGACCATGTGTTCGGCCAACACGGCGTCACCGCGCCGCTGGACCTGGTGGTCGAGCGTGCCGAAGTCGGCCGCGCCACCCTGTATCGGAATTTCCCTGACCGCACCGCGCTGATCCAGGCGCTGCTGCAGCGCACGGTCGACCGCATCCGCCGCCAGGTCGAGCAGCTTGGCGACCGCGACGACGCCCTGTTCGAGGTGTTTGAAGGCATGGCCCAGCGCATCGTCGATTCGCCGGCACTGGCCGATTACTGGCGCGCGGTCGATTCGGACGTGCCGGCCATGCGCACCGCACGCGAGACCGTGCGCGACCTGCTGGAAGCCCCCATCGCCCGCGCCAAGGCTGCTGGCCTGTGCCGGCCCGACCTGGAGAAGACGGATATTTCACTGATCTCGGGCATGCTGGGCGCGGCCCTGCGCGGCAAGACCCGCGATGAGCGCGCCCAGCTGGCCGGGCGTGCCCTGCAGCTGCTGCGCGGGGGACTCCAGGGAGCAGCCAGCGGGGAACGCTGATGGTGCAGCCGTACCTCAAGCCGGTTCCGGATTGGGAGGAGCACGAGAAGCCGACCATGCCTGGTTCGGCGTCGATGCCCTGGCACCCGCCTTATCGGCGTGCAGCCTATGCACTGGTGTCGCTGCTGGTGGCCATCACCGGTGGCCTCGGCAATGCGCTGGTAACGGCCAACCTGCCCTTCCTGCAGGGGCAACTGGCGCTCACCCCCACCCAGGGCAGCTGGCTGGTGGCTGCCTACGCCATGGTCAACGTGACCGCCAACCTGCTGGCCTTCAAGTTCCGCCAGCAATACGGCATCCGCCTGTTCGCCGAGATCGGCCTGGGGCTGTACGCGGCGCTGGCGGTGCTGCACCTGTTCGTCGGCAGTTTCGAGACCACCATGCTGACCCGCGCCGCCAGCGGTTTCGCCGGCGCGGCCTGTTCGACGCTGGGGACGCTGTACATGCTGCAGGCGCTGCCGCGGCGATTCACCGGCAACCTGCTGGTGATCGGCGTCGGCCTGTCGCAGCTGGCGGTGCCGATTGCCTGGATCGTCTCGCCCGGCCTGGTCGATACCGGCCAATGGCACCAGCTGTATTCGTTCGAAGCAGGGCTGGCGCTGTGCGCGTTTGCCGCCGTGGTCGTGCTGAAGCTGCCGCCGGGCATCCAGGTCAAGGCCTTCGAACCGCTGGATTTCCTCACCTTCGCCCTGCTCGCGCCTGCCGTCGCCCTGCTGGTGGTGGTGCTGGCCCAGGGCTACACGCGCTGGTGGTTGAACACGCCGTGGCTGGGCTGGGCGCTGATCGCCTCCATCGTGCTGACCACCACCGCACTGATCATCGAACACTACCGGCGCAACCCGCTGCTGCAGATCCGTTGGCTGTCGACCCTGCCGGTGATGCACTTCATCGTCGGCGCCTTCCTGATCCGCTTCCTGACCACTGAACAGTCCTACGGCGTGGTCAACCTGATGCGCACGCTGGGCATGGGACCGGACCAGATGCGGCCGCTGTTCGTGGTGATCCTGGCCGGCGTGGTCACCGGCATCGCCGGTGCGTCACTGACCTTCGGCCCGAAGCGCCTGATTGCGCAGCTGCTGATGGCGATCCTGCTGCTGGGTGCCGCCGCGTTCTTCGACCAGCACCGCACCAGCCTGGATCGCCCGCACGACTTCTACATCAGCCAGTTCCTGGCGTCGGTGGGCGCCGGCATGTTCATGGGCCCGCTGATCATGCTCGGCATTTCCGCCGCGTTGAAACAGGGCGTGGACCACATGATCACCTTCCTGGTGACATTGTCGATCACGCAGACGCTGGGCGGACTGGCCGGCTCGGCCGTGCTGGGAACGTTCCAGCTGCATCGCGAGCAGCTGTATTCCAGCGCGCTGACCAGCCAGCTCGATCCAGCCGACCCGGTGGTGGCACAGCGCCTGCGCATCCAGCAGCAGTTGTACGCAGCGCAGATCACCGACCCGGTGCTGCGCAGTGCCCAGGGCAGCGCGCAGCTGGCGCAGACCACCCGCCGCGAAGCCAACGTGCGCGGGTTCAACGATGTGTTCACCCTGAGCGGCTGGCTGGCAATCGGTTTCCTGTGCTGGTTGCTGCTGCTGTCGCTGCGTACCGCCGTACGCAAACAATGGCGCAAGCGCCATCCTTCCTCCCCCGCTGCGGCTGCGACCGCGGCACCGCGCTGAGTCCACCGTCATGCCTCCCGTCCCGCCCCGTCCAGACGACACCGACGCTGCCGAGAACGTCACCCCGCCGCCGCCCACCGATGCGGCACCGGCGGCGACGCCTGCCGCGCCCGCCGCCGCGCCGAAGTACCTCAAGCCGAGTTCGCGCAGCGTGGTGGTGATGGTGGTGGTGGCCCTGCTGGGCATCGCGCTGATCCTGCGCGCCTGGCACCTGTGGCCGTTCACCAGCACCGTGATGGTGACCGACAACGCCTACGTGCGCGGTCAGATCACGGTGATGGCGCCGCAGGTGAACGGCTATGTGACCGACGTGCTGGTGAAGGACTTCCAGCACGTGAAGCAGGGCGAGCCGCTGCTGCGCATCGACGACCGCATCTACGCGCAGCGGGTGGCGCAGGCGCAGGCCACGTTGGACAGCGCGCGCGCGGCCCTGGCCAATTCGGACCAGTCGCAGGCGCAGAACCGCGCGCAGATTGCTGCGGCGCGGGCCACGCTGTCGGCCGGCCAGGCCGAGCTGCAGCGCTCCCGCAACGAGGCCAAGCGCTACGAGGAACTGGCGGCGCAGCAGCTGGTGTCGATCAACGACCGCGACAAGTTCCGCACCAGCCAGGCCTCGGCGCAGGCCAGCGTGCAGCAGTCGCAGGCGCAGATCCGCATCGCCGAAGAAACCCTGGTCTCGACCCAGGTCTCGCGCAAGAGCCTGGAAGCGCAGGTGGAAAGCGCGCAGGCACAGCTTGAGCTGGCCCGCATCGACCTGGCCAATACGGTGATCCATGCGCCGCGCGATGGGCAGATCAGCGAAGCCAGCGTGCGCGTGGGACAGTACGTAGCCGCCGGTTCGCAGCTGCTGTTCCTGGTGCCCGACGCATTGTGGGTGGTGGCCAACTACAAGGAAGGCCAGACCTGGCAGATGAAGATCGGGCAGCCCGCCTCGTTCTCGGTGGATGCGTTCCAGGGCCAGGTGCTGCGCGGACGCGTGGAGCAGATCGCGCCGGCCACCGGATCGGAGTTCAGCGTGCTGCGCCCGGACAATGCCAGCGGCAATTTCACCAAGGTGGTGCAGCGGCTGCCGGTGCGTATCTCGATCAACGGGGACCAGGAACTGGCGGCGCGGTTGCGGCCGGGCATGTCGGTGATCGTGCGGGTGGATACCGCGACCAAGCCGATGGACTAGGGCGCCGGCCCGGTGGAGTCGAGCCATGCTCGGCTGCGTTGTTGTGACATGGGATCAGATCCCTTTGCCACTGGCAAAGGGATCTGACCCCAATCCCGAGGAAGCCGGCCAGCGGCGGGCCCTACCCTCGCATCAACCTGCGCAGCGGGCGCAGAGTCCGTGTACTTCCAATGTCTGAGCCTGCGGTTGGAAGCCGAGCTCCTTGGCCCGCTTTTCGAGCTGGGTCACGATCTCACGGTCTTCCAGTTCCACCGCGCTGTGGCAGCTGTTGCAGATCAGGAACGGCACCGAATGGGCCGCACTGCTGGGGTGGTGGCAGGCCACGAAGGCATTGACCGATTCCAGCTTGTGCACGAAGCCATTGGCCATGAGGAAGTCGAGCGCGCGGTACACGGTGGGCGGGGCGTCAGCGCCCACACCCTTGCCGTTGCGCACCCACTCCAGCAGCTCGTAGGCCTTGACCGGCTTGCCGGCCTCGGCGATCAGCTTGAGCACGTTGGCGCGGATGGGGGTCAGGCGCAGCCCGCGCTCGCGCGAGACACGCTCGACCACCGCCACGAAATCAGAAGCGTCGTGGACATGGTGGTGCGGGGCCGTACAGGCGGTTTTGGCGGACATGCGCGTTCTCCAGTTCGGGCGTGGGCCGCAGGGCTCAGGCCGTTGCTACCTTGGTGATGGCCACATCGATGCGTTTCAAGGCCTGCTCGCGGCCGGCCAGGTACACGGTATGGGAAATGTCAGGGCTGACCTGGGTGCCGGTGATGGCCACGCGCAGCGGCTGGGCGACCTTGCCCATGCCCATTTCCAGCGCGGCGGCTGCATCGTGCAGGGCCACGCCAACGGCCTCGGCGGTCCACTCCGGCAGGGCTGCCAGCAGCTCGCGGGCCTTGCCCAGCGGCAGTTCCGCACCGGCCTTGAAGTGCTTGGCCACGGCCGCTTCATCGTATTCGTTCAGCGGCTGGTACCAGACCACGGCCTTCTCGGCCATTTCCTTCAGGGTCTGCACGCGCTCGCGGAGGGCGATCACCACGTCCACCGGCGCCGGGCCAGCGGCCACATCCAGGCCCAGCTTCTGCAGCTGGTAGACCAGGTGCGGCACGATCGCGGCCGGCTCCTCGGTCTTCAGGAAGTGCTGGTTGACCCAGCCCAGCTTGGCCATGTCCAGGCGCGAGGCCTTGGAATTGCAGTCCTTCACATCGAACAGGTCGATCAGTTCCTGGCGGCTGAACAGTTCCTGGTCACCGTGCGACCAGCCCAGCCGGGCCAGGTAGCTCAGCAGTGCATCAGGCAGGTAGCCGGCGTCCTTGTACTGCATCACGTCGGCCGCGCCGGTGCGCTTGGACAGCTTGGCGCCCTGCTCGTCCAGGATCATCGGCATGTGGCCGAACTTCGGCACCGGTGCGCCGATGCCTTCGTACAGGTTGATCTGGCGCGGGGTGTTGTTGATGTGGTCGTCGCCACGGATGACTTCAGAGATCTTCATGTCCCAGTCGTCCACCACCACCGCGAAGTTGTAGGTGGGGTAGCCGTCCGGACGGAAGATGACCATGTCATCCAGCTCGCTGTTGGCGATCTCGATGCGGCCCTTGATCAGATCATCGAACACCACCGTGCCTTCAAGCGGGTTCTTGAAGCGGATGACGCGGTTCGGGTCGTCCCTGTACGGCAGGCCCTGCTCGCGGGCAGCGCCGTTGTAGCGCGGCTTTTCCTGCCTGGCCATCGCGGCCTCGCGCATGGCGTCCAGCTCTTCCCGGGTCTCGTAGGCGTAGTACGCCTTGCCGTCGGCGATCAGCTGCTCGGCCACTTCCTTGTACCGGGCGACGCGCTCGGTCTGGTAGAACGGGCCTTCGTCGTAGTCCAGGCCCAGCCACTCCATCGCCTCCAGGATCGCATCGATCGCGCCCTGGGTGCTGCGTTCACGGTCGGTGTCCTCGATGCGCAGCACGAACTCGCCGCCACGATGGCGGGCCTCCAGCCAGCAGTACAGCGCGGTGCGGGCGCCACCGATATGCAGGTAGCCGGTGGGACTGGGGGCGAAGCGGGTGCGGCAGGTCATGGAGGGCTCGAGGAACGGGTATCCCCCGATTTTACCAGCCCTCCGCCCCCTGCGGAAAAAGGGGACGGAGGGGGGCAAGTCACTATTGCCGCGCTCCCGGGAGAACGCCGGTGCAGCGGAGGGGAAACACGACTTGATCCCCTCCGTGCCTTTTTCAGGGCTCGGGCTTGCGCGGGAACGGCTGCTCGCGCATGGCGGCGTGGTAGGCGAAGGAGGCGACGATGGCGGCGGCCTGCTTCAGGTCTTCCGGTTCGGCGTGGTCCCAGGTGTCCAGGTGGCTGTGGTGGACGTTGCTGAAATAGTCCAGCTTGTCCTGGATGAACTGGAAGCCCGGCAGGCCGATGCGGTCGAAGCTGATGTGGTCGGTGCTGCCGGTGTTGCGGGTTGCCACGGTGGTTGCACCCACGTCATGGAACGGGGCGAGCCAGGCTTCGAAGATCGGCATCGCCGCCAGGTTTTCCTGTGCGTAGATGCCACGGAAGCGGCCCGAGCCGTTGTCCATGTTGAAATAGACCTGGAACTTGCCGTAGTCGCGGGTCTTCTGCAGGGCACCGGTCGGTTCGCGCAGCGAGGCCGGCAGCGCCTTCTGCGCCGGGTCGGTAGGCTCGGGGAATCGACCGAAGTGCTTGGCCACGTACGCCTGCGAACCGATCAGCCCCTGTTCCTCGCCACTCCACAGCGCAACCCGGATGGTGCGCTTGGGCTTGGCGCCGCTGGCCTTGAGGATGCGCATGGCCTCCATCATCACCGCCACGCCGGCCGCGTTGTCGGCCGCGCCGGTGCCGCTGTGCCAGGAATCCAGGTGCGCGCCGATCATTACCACCTCGTCCGGCCTGCTGCTGCCACGGATCTCGGCCAGGGTGTTGTAGCCGGGCTGGTCGGCCTCGTCGGTGAAGCGTGCGGCCACATCCACGCGCAGGCGCACGCTCTGCTTGGCTTCCAGCGCGCGTACCAGCGGATTGAAGTGCTCGGCGATCATCGCCAGTTCGGGAATGCCGACCGCTTCACCGGCCTTGCGCGAGCCGCCACCGGCCACGCGGATGATGCCGTTGTCCCAGCTGCTGATGCTGATCGAGGCCAGCGCGCCTTCTTCAACGAAGAATGCGTTGACCTTCGCCGCCAGCGCCTGCTTCTCCTGGTATTCCTTGACCCGCTTGGCGCGGTCGGCGGCCACGTCCTTGTCCTTGGGCAGGGTGAATTCCTGCAGGCCTTCCAGCGAGGTGGCGTCGTGCCGGTGCGAATCGGCGTCGGTGCCGCGCTTGTATTCGCGTGCCTCGCCCAGCAGCAGGATCTTTCCACGCAGCTTGCCGCGATATTTCTCGATGTCCTCGGGCTTCTTGATGTCCACCTGCAGCAGGTCGCCCTCGACCGGGCCATTGGTGCCCGGCGTCCACGCCTTGGGCAGCGCATGCAGTGGCTGCACGCGATCGCCCAGCATCTCCACGCTGGCCGAGGTGAATTCCCAGCCACGGCCGAATTCGTCGAAGGCTTCGTCATGGACATTGTCCAGCTTCCATTCGCTGAACTTGCCGCGGGTCCAGGCGTTGGCACGCCCCATCGCCGGCGAATTGGTCAGGCGCGGCCCGATGCGTTCGGTGAGGTAGCTGAAGGTATCCATCACCTGCGACTTGTGGAACGCCTGCTGGCGGATCTTGCCGACCATGTCCAGGTCCACCGGCTCGCGCTGCTGCGCCACCGCATTGCCACCCATCGCCAGCGCTACTGCCAGCACGCCCCACTTCAGCCCGCTCCACGTCAACACGCCGCACCCCTGCCCTTCGGCTCGATCATCATCCGCTCGAGTCTAGCCAGCCGCGGCGCCCGGCCCCCGTCCCATCGGTCATGGGCATCTGGTAGATCCACGCCATGCGTGGATGGCGCCTTCCCACCGAAGAGCGGTGCGGACCAAGGTCCGCACCCAGCAGAGGCCCCGTAGAACCACGCCACGCGTGGATGGGCCTTCCGCTGTCACCCCTTCCACCCCAGCCACAGCTGCGCGCGTTCGGGCAACAGCAGCAGCCAGTGCCGCTGGTCGATGCTGCTGCAGCCAAACACCGCCGCATGTTCCGGCCAGTCTGCCGGCAGCCCGTCGATGCCGATCTCCGACAATGCCCCCGCCCCGGCCTTCCATGGCCGGTAACGGGGCACCTTGCCGGCGAGCGCGCCGCGTCCGTGCCGCGCCTCCCGCAACCAGTCCAGCCCGCGCCGCTGCAATCCTTCGCAGGTGACGGCGGCCAGCTGGAAGCGGACCAGGCCGGGCGCGATCCTTGCCCCCGGCAAGGCCGCCAGTACCCCATGGGCCTGCAGCAGTGCATCCACCTCCAACAGCGCGGGAATGCCCTGTCGTGCCCGTTGCTGCAATCCTTGGCGCCAGCCCATGGCGTGCTCCTTACTTCTGTTCGGCCAGGGCGTACCAGTCAACCCGACGGGTCACCCACATCGCCAGCGCGAGGATCACGAACAGCAGCAGCGAACCCATCAGCAGTGCATTGTTTTCCGAGACCAGCAGCCCATACAGCGCGCCGTACAGCACCGTCAGCATCGCGGCGAAGCCCAGGCCCCGCTTCCAGTGACCCAGCACATTGGCCAGGTACACCGCCTGCAGGCTGATGCAGGCCAGCGCGGAAACCAGGTAGGCCTGCCAGAAGGCGATGTGCTCGGACAGGCTGATCAGCAGCAGGAAGAAGATCGCCAGCGCCAAGCCGACCATCAGGTACTGCAGCGGATGGATGCGCAGCGACTTGATCAGTTCGAACAGGATGAAACCAACGAAGGTCAGCACCACGAACAGCACGCCGTACTTGGACGCGCGGTCGGCCTGGGTATAGGTATCGACCGGGTCGACCAGCGAAACCTGCACCGCCTGCGCATCCAGGTCATCGCCCTCGCGCAGTCGCTGCTGTGCGTCCGATGCCAGCGAGGACACGGCCCAGCGTGCATCGAAGCCCTGCGCATCCACACGCCGCTCGTTCGGCAGGAACGCACCGGCAAACGACGGGTGCGGCCAGCTTGACCGCAGCGCGATCTGGTTGTCATCGCCCACCGGCACCACCGACAGCGAGCGGCTGCCATCGAGCTGCAGCTCCAGTTCCACGCTGCTGGCCGCCAGGGTGCCTCCGGTGCGGGCGATGCCGGCGATCGGTGCATGCAGCCCACGGCCCAGTGCGGATGCGCCGGCCACGCCCGGCAGCAGCTTGACCTGCTGTCCATCAACCCGCAGGTTCGGCGTACCAACCAGGCCACGTGCATCGGACACGCCCAGCGCGATGTAGGCCTCGCCATAGGTCATGCCATCGTGCTCCGGGTAGTCGTCCTCGCTGAAGGTCGCCTTGAGCTGGCCATTCCAGCTGTACACCGGCACCTTGAACAGGCCGACCGAGCGCTGGCTGGGCAGCAGCTCGCCACTGATCTGCAGGGTGGCCGGCGGCTGCAACCAGTAGCCCTGGGTGGTCTGCAGCTCGGTCTTCTTGTTGCCCTGCGCATCGACCACTTCCACCTGCTCGCGCTTGGACCACGGCACCACGCGCACCGGCCCGACCACGCGCTGGGTACCGGCACGGCTTTCGGCCACCCGCGAGTAGGCCTCTTCGCGATAGGCGCTGCGCTCGGTGATGACGCTGCGGATCAGGAACAGCGGGATCAGCAGCAGCAGGATCAGGCCGCCGACAATGGCGAACCGCAGCAGCATCTTCAGGGATTTCATCGTCCGTCCTCGTTGGAGAGGACTGCAGGATGGACGGCTGCGGTGAGCAGGGTTTGTGGCGAATTTGAAGTGGGTGTGAAGTCAGCGCCGCAGACGCTGGCCCGGTATCGCCAGCGGCAGCCACAGGCTGGCCACGGTGCCGCCGCCTTCGCGCGGCTGCAGGCTGGCGCGGCCGTCATGCAGGCGCACCACTTCCTGCACGAAGGGCAGGCCGAGGCCGGAACTGCGGCGGCCGGTGCCGGGTCGGGCCAGCGAATAGAAGCGTTCGAACACGCGCTCGCGTGCGTAATCGGGAATGCCCGCGCCACGGTCGGCAACCTGCAGGCGTACGCCCTGCCCGTCCAGCTGGGCATCCAGTTGCACCTGTGCCCCGGGTGGCGAGAACGCAATGGCATTGTCGATCAGGTTGTGCAGCGCTTGCCGCAGCAGATAGCCATCGCCCTGCACGCGCAGGTCGGGGACCTGCTCGATATGCAGCTGGACACCTGCGGCCTGCGCGCGCACCTGCGCCGCCGCTGCGGCTTCCTGCAGCAGCACCGGCAAGGCGATCGGATCACGGGTCTGCAACCAGCCGTGCTGCTCGACCTCGGCCAGCGCCAGCAGCTTGTCGATGGTTTCGGTCAGCCGTTCCTGCTGGTCGACGATGCTGCGTGCGAAATGCGCACGGTCGGCGTCGGCCATCGGCTCCTGCAGCAGTTCGGCGGCACCGCGGATCGCCGCCAGCGGGCTTTTCATCTCGTGGGTCAGCGATTGCACGTACTGCTCGACGTACGCCTTGCCTTCCAGCTTGCGCCGCATGGTCTCCAGCGCCTGGCCAAGATCGCCGATCTCGTCGCTGCGCCGCTTGGGCGGCGGCACCGGTTCACCGGCGCTGACCGCGCGCGCATAGCGGCTGAGCTGGCCCAGGCCGTTGGTCAGCCACATCGTCACCAGCACGCCCACCAGCGCCGACAGACCGATCAGCCACGCACCGCGCTCGATGATGGCGCGCTGGCTGGCGGCGATGAACGGATCGATGCTGCGGTTGGGCTGGGCCAGGCTGAGCACGCCGATCAGCGTGCTGCCATCGGCCGGGTCGTACACCGGCGCGGCCACGTGCATCACCGTGTTGCTGTCATCGCCCGGCGTTTCCGGGCTGGAGCGCGCACCGTATTCGCCGCGCAGGGTGCGGTAGACATCGTTCCAGCGCGAATTGTCGCGGCCCACGTCGCGGCCCAGCGAATCGTAGATCACGATGCCCTTGGCGTCGGTGATCGTCACCCGGTAGTCCAGCGCACGCTTGGGGAAGCGCCAGACCATCGCCTTCAGGTCGCGCTGCCGGGCCTTGGCCAGGTTGCGGGTGAAGGTGCCGTTGCGGATGGTGCCGGCCTTGACGTCGGCGGCGGCCATTTCCGCCAGCACGTTGGCCGCATCCACCAGGGTCGATTCCATCGCCTGGCGCACGCCCGGCTTCACTTCGTTGACGAACACACGCATCACGAAGAACGCGGCGATGCCAACGATCAGGAAGAAGCCCAGGAACAGTTTCAGGACCAGACGCACGCGTCAGACCTCCAGGGCGTAGCCGAGGCCGCGATGGGTGCGGATCGGTTCACCGCTGGCGCCGGCCGCACGCAGCTTGGCGCGCAGTGTCTTGACGTGGGTGTCGACGGTGCGGTCGGCGCTGTCGGCGGCGCTGTCCCAGCCACGGTCCATCAACTGGGCACGGCTGAGGATCGCGCCGGGGCGCTGCAGCAGCGCCTCCAGCAACGCATATTCGTAGCGGGTCAGGTCCAGCGCATGGCCCTGGAAGCGGATGCGGCGGCCATCGCGATCGATGGCGAAGGCACCGTGTTCCTGCCAGCCGCTCTCGACGGATGGCGCCACCGCAGCGGGCGTGGCACGCCGCAGCCGGGCACGCACCCGCGCCACCAGCTCGCGCGGCGAGAACGGCTTGGCCATGTAGTCGTCCGCCCCCAGCTCCAGGCCCAGTACGCGGTCGAGTTCGTCGTTGCGGGCTGTCAGGAAGATCACCGGCACCTGCGCCACCGGCCCCGGCAGGGCCCGCAGCCGGCGGCAGACCTCGAAACCACTGAGGTCCGGCAGGCCGACATCCAGCACCACCAGGTCGATATCGCCGGCCTGCAGCTGCTGCAGCGCCTGCCCGCCCAGCAGGCAATGGCTGGCAGCGTAGCCTTCGCTGCGCAGCGCATAGAGCACGGTTTCGGCGATGGCCGCTTCGTCTTCGACCACCAGGACATGGGTAACAGGGGCTGTCATGGCGCGCAGCATAGCCGCTGCGGCCCTTGCCCCGTACACTGCCGCCCATGAACTATCGCCACGCCTTCCACGCCGGCAACCACGCCGATGTCCTCAAGCACATCGTGCAGCTGGCCCTGATCGACAGCTTCAAGCGCAAGGACAGCCCGTTCTTCGTGCTCGACACCCACGGCGGTGCCGGCCGTTACCTGCTGGCCAGCGAAGAAAGCCGCAAGACCCTGGAAGTCGAATCCGGGGTCATGCGGCTGATGGCCCAGCCCAAGCTGCCCGAGGTGGTCGAGCGCTACCTCAAGGCGGTGCAGGCCGACAATCCGGTCGGCGCGATGATCGCCTACCCCGGCTCGCCGCTGCTCAGCGCGCAGGCCATGCGCCCGCAGGACCGCATGGCGGTGTGCGAGCTGCAGGAGGATGAGGTCGCTTCGCTGAAGACCCTGTTCGCCCATGACAGCCGCGTCGGCGTGCACCCCGGTGACGGCTATGCGCTGCTGCGCTCGCTGCTGCCGCCCAAGTCCAACGGTGCCAAGATCGGCCGCGGCCTGGTCCTGATCGACCCGCCCTACGAAGCCCAGGACGCCGAGTACCAGGCGATCCTTGCCGCGCTGGCCGAGACCCTGGCGCGCTGGCCGCAGGCCACCTGTGCGGTCTGGTTCCCGATCAAGCAGCGCCGCACCATCCTGCATTTCCTGCGCAAGGCCACCGCACTGCCGGTGAAGTCGGCGATGACCATCGAGTTCCTGGTCCGCCCGGACGACTCCCCGCTGCGCCTCAACGGCAGCGGCATGCTGGTGCTCAATGCCCCCTGGCAGTTCGACCGCGTGGTCGGCCCGGCCCTGCCGGCCCTGCGCCAGCATCTGGGCGAGCCCGGTGCCAGCACCCGCCTGGACTGGCTGAAGACGGCCGAATAGGGGCCTTCACGAGGCTGTACGACCGTGAGCCTTTCGTTCACGGAATGCAGCCCCGGTGATGACACAATCGATGGACCACCAAGGAATCACCCGGTATGGCCACTCGCAACCGCATGCCGCCCTGGCATGAGATCTTCAAGGCTCCCAGCGGCCACGAGCTGCTGATCCGCCCCATCCGCCCCGAAGATGGCGCGCCGCTGCAGGCCGCCTTCAGCCTGTTCGGGCCGGAAGAAATCCGCGACCGTTTCCTGCAATCGGTGACCGAGCTGTCACCGGAAACCACCCAGCGCCTGACCCATCCCAACCCGAAGACCGAGATCACCCTGGTCGCCGCCGAGTCGCTGCCGGCCGGTGAGGCCGTGGTCGGCGCGGTGGCCCGTGCCTCGATCATCCCCGGTACCCGGGAAGCCGAGTACGCGATCCTGATCAGCCGCTTCCTGATCGGCCAGGGCCTCGGCCGCCAGCTGATGCGCAAGCTGGTGAAATGGGGCCGCGGCAAGTACCTGGACCGCCTGTATGGCGATGTCGCCGCCGAGAACGAGCCGATGAAGCAGCTGGCCGCCTCGCTGGGCTTCAAGCCGGTCCCCCATCCGAACGGGGCCGAAGGCCTGGTGCGGATGGTGCTGGAACTGGACAACTGACGGCAGCGCCGGGCCCTGCCCGGCGATGTTGATCCGGCCGCTGCGCTCGCCGGGCACGGCCCGGCGCTACCCCGGTCACGTAACGATCATGGGCCAGGCGGGGGCTTCTGCTAAAATCCGCGGTTCATGTCGCGTACTCAATACCCCGCCCCGCCGCTGCCACGTGCCGGCCAGCTTCGCGCCTGGTGGCGCGCCCCCGCCTCGCCCACTGCCCTGGCCTGGTATCTGGCCCAGGCAGCGCGCACGCATGACGCACCGCTGCTGGTGGTGGCCCGTGACAACCACGGTGCCAACCAGATCGAAGCGGATCTGCATACCCTGCTGGGAGGCGACCCGAGCCTGCCGGTGGTGGCGTTCCCGGACTGGGAGACGCTGCCCTACGATCGCTTCAGCCCGCACCCGGACATCATTTCGCAGCGCCTGTCGGCGCTGCACCGCCTGCCCACGCTGAAGCGCGGCCTGGTGGTGGTGCCGGTGCAGACCCTGCTGCAGCAGCTGGCTCCCCGCAGCTATGTCATCGGCGGCAGCTTCAATCTTGAAGTCGGCCAGCGCCTGGACCTGGAAGCGGAGAAGCGTCGCCTCGAAAGCGCCGGCTACCGCAACGTGCCGCAGGTGATGGACCCGGGTGATTTCGCCGTGCGTGGCGGCCTGCTTGACGTCTACCCGATGGGCGCCGACGAGCCGCTGCGGGTGGAACTGCTGGACGAGGACATCGATTCGATCCGTGCGTTCGATCCGGAAAGCCAGCGCTCGCTGGACAAGGTCGAGGCGGTGCACATGCTGCCCGGCCGCGAAGTACCGATGGACGACGCCAGCATCGCCCGGGTGCTGGCGACCCTGCGCGAGCGCTTCGACGTCGATACCCGACGCAGCTCGCTGTACCAGGACCTGAAATCGGGCTTGGCCCCGGCCGGCATCGAGTACTACCTGCCGCTGTTCTTCGAGCGCACCGCCACCCTGTTCGACTACCTGCCTGCCGGCAGCCTGCCGGTCGTCTGCGTGGGCGCCGCTGAAGCGGCAGAGACGTTCTGGACGCAGACCGGCGAGCGCTACGAGCAACGCCGCCATGACGTTGAACGGCCGCTGCTGCCACCGTCGGCGCTGTACCTGTCGCCGGACCTGCTGCGCGAGCGTTTGAACGACGCACCGCGCATCGAGGTTTGGGCCGCCGATCACGCCCGCATCGCCGAGGCGCATGCGCTGGGCGACCAGCCGTTGCCGCCGCTGCCGGTGGCCGCGCGCGAGGCACCGGCCGGTGACGCGCTGAAATCCTTCCTCGGCCATTACCCTGGCCGGGTGCTGATCGCCGCCGATTCGCCCGGCCGTCGCGAGGCCCTGCTGGAAGTGCTGCAGGCCGCCGAGCTGAAGCCACCGGTGGTGGCCGATCTGCTGTCCTTCCTGGCCAGCGACGAACGCTTCGCCATTGCCGTGGCGCCGCTGGAAGACGGCTTCGCCCTGGATGCGCCGCACATCGCGGTGCTGACCGAACGCCAGCTGTTCCCCGAGCGCGCCGGCAGCACCCGTCGCACGCGCCGCGCCGGACGAGAGCCGGAAGCGATCATCCGCGATCTGGGCGAACTGACCGAAGGCGCGCCGATCGTGCACGAGGACCATGGCGTCGGCCGCTACCGCGGACTGATCGCGATGGACGTCGGCGGCATGCCCGGCGAGTTCCTCGAAATCGAGTACGCCAAGGGCGACCGCCTGTACGTGCCGGTCGCACAGCTGCACCTGATCAGCCGCTATTCCGGCGCGTCCGCCGAAACCGCGCCACTGCATTCGCTGGGTGGCGAGCAGTGGAGCAAGGCCAAGCGCAAGGCCGCCGAGAAGGTGCGCGATGTGGCCGCCGAACTGCTGGAGATCCAGGCCCGCCGCCAGGCGCGTGCCGGACTGGCACTGCAGGTGGACCGCGCGATGTACGAGCCGTTCGCCGCCGGTTTCCCGTTCGAGGAAACCCCCGACCAGCTGGCTGCCATCGACGCCACCCTGCGTGACCTGGCCAGCAGCCAGCCGATGGACCGCGTGGTCTGCGGCGACGTGGGCTTCGGCAAGACCGAAGTTGCCGTGCGTGCCGCATTTGCTGCCGCCAGCGCTGGCAAGCAGGTGGCGGTGCTGGTGCCGACCACGCTGCTGGCCGAACAGCATTACCGCAATTTCCGCGACCGCTTCGCCGACTATCCGATGAAGGTCGAGGTGCTGTCGCGCTTCAAGAGCACCAAGGAGATCAAGGCCGAGCTGGAAAAGGTCGCCGCCGGCACCATCGACGTCATCGTCGGTACCCATCGCCTGCTGCAGCCGGACGTGAAGTTCAAGGACCTGGGCATGGTCGTCGTCGACGAGGAGCAGCGCTTCGGCGTGCGCCAGAAGGAGGCGCTGAAGGCACTGCGCGCCAACGTGCACCTGCTGACCCTGACCGCCACGCCGATTCCGCGTACGCTGAACATGGCCATGGCCGGCCTGCGCGACCTGTCGATCATCGCCACCCCGCCGCCGAACCGGCTGGCGGTGCAGACCTTCATCACCCAGTGGGACAACGCGCTGCTGCGCGAAGCCTTCCAGCGCGAGCTGGCACGCGGTGGCCAGCTGTATTTCCTGCACAACGACGTGGAGAGCATCGGCCGCATGCAGCGCGAGCTGTCCGAGCTGGTGCCCGAAGCGCGCATCGGCATCGCCCATGGGCAGATGCCCGAGCGCGAGCTGGAAAAGGTGATGCTGGACTTCCAGAAGCAGCGCTTCAACGTGCTGCTGTCGACCACGATCATCGAATCGGGCATCGACATCCCCAACGCCAACACCATCATCATCAACCGTGCCGACCGCTTCGGCCTGGCCCAGCTGCACCAGCTGCGTGGCCGCGTCGGTCGATCGCACCACCGCGCCTATGCCTACCTGGTCGTGCCCGACCGTCGCTCGATCACGCCGGATGCGGAAAAGCGCCTGGAAGCGATCGCCTCGATGGACGAACTGGGTGCCGGCTTCACCCTGGCCACCCACGATCTGGAAATCCGCGGCGCCGGCGAACTGCTGGGCGAGGACCAGAGCGGGCAGATGGCCGAAGTGGGCTTCAGCCTGTACACCGAGCTGCTTGAACGCGCAGTGCGCAGCATCAAGCAGGGCCATCTGCCCGACGTCGATGCCGGCGAAGAAGCGCGGGGCGCCGAGGTCGAGCTGCACGTGCCGGCGCTGATTCCGGACGACTACCTGCCGGACGTGCACACCCGCCTGACGCTGTACAAGCGCATTTCCAGCGCGCGCGACAGCGATGCGCTGCGCGAACTGCAGGTGGAGATGATCGACCGCTTCGGCCTGCTGCCGGATGCGGCCAAGAACCTGTTCGCCATTGCCGAGCTGAAGCTGCAGGCCAGCTCTCTGGGCATCCGCAAGCTGGACCTGGGCGAGAACGGTGGCCGCATCGTGTTCGAATCCAAGCCGAACATCGATCCGATGGCGGTGATCCAGCTGATCCAGAAACAACCAAACCTCTATGCCATGGACGGTCCGGACAAGCTGCGCGTCAAGCATCCGCTGCCGCTGCCCGAAGACCGCTTCAATGCCGCGCGGGCACTGCTGTTGACCCTGGCCCTGCGCTGATCGATCTGCAGGGTGCCGGTCCGCCGCGGGCGGCAGACCGGCACCCTTTCCGTTTCCTGCGCCCGCGACAAGGAGTGTTGCCGTGAATCGTTTCGCCCCCCTTCTGCTCGCCACCAGCCTGGGCCTGCTTGCGGCCTGCCACAGCGGCATGAGCAACCGCGATTACCTGCATGAGAATGTCGCCAGCTGGAACGGCACGGTCAGCATGGTCGAGCAATGGACCAACGGCCCGAACGGCGAGTCCTTCCATGCCTCGCTGCAGGACGGCAAGAGCATGCAGCAGCATCGCTTCGGCCTGAAGAACGCGCACAAGGAAATCGCCGACCGGCTGGTCTTCGTCCAGCAGTTCACCCATGGCAAGGACGCCGACGCACTGCACTGCACCAGAACCTGCTCGATTCCCTGAAGAGCACCGAACACATGTTCGCCGTGATGGAACAGCTGGCCGCCCTGCCCGATGGCTACAGCGAAGAACAGGTCACCCCGCTGCTGCAGACGCTGGATGAGGCCGTGACCAGAATGGACGAAGACATGCAGACCCTGAGCGACGCGCAGGACGCCTTCGCCAAAGCCCATCGCATCCACCTGCAGACCACCGGCTGATCCGCGCAGCCCCGGTTGCGATGCCGCCGGGGCCAAATGCTGCATGCGACTGAACGCACAGCCCCACGCGGGACCGTCGATGCCCCCCGCGTGACACCGATGCGGGTACCCTATGCGCCGCCCCGGCCCGCTCTCGCGGGCCTTTCCGTTTTCTGCGCAGCTTCGCCGCGCCGCCAGTTCCGATGCCCCAGCCCAGACCTCCCGACCTCCTGCACGCGCAGGCCTGCCTGATCGACGCCCTGTCGATGTCGCTGCAGATGCGTGATGCCTATACCCGCCACCACTGTGACCGCGTGGGCCTTCTTGCGCAGCACCTTGCCCTGCACTGCGACCTGGATGAGGACGCCTGTGCGCAGGTCGGCCTGGCCGCACGCTTCCACGACATCGGCAAGATCGGCATCCCCGACGAGGTACTGCTGAGCCCGCGCCGGCACAGCGACGAAGAGCGCGCGATCATGCGCGAGCACCCGGTGCGCGGCGAGCACATTTTCCTGGCCACCGGCCGCAGTGATGCCGCGCCGGTCGCGCGACTGATCCGTGCCCATCATGAAGCGTTCGATGGCAGCGGCTATCCCGATGGCCTGCACGGCGAGGCCATTCCGCTCGGCGCCCGCATCGTCACCATTGCCGATGCCTACGATGCAATGACCAGCGTGCGCCCTTACCGCGCGGCAATGGAGCACGAGACGGTGCTGCGGATCCTCGATGAGCAGGCCGGTGGCCTGATCGATCCCTACGTGCTGCAGCGTTTCCACGGCATGCTCAGGAACGAGCCGGCGCTGGCCTGAGCCTTCACCGGCTGGACGGCGCCTCGCTTGCGCAGCCGCGGCGATCCCCGCAAGCTGAGGGTCGGCCGCAGACGGCCCTGCTTACGAGGAGCATCACCCATGAAAGGAAACACCCGTATCGCCGCACCGCTGGGCCTGTTGCTGTTGGCCCTGGCGCCATTCGCGCAGGCCCAGCAGGATGGCACCGCGCCAGCCGCCGCATGCCTGTCGCGCAACCAGGTCACCGCTGGTACCTCACCTGCCACCCTGATGAATGCCCTACCCCGCTGCGTGCAGGATGGACGCATGCAGGACGCCATCGATCTCTACAACATCGCCGGCGTGTTTGCCCATTTCGATCGCCAGCGCGTCGCAGACGAGACGGGACACGGTGCCTACAACGCGCTGAAGGCGATGGCCGGTTCGGCCATGGGCGAGGAGAATCTCGGTCGCTTCGACAGCGCATTGAAGGCGCAGCTGAGCCCCGACAAGGCGCCAGCCTACGTCGCTGGCATCTGCACCTTCAGCAAGCGCATGGGGCCGCCCTCGTACACCCCGACCTACATGCTGGCCCATGGCATGTCCAATTTCACCGGCAAGGGCGGTGGCCTGGTGCCAGGCTTCGACCCGGCCAGCGCATGGCAGGCCACATTGTCTCAGTACCTGAAATGCCCGGGCTGATCTGCCGCCTGTTCTAGCCGACTGCAACGAGAAGGCCCGGCATTCGCCGGGCCTTCTGCTTCACGCGTTACCGGCGACCGCTTACCAGATCACCACGCGCTTGTCGTCCGCACGCACCATCGCATCGCCGGCCTTGCACTGGAACGCGGCGGCATAGGACGGCATGTTCGACGGCGCGCCGTTGGCACGGAAGTTCGCCGGTGCATGCGGATCGGTGTTCAGGCGCACGCGCAGCTCACCGTCGGTGAAGTTGCGACGCCACACGGTGGCCCAGTTCATGAAGAAGCGCTGGTCCTGGCTGTGACCGTCCACCTCGACGTTCGCCTTCGGGTTCTCCTTCAGCGCCATCTGCAGGGCATCGTAGGCCACGGTCAGGCCACCCAGATCACCGATGTTCTCGCCCAGGGTCAGCTTGCCCTTCACGAACACGCCCGGCACCGATTCATAGCCGTCGAACTGCGCGACCAGCTGGTCGGTGCGTTCGGTGAAGGCCTTGCGGTCGCTGTCGGTCCACCAGTTGTCGAAGTTGCCGTTGGCGGCGAACTGGCTGCCCGAGTCGTCGTAGCCGTGCATCATCTCGTGGCCGATGACCGCACCGATGCCACCGTAGTTCAGCGCCGGATCGGCCTTGGCATCGAAGAACGGTGCCTGCAGGATCGCCGCCGGGAACACGATCTCGTTCTTGGTGGCGTTGTAGTAGGCATTGACGGTCTGCGGGGTCATGCCCCACTCGGTCTTGTCCACCGGTTTGCCGACCTTGTCCAGCATGTAGCGGTAGTTGAACGCACGCGCTGCCTGCATGTTGCCCAGGTAGCTGTCACCGTTGGTCTGCAGGCCCGTCCACTCACGCCACTTGTCCGGGTAACCGATCTTCGGGGTGAAGCTGGCCCACTTTTCCAGTGCCTTCTTCCTGGTTTCCTCGCCCATCCACGGCAGCTGCTCCAGGCGCGCCTTCAGCGCCACCGACAGGTTCTGCACCAGGTGCTGCATGGCCTCCTTCGATTCGGCCGGGAACACCGCGTCCACGTACAGCTGGCCGAGGGCTTCGCCCATGCCGCCGTTCACCGACTCCAGCACGCGCTTCCAGCGCGGCTGCATTTCCTGCTGGCCGCGCAGGGTCTTGCCGTAGAACTCGAAGTTGGCCTTCTCGAACTGGCTGCTCAGGTACGGCGAGGCGTCGTCGATGGTGTGGAAGCGCAGGTAGGACTGCCAGGTGGCGGCCGGCACGTCGGCCAGCATCTTGTCCATTTCGCTGAAGAAGCCCGGCTGGGCCAGCGAGAACTTCTGCGCGGCCGGCACCTTCAGGGTGTCAAACAGCGCGGTCCAGCTGAAGTTCGGGGTCAGCTTGTCCGCGTCGGCGGCGCTGAGCGGGTTGTAGCGCTTGGCCGGGTCACGCATTTCGATGCGCGACATCGAGGCCTTGGCCAAGCGGGTCTCGAACGCCATCACCGCCTTGGCCTGTTCGGCAGCCTGCGCCGCGTCCACGCCGGACAGCGTCAGCACCTGCGCGATGTAGGCCACGTAGGCGTCGCGGATCTTGGCCTGCGCGTCGTCGAAGTAATAGCCCTTCTCCGGCAGGCCCAGGCCGCCTTGGCCGACGTAGGCAATGACGTTGGCCGAATCCTTGTAATCGGCATTGGCGAACAGCGAGAACAGCACGCCCTGGCCCTGCGCCTGGCTGTCGCGCAGGTACTGGGTGATGGCGGCGGTATCGTTCAGCGCAGTGATCTTGTCCAGCGTCGGCTGCAGCGGCGCCAGGCCGGCGGCCTCGATCTTCGCTTCGTCGTTGCCGGTCTTCCAGATGTCACCGATCTTGGCTTCCACCGAGCCGGCCTTGGCCTGGCTGGCGGCGGCCTGCTGCACCAGCGCGTGCTGCACTTCCAGCGAGCGCTCACGCAGGATCTCGAAGCTGCCCCAGGTGGTCTGGTCGCCCGGCACCGGGTTGGCTTTGAGCCACTTGCTGTTGACGAAGCCGTTGAGGTCGGTACACGCGGCGATGGACGGATCCAGATCGGCGCTGTTGAGGCTGATCAGCGCGGTCTTGATCTGCGACTGGTCGAACGCCGGCTTGGCGGCGTCGGCAGCGGGCGCGGTCTCGTTCTTGCCACAGGCGGCGAGCGAAGCGGCGATGGCGATGGTCAGGCCCAGCGGGACCAGATTGCGGACATTCATGGCGTGTCTCCAACGGCGAATCGTCCAGCGTAGCCGCTGCGGCGATGGTGGGGACCGGCCAAAGGTCACAGGGGGAACGCCCGTGGTCGCAACCGGGTAGGTGCGGACCGTTGGTCCGCACACACCCAGCAGGGGAATACCCACCAACGGTGGGTATCTACCGCGCCTTGCCCTGGTTGGCCACGGCTTCGGCGGCCTTGCGTGCCGCTTCCGGATCACCCAGGTAACGGAACGACTTCACGCTGAGGTCGTCGTTCAACTCGAACAGCAGCGGAATGCCGGTGGGGATGTTCAGCTCGAGGATTTCCTCGCGCGAGACGTTGTTGAGGTACTTGTACAGCGCGCGCAGCGAGTTGCCGTGGGCGGTGACCAGCACGGTCTTGCCATCCTTCAACTGCGGCGCGATGGCGTCGTGCCAGTACGGCAGCACGCGGTCGAGCGTCGTGGCCAGCGATTCGGTGCCCGGCAGCGCGTTGCGATCCAGCCCGGCATAGCGGCGGTCGTGGATCGGGTGGCCCGGATCTTCCAGATCCATCGCCGGCGGCGGGATGTCGTACGAACGGCGCCACACCTTGACCTGGTCTTCGCCATGCTTGGCGGCGGTCTCGGCCTTGTCCAGGCCCTGCAGGCCACCGTAGTGGCGCTCGTTGAGGCGCCAGGACTTGTTCACCGGCAGCCAGTCCTGCTCCAGCTCGGCCAACGCACCCTGCAGGGTATGGATGGCGCGCTTGAGCACGGAGGTGTGGGCGACGTCGAACTGCAGGCATTCCTCGCGCATCAGGCGGCCGGCGGCAGCCGCTTCCCGGCGCCCCTGCTCGGTCAGGTCGACATCGACCCAGCCGGTGAAGCGGTTGTCCAGGTTCCACTGGCTCTGGCCATGGCGCAACAGTACGAGTTTACGGGTCACTGCAGGGTCTCCAACGCGAGGAAAGGCAGGCGGCCATTGTAGCCCCGGCGCCCGCTCACCGCGCCGTGGCGGTGTGGATGTCATCCTGTGACCGATGAATACACTGATCGACCCCGGGCGCTGGGAAGGCAGCGTCAGCGCCGCCCGCGAACAGCAGAAGCAGCTGGCGACCCGCGTGCAGCGGCAGGACCGGCTGCCCGCTACCGTGCGCTGGCTGGCCGGGCTGGATGTCGGCTTCGAGGAAGACGGCGCGATCACCCGCGCTGCGGCCGTGTTGCTCGACGCGGACACCCTGCAGCCGGTGGCGCAGGAAATCGCCCGCATCCCCACCGTGATGCCCTATATCCCGGGCCTGCTCAGCTTCCGCGAACTGCCGGCGCTGCTGGCTGCGTTGGCGTTGCTGCCGCGCGCACCGGACCTGGTGTTCGTCGATGGCCATGGCATCAGCCATCCGCGCCGGCTGGGCATTGCCGCACACCTTGGCGTGGTGACCGACCTGCCGAGCATCGGCGTGGCCAAATCGAAGCTGGTGGGCCGCTTCATCGAGCCCGACCCTGAGGCCGGCGCGCACACGCCGTTGCTGGACGGCGGCGAGCAGCTCGGCTGGGTACTGCGCAGCAAGCTGCGCTGCAAGCCGCTGTTCGTCGCCGGCGGGCATCGGGTCAGTGCCGATACCGCGCTGGCCTGGGTGCAGCGCACGCTGCGCGGCTATCGCCTGCCCGAGCCGACCCGGCTGGCGGACCGGCTGGCCTCGCGGCGCGACGAACAGAGGTAGCGCCGGGCACCGGCCGCCACACCCGCTTCAGCGATGCACGTGACCGCGATGGCCCTGCGCATCGGCAGCTGCATGATCGTGCCCGGCGTGATCGTCGTCCTTGCCCGCCGATGGCTGGCCACAGGCTTCGCCGCAGTGGTCGGCTTCGATCTGCAGGGTCACGTGTTCGATACCGAAATCATCGTGCAGGCGATCACCGAGTTCGCGCCGCAGGCGGTCGGCGTCGTCGCCTTCGCGCATCACGATGTGCGCGGTCAGTGCCGGCGTGCTGGACGCCAGCGCCCATACGTGCAGGTCATGCACGTCCAGCACTGCGTCGTGGTCGGACAGGCGGTCGCGGACCCTGGCCACGTCCATGCCCTTGGGCACGCCTTCCAGCAGCACGTTGATGGCCTCGCGCATCAGCACATACGTGCGCGGCAGCACCCACAAACCGATCAGAACGGCCAGGATCGGGTCGATCGGCTTCCAGCCGGTCCATTGGATCAACAGCGCGCCGGCGATCACCGCCACCGAGCCGAGCATGTCGGCCCACACTTCCAGGTAGGCGCCCTTCACGTTGAGGCTCTCGCCGCTGCCGGCCTGCAGCAGGCGCATGGAGATCATGTTGATCACCAGGCCGACCGCGGCAATCACCAGCATGCCGGTGGAGGCGATCTCCTGCGGTTGGCGGAAGCGACCGATGGCTTCCCACAGGATGTAGCCGGCAACCACGAACAGCATTGCGCCGTTGATCATCGCGCCCAGTGCTTCAAGACGTGCATAACCGTAGGTGCGGCGCGCATCCGGCGGGCGCCGGCTCAGCCGCACGGCCACCAGCGCGATCATCAGCGCCAGGGTGTCGGTAGCCATATGCGCGGCATCGGACAGCAGTGCCAGACTGTTGGTCCAGAATGCACCGACCACCTCCACGACAAGGAAGGTGGAGGTCAGGCCGAGCGCCCACCACAAAGGTTTCTCGTGGCGGATCTCGGATGGCAGGTGATCGTGGTCGTGACCCATGGCAACAGCTCCTTAGCGATGGGAGTCAGGCTACGCCGGCGGGTGTCGGGAAACTATCACGGTGTTTATAACATTGCAGGCATGCACGGCTGACGCGAAGCGGGAGGGTGCCGGCCAACGGCCGGCACCACCGCCTGATGATCAGAAGCCGAAACGCAGGCTGGCCCAGTACGCGCGGCCGGGCTCGTTGTAGGTCGCCGCACCGGCGTCACTGCTGTTGGCCTCGCGGAACAGGCGCTTGTCGGCCAGGTTGTTGACGCCGAAGCCCACGCTGACCGTGTCGGTCACCTTGTAGCGCGCGCTCACGCCCCAGACGTTGTACGCGCTGCGGGTCTGCAGCACGGTGGACGCATCGCAGTTGGCGGTGCAGCGCGGATCGTTGTTGATGTTGGCCGTGGCCGGTTCCTGCTTGCCGTAGAAGGTGCCGGTCAGCAGCAGCGACAGCTGCTCGGTGGCCTGCCAGTCCAGCATGGTGTTGACGGTGTACTTGGGAATCACCGACAGCGGCTGGCCGGTGCTCTTGTTTTCGTTCTCCACCATGTAGGTGAAGTTGTTGCTCCACTTCAGACGGTCACCCTGCTCGCCCAGCAGCGGGATCACCAGGTTGCCCTCGAGCCCCTGCACGATGGCCTTGGGTGCGTTCTCCCAGCGGAAGATGCGGCCCTTGCGGTCGGCCGTCAGGCCGATCTGGGTGTAACCGGCCTGGATCTTGTCCTTGTAGTCATTGTGGAAATAGGTCAACGAGGCCTGCCAGCCGCTCTGCGGTGCCCACTCCACGCCCAGTTCCTTGTTCAGGCTGGTCTCTGCCTTGAGATCCGCATTGCCCTGCATGTAGCAGCCGGCGCCCAGGCTCGGCAACGCGTTCGGGCAGCCGTTGCCACGGGTGTAATACAGATAGTCCGGGTTGGACTGGTACAGGTTCGGCGCCTTGAAGGCGCGTGCGATGCCGCCCTTGACCACCCAGTCACTGTTGAGCCGGAACTGCGCGTTGAGGCTCGGACTGGTGTTGTTGCCGAACTGGCTGTGATGGTCGAAACGCAGGCCCGGGGTCACGATCCAGCGTTCACCGAGATAGATGTTGTCTTCCACGTAGACGGCGGTGGTCTGTGCATCGGACTTGCCGCGCGCACGATCGGCCGAAAGACCCGGAATGCCGCCACCGCTGCTGCTGGACTGGCTCATCGAATAGGGATCGGTCAGTCGGCTGTCGAGGTACTCGAAGCCCAGCGTCCACACGTTCTCGGCACCGCCGAGAGTGGTCGGGAAGCTGACCTCGCCGTCAAGCTGGTAGTTGCGCAGGCGCGAGGTCGACCAGTCGGCGCCATTGAAGCTGCCTTCCGGGCCGCCGGCCAGGCCTTCGTTGATGCGCGAATTGTTGACCCCTTCCACCGCTGCCGTCAGCCGCGAGCTGACATCGCCCCAGCGTCCGCGATGGGTGATCGCGCCGGTGGTGAGATACATGCGGTTGGTCTCGGCCTGCTGCTCGGCCAGCGCGGCCAGGTCGACACCGGTGGAGGTACCAGTGGTACTGACCGCACGATCGCCGGCATAGATGTTGCCCTGGCGGCTGGTGCCGGCCTCGAACTCGACCACCTGGTTGGCGGTCACGTCCCAACGCAGCAGCGCGTTGACGTCGCGGTTCTTGACGCCTTCGCGGCCCGCCGGCGGTACCGCATTGGCACCGGTGGCGAAGTCGCGGTTGAGATCCAGCGAATCGGCATCGGTCTTGTTGAGGTTGCCGTACAACCGGAACGACAGCGTGTCGGTCATCGGCCCGCTCAGCTGCAGGCCGAGGCGTTCGCTGCCGCCCTCGGCACTGTGTTCGGGCACCTGGCCGTACAGGTCAACCGCACCGGTCAGGTCGCCGGTCGGGCGCTTGGTGATGATGTTGACCACGCCACCGGAGGCACCCGAGCCATAGCGTGCCGCTGCTGGGCCGCGCAGCACTTCGATGCGTTCGATCATTTCCGCCGGCACCCAGTTGGTATCGCCGCGCGTGTTGCGCTCGCCACTGCGGCCCATGCGCACCGCGTCGCGTGCACCCACGCGCTTGCCGTCGATCAGGATCAGGGTGTTTTCCGGCCCCATGCCGCGCAGATCGATCTGCCGGTTGTTGCCGTACTGGCCCGATGCACTGTTGCCGGTCAGATTGACGCCGGGCATCGTCCGCAGCAGTTCGGCGATGTCGTTGACCGGAGGCCGCTTGGCGATGTCCTCGGCGGTGATGGTGGAGGTGCCCAGCGCCTGCCGCGCGATCTGCGAGGCAGTGACATGCACGGTGTCGATATCGGTGGCATCGGTTTCCGCATGGGCGGTGACGGCAGCGGTGGCCAGCAGTGCAGCGACGGCAAGCGCCAGCGGGCGCGGTGAAAGAGTGTTTGCAGGCATGTTCTGAACCTTCTGGCAGGGCAACGGAAGCCTCTGGCATAGGGCACGAGGCGGCGACGGGGGAGGCGGAACGATCACTGCGGGATGCCTGCAGGTCGGTTCCTGCCGTCATTTTTTCATAAATGCGAGTGATTCTCAAATGCGTCAACGCATTGCGGCATCGGCCGGCATGTGCTTCATCCGCGTTTTTCGGCCTGCATGGCGCTTAAACTGGCCGGCTTCCCTGCCATCAACCGTCGACAGCTGCGGCCGATACCGTGGTCTGTTGTGCGCCGTTAGAGATCGACGTGGATACACCCCAACTGGACGAAGCCAGCCAACCGCTGGCTCAGGCCTGGCAGCAGTGTCTGCTGCTGGCCGGCCCCGCCGCCGCCGCGCTGCTGCATGCCGTGGCCGCCGATGCACCGCCGACGCTGGCGCAGCGCTTCTACGAAGTGCTGCTGCAGGACACGCGTGCGCGCCGCTTCCTGTCCCACGAACAGGTCAAGCAGCGCCTGCAACCGGCGATGCAGCGTTGGCTGGCCCAGCTGCTGACCACCGATGCGGATGGCATTGCCGCTACCGTCGCCGCACAACGGGTGATCGGCGATGTGCACGCACGGGTCGGTATTCCGGTGGACCTGGTGGCCCGCGGTGCGCGCGTACTCAAGCACGAGCTGTTCATCCGCCTGCGCGCCGATGCCGCTGACAACGACACCGCCTTCGCCGCCATCGATTGCCTCAGCGCGATCATGGACATCGCCATGGAAGGCATGACGCTGGCCTATACGCACGCCCGTGAGCGCTCTTCGCGCACCGATGCGGCGTACCGGCTGTTCTCGCTGGTGCAGAACGTCAGCACCGAGCGCGAGCGCCAGCGCGCCCTGCTGCTGGATTGGGAAAACAGCCTGCTGTACACCCTCGCCGGCCATGCGACCGGTGCCGACAACGCCAGCCTGGCGAGCTCGGAATTCGGCCTGTGGTTCACCCACAAGGGCATTCCCAGCTTCGGCGAAAGCAGCGAGACGCAGCAGGTGGGCCAGCTGATGGCACGCATCGACAGCCGCCTGCAGCGCGCCACCGATGAAGATCCGGCACGGCGGCTGACCGCCCTGCCGATGATCCGCGAAGACCTGGCCACCATCCGCAACCTGATGACCCTGCTGTTCGAACGCATCGGTGAACTGGATGCGGGCAGCGATGCGTTGACCAACCTGCTCAACCGGCGCTTCCTGCCGACCGTGCTGCGCCGTGAGATCGAGTTGTCCACGCGCAACCACACGCCGTTCTCGTTGTTGCTGCTGGACCTGGACCATTTCAAGGCCATCAACGATGGCCACGGTCATGACGCCGGCGACCGCGCGCTGCAGCACGTCGCAGCCCTGCTCGGCCAGCAGACCCGAGGCAGCGACTACCTGTTCCGCTACGGCGGCGAGGAGTTCGTGGTGGTGCTGGTGGCGGCAAGCGAGTCGCAGGCGGAGGTGATCGCCGAAAGCCTGCGCCGGCAGATCGCACAGTCGCCGATCACCCTGCCCAATGGACAGACGCTGGCGCTGACCGCGAGCATCGGCGTGGCCGGACACGATGGTCATCCCGATTACGAGCGGCTGATGGCGCGCGCCGACGCGGCGATGTATGCCGCCAAGCGACAGGGCCGCAACCGGGTGGTGGTGGCCGACGACGCACTGCCGGAAGCTCCGGGACGACGCGCGCTGCAACGTTGAGCCTGCAGCGCGCGTGACGTGGCGCCGGGCGGTCTCGACGCTACGCAGCGGCCTTGCGCGGTATGCGCCACGTCGCCCACCACGTCAGTGCGAGCAGCGCGATGCCCGCGCCCAGCGCGCACACCGCCGGCCACCCATAGCGCGCCTGCGTCCAGGTGCCTGCTGCAGCCCCCACACCGCTGCCCACGGCATAGAACAGCATGTACAGCGCCACCAGGCGTCCGTGCTGTTCGGCCGGTGCACGCAGCAGCAGGGCCTGGTTGGACACATGCAACGCCTGCCCGCCCAGATCCAGCACCACTACGCCCAGCAGCAACAGGGCCAGCGAGTACGGCAGGCCCAGCAACGGCACCCAGGCGACCAGCATCAGCAGCAGCGCCCCCAGGCTCACCCGGTGGGCAAGGCCACGATCCATCCAGTGCCCGACCCGCGCTGCCAGTAGTGCGCCGATGATGCCGGCCAGGCCCAGCGCGCCGATGGCGGCGGTCGACCAGTTCAACGGCGGCGCCGACAACGGCAGTGGCACCGCGGCCCAGAACACGTTGAGACCGGCAAACAGGAACAATGCCAGCGGCCCGCGTTCGCGCAGCGCGCGATCCTGCCGCAGCATATCGGCCATCGAACGCAGCAGGTTGCGCCACGACGGCGGCATTGCGGGCACCGGCACGTGCGGCAGACGCCGCCACAGCAGCAGTGCCAGCGCCGCCATCAGCAATGCCGACAGCAGGTACACCGCGCGCCATCCCGCTACGGCGGCTACCGCACCTGAGACCACGCGCGCCGATAGGAGGCCGATGAACACGCCGCCCTGGACCATGCCGACCACCCGCCCGCGTTGCTCCGGTGCAGCGAGGTTGGCGGCGTAGGCGATCAGTCCCTGGGTGAGCGCGGTACCCAGCAGACCCGCCAGCAGCATGCCCGACAGCAACCACGCGGTACTGCGGGCGGCGGCCAGCCATAGCAGCGCCACCACCAGCGCCAGCAGTTGCACCCGCAGCAGTCGACGGCGGTCGCCACGGTCGGCCAACGGCAGCAGCCCGAGCAGGGCCAGCACGCTGCCGGCCTGGGTGGCAGCCAGCACTGCACCGGCCACGGCGGCATCCAGGGCGAAATCGTGGGCCAGGCGCTCCAGCAGCGGCTGCGCGAAATAGACATTGGCCACGCTGGCACCGGCAGCAATGGCGAGCAGGCCCAACACGGGGCGGGGAAGCGAAGGCATCATCAGTGTGGTTGCATTTTGAAACCAGGTGCACGGTAGCGCCACTGGTTTTAAACTGCAACCACAATCGAGGGAGTCCGCCATGCACGCCAACAGCCCCTGCCCCGTGGCCCGCAGCGCCGATCTGCTCGGCGACCGCTGGGCATTGCTGGTCATCCGCGATGCCTTCGATGGCGTCAGTCGCTTTGGCGATTTCCAGCGCAGCCTGGGCGCGGCGCGCAACATCCTCAGCGACCGCCTGCGGCGCCTGGTCGAGGCGGGGCTGCTGGTGCAGCAGCCCGCCGCCGATGGCAGCGCCTACCACGACTATGTGCTGTCCGCAGCCGGCCAGGACCTGTTCCCGCTGCTGGTGGCCCTGCGCCAATGGGGAGAACGGCATTGCTTCGCTGCTGGCGAAGCGCACTCGCAACTGATCGAATCCAGCAGCCGCCGGCCACTACCCTACATGCAACCCCATGGCCGTGACGGCCAGCCCGTGCGCGCCGCCGATACCCGCGTGCGCAAGCTCAAGGGGGAAGGCGGCCGGGCCTGATCCGCCCGTTCGCGCACACCGGTGGCGTCCGTGGGCGGTTAGCATCGCTCGTCTCCTGCCGCTGGATGCCGCCGATGCCGAACCACGCCCGAATCCTGTCGATCCTGCTGCCACTGGTCCTGCTGCTGGCCGCACCACTGACCTCTGCCCGCGACGTGGCAGCACCTGCAGAGCACGTGGACAGCGACGGCCCTTACCTGTTCCGTGAAGGCGCGCAGCTGAAAGCGCAGTGGATCTGCCAGGACCAGGCGGAAACCCACAGCGTGCAGGCCGGCACCGATGGCACGGAGGTTGCCGCGCGCTGCGGCTACCCGCATGCGGTGCATGTGCTGCCGCCGAGCGCGCCGTCGGCATCGGTACTGCCGGCCGTGCCGCGCATCGTCGCCGTGTCCGACATCCACGGCCAGTACGCGCTGCTGGTCCGCCTGCTGCGCGCCAACCGGGTGATCGACACGCAGGACCGCTGGGCACTGGGCACGGATACGCTGGTGATCGCCGGCGACGTGTTCGATCGCGGCCCGCAGGTGACCGAAGCGTTCTGGCTGCTGTATGGCCTGCAGCAGCAGGCGGCGGCCGCCGGTGGCGCGGTGCATTTCGTGCTCGGCAACCACGAGACCATGGTGCTGTACGACGACCTGCGTTACGTCAATCCGAAATACCTGCGCAGCGCGCAGCTGCTCGGTCGCAGCTATCCGCAGCTGTATGGTGCCGACTCGGTGATCGGCCAGTGGCTGCGCACGCGGCCGGTGCTGCTGCAGATCGGCGATACCCTGTTCCTGCATGGCGGCATCTCGCCCGAAGCGGTGCAGATGGCATTGCACCCGGCCCACACCAATGCCGCCTACCAGGCCTCGCTGGGCATTCCCAAGGCCGAGGTGAAGGCAGACCCCGCCACCGCACCGTTGTACGACGGCAAGACCAGCCCGATCTGGTACCGCGGCTACTTCGACGGGCGCCTGGACAGCCAGGGCGTACAGGCGGTGCTCGACCGTCTCCAGCTCAAGCGCATCGTGGTCGGCCACACCTCGATGCCACACGTCAGCAGCTTCCACGACGGCCGCGTGATTGCCATCGACAGCAGCATCAAGAATGGCGAGAACGGCGAACTGCTGTTCATCGAGGACGGCAAGCTCAGTCGCGGCCTGCTGGACGGATCGCGGGTGCCGCTGGCCGAGGGCCAGCCTGGCCTGCAGGACTGAACGAAGGGCCAGCGCCGGGTGCGCCTGGCCCCCCCACGCCTGCCACCTCCACCCCGTTTGCCGCTACCCTCGGCAGCCGAGAGGCCCGCCCTGTCCAGCGGGCGGCCCATCCGCCCCCAGGAGCCCCGCGCATGCGCGTACTCATCGCAGAAGACGACCCGGACATCGCCTCTGGCCTGTGCGCCTCGATGCGCCGGCAGGGCCACGTGGTCGACCACGTGGACAACGGCGCGCATGCCGATGCAGCCCTGAACTCCACCCAGTACGCGCTGCTGGTGCTGGATCTGGGCCTGCCCCAGCTGGATGGCCGCGACGTGCTGCAGCGGTTGCGCCAGCGCGGCGATGGCCTGGCCGTGCTGGTGGTCACCGCACGCGATGGCCTGGCCGAGCGCGTGCGGGTGCTCGACCTGGGAGCCGACGACTACCTGGTCAAGCCCTTCGCCCTGGACGAATTCGAAGCACGCGTGCGCGCGCAGTTGCGCCGGGTCACCAGCAACGGCAACCCCGACCTGCGCATCGGCCGGCTGCGCCTGGACCTGACCGGGCACCGGGTGTGGATAGACGAGCAGACGCTGGAGCTGACCGCGCGCGAATTCGGCCTGCTGTCCGCCCTGGCGGTGCGTGCCGAGCGCATCGTCTCGCGTGCGCAGCTGGTGGAGGCCTTGTGCGACTGGGGCCAGGACCTGACCGACAACGGCCTGGACATCGCCCTGCACCGTCTGCGCCGCAAGCTGCAGCCGGGTGGCATGGGCATCCGCACGGTGCGCGGGCTGGGTTACATGCTGGAAGACGCCAGCGCGTGATCAGCGGACCGCCCAGCCTGCGCCGGCGCCTGCTCGCCTTCCTGGCGTTGCCGATGCTGGGCCTGCTGACCTTCAACACGCTGCTGGCCTACTACGTGGCGCTGGACTACTCCAACCGCATCCACGACCGCAACCTGACCGATGACACCGTGTCGTTCGCACAGATGCTCAGCACGATGCCGGTCAGCAGCGACCTGTCTCCGCAGGCACGTTTTCTGATCGAGTACGACCCCGACGGTCATCGCTACTTCAACGTCGACAGCAGCCGCTTGGGCACCATCGCCGGCAACGCAGATTTCAGCGCCTATGCGCCCTCGCAGGACTGCAGCGGCACGCACCCGGCGCTGTACGAAGGCGAGTTGAACGGCCAGCAGGTGCGCATGTCGACGGTCTGCACCCAGGCGATGAACGATCCGCAGGACCAGCTGGCGGTGACCGTGGCCGAAAGCATGGCCGACCGTCGCCAGCGTGCGCGCGAAATCCTGATGATCGTCATTCCGCTGATGGCCATGCTGGCGCTGGGAATGGCCGCGCTGGTCTGGTTCGGCGTCACCCACGGCCTGCGTATCCTGACCCCGCTGACCTCGCGCCTGGCCCAGCGCCGCGGCGAGCTGGCACCGATTTCCGATGCCGACGTGCCCGAGGAAATCCAGCCCCTGATCAGCACCATCGATGGCCTGTTCGCGCGGCAGGCGGAAATGATCACGCTGCAGAACCGCTTCATTGCCGACGCCGCCCACCAGTTGCGCTCGCCGTTGGCGGGCATGGCACTGCACGTGGACCAGGCACTGGCGCACGGCGATCCAGAGACCGTGCGCGAAGCGCTGCAGAACATCCGCCGGCTCAACCAGCGCACCGCTCGCGTCAGCACCCAGCTGCTGGCGTTGAGCCGGGCACAGACCGTGCCGGAGACGGTGGAGGCGCTGGATGTGTCCGAGCTGGTGCCGCAATGGGTGGGCATGCGCGTGCCCGAAGCGATCCGCGATGGCATCGACCTGGGCTACCTGGGTCCGCAGCAGCCGGTGCGGATACTGGGCAACGGCGCACTGCTGCACGAGGCGCTGGACAATCTTATCGACAACGCCCTGCGCTACGCCGGCGCGGATGCGACCGTCACCGTCGGCGTGCAGGCCCTGGACGACAACGATGTCGAGCTGTACGTCGAAGACAATGGCCCGGGCGTGCCCGAGGACGTGATGTCGCGGCTGGGGGAGCGCTTCTTCCGTGCGCCCGGCACTGCAGCCAGCGGCACCGGCCTGGGCCTGGCCATCGCCCACGAGGCCGTCGAGCACCTGGGCGGACGCCTGGGCTACCTCAACCGCCCCGGCGGTGGCCTGAAGGTGTCCATCACCATACCGTTGCTGAAGGGCCCTTGATCCAGACGAACCGTTGAAAGGTTGCCGAAAATCGCGCTTGCGATGCTGACCTTCCCGACTGCCGCGCTGGAGCCGACTGGTGCCTGCATCCCATGAGTTCTTTCTTCCCGGTGGCCCGCAGGGTGTCCTGCTGATCCATGGCCTGACCGGCACGCCCGCCGAAATGCGCATGCTGGGCAAAGGGCTGAACAACGCGGGCTTCAGTGTGCATGGCGTGCAGTTGCCGGGTCACTGCGGCAGCGTCGAAGACCTGCTGCAGACCCGCTGGGAACAGTGGTACCAGGGCGTGGAAGATGCGGCGGCGGACCTGCGTGTCAAGGTCGACCAGCTGTTCGTCGGCGGCCTGTCGATGGGGGCGGTACTGGCGCTGGCGCTGGCCGCGCGGCGGCCGGACTGGGTCTCCGGCGTGGGGGTGTACGGCGCCACCTTCCGCTACGACGGCTGGAACATTCCGGCGGTCGCACGCTTCTCGTTCCTGCTGCCGTGGTTCAAGCGCCTGGGCATCGGCCGCGACCGCATGTTCATGGAAGAGCCGCCGTACGGCCTGCGCGACGAGCGCCTGCGTGCGCAGGTCAGCGCCGCCATGCTCTCTGGTGACAGTGCCGCTGCCGGCCTGCCAGGCAACCCGTGGCATGCATTGGCCGAAATGCGTGCACTGAGCACCTGGACACGCCGTCACCTGCACCAGGTCACGGCACCATGCCTGGTGATGCATGCCCGCGAGGACGACGTGGCCAGCATGGGCAATGCCGAACTGGTGATCTCGCGCGTCAGCGGACCGACCGAACTGGTGGTGCTGGAAGACAGCTACCACATGATCACCATCGATCGCGAACGGCGCGAGGTGATCCGCCGCAGCGCGCGCTTCTTCAGCGACATCGGCGAACGTGCGGGCGTGCTGCAGGCGGTCGCCTGAGATGGGATCGCTTGCGACCCTGCTGTGGCTGGTCAACGTGGTGCTCGATACCGGCGGCCAGTTGGCCTTCAAGGCTGCCGCCAGCGACCCGCAGGATGGCGAAGGCCTGCAGCGCTGGAAACACATGTTCGGCCGTCCCTGGCTGTGGCTGGGCATCGCCTGCTATGTGCTCGAATTCGTCGCCTGGATCGCTTTCCTGTCGCTGGTGCCGTTGTCACAGGGCGTGCTGCTCGGCTCGATCAACATCGTCGCGCTGATGGTGGCCGGCCGCATCCTGTTCCGCGAGCGGCTGACGCCGTTGCGGGTGACCGGCATGCTGCTGGTCAGCGCCGGCGTTGCCGTGGTCGGAGCCGGAACATGAGGCGGCTGTACCTGGTCGGCTTCCCGCTGCTGATGGCCTTCGACACCCTGGCCCAGCTGTGCTTCAAGTATGCCGGCGACGCCGCGCTGCCGGTCGAGGCCAACAGCGCATGGCTGCTGCGCGTGCTGTCACAGCCTTGGGTATACGGCGCGATGCTCGGTTACGTCGGCGCGTTCTTCACCTGGATGAGCCTGCTGCGGCACGCGCCGATCGGCCCTGCGTTCGCGGCCTCGCACCTGGAAGTGATCAGCGTGCTGCTGCTGTCGGCGTGGCTGCTGCACGAACCGTTGACGCTGCATCACCTGATCGGTGCGGTGCTGATCGTGGCCGGCATCATCTGCCTGGGCCGCGCCGAGGCGGATGATCCGCATGCTGTTACCGAAGCAGCCCCGTGAGCCTGCTGTCGCGCGAGTTGCCTCCCACCGCTGGCCTGCCCCTGCAGGCCAGCGATTTCCTGCCCGGCGGCGGCGACCTGTGCACGATTCTCGCCGAGCAGCTGGGCACGCCGCCGCTGCAGCTGACCTGCTCGGGCACCCATGCCCTGCTGATTGCCCTGCGCACCCTGCGCAGGCGCGCGCCGCAGCGCGATACGGTGATCCTGCCGGCCTATACCTGTCCGCTGGTACCGATTGCCGTGCACAGCCTCGGCCTGCGCATACACCTGTGCGATGCCCGCCGCGACCATTTCGATTTCGACCCGGTGGCGCTGCACGCCGCAGCCGATGCACGCACGCTGGCGATCGTGCCCACGCATCTGGGCGGGCGCATCGCCGATGTTGATCGCGCATGTGCCATTGCGCACCGCGTCGGTGCGTGGGTGATCGAGGACGCTGCACAGGCACTGGGTGCACGCGTGGCCGGCAACAGCGTCGGCCTGCGCGGCGACATCGGCTTCTTCAGCCTGGCCGCCGGCAAGGGCCTGAGCCTGCATGAGGGCGGCCTGCTGCTGACACGTGATGAAGAACTGCGTGCGGCATTGATCGAGCAGGCCGCAGGACACACGCCCTTCAACCCGCGCTGGGAGCTGACGCGCAGCCTGCAGCTGCTGGGCCTGGCGGCCTGCTACCGCCCTTCCCTGCTGTCGTTGGTGTATGGAAATCCGCTGCGGCGTGCCCTGCGCCGTGGCGACCTGGAAGCTGCGGTGGGTGATGTGTTTCCACTGGATATTCCGCAGCATCGCGTCAGCCGCTGGCGGCAGAACGTCGGGGCACACGCTGCACAGCGCCTGCCCGCCTTCCTGCAGGCCGCCCGCCTGCGCGCGCTGCAGCTGCGCGTGCAGCTGGAATCGCTGCCTGCCGTTGAAGTGGTGGACGGGATGCCTGGCACTCTTGGCACCTGGCCGATGCTGATGCTGCTGCTGCCCAGCGAACGTGCGCGTGACAAAGCGCTTTCATCGCTGTGGCAGCGCGGCCTGGGTGTCAGCCGCATGTTCATCCACGCCCTGCCGGGCTATGCCTATCTGCGAGGCGTCGTCGCAGACGCGGACGTACCCAATGCCCGCGACTTCGCCGCCCGCTCCCTGACCGTGGGCAACAGCCCCTGGCTGACCCACGAAGACAGCTGCGAGATCGTCAAGGTACTGGCTGGCCAGTAGAGGCTGAAGGCGAGCAAAGCCTGCTTCGCGCTCACTGGCTGAACGCTTCCCGAGTGCCTCCGTTCGGGCTTTCAGGTGGAAAGGAACGAGAAAGACGGCCTGCCTACATTGGCCCCGTCGCCGGCATCGTGCCAAGGCCTCTCTTCATCGACGGAGCTGCCCATGCAATGGAGCATCCTGTGTGACTTCGATGGCACCATCAGCCTCGAGGACGTCATCGATTCACTGCTGGAGAACTTCGGCCAGCCCGGTTGGCAGCAGCTGGAAGACCAGTGGCGCTCGGGCGAGATCGGTTCGCGTGAATGCATGCAGGGCCAGGTCCGCCTGCTGAAGCTTGATCCGGCCACCCTCGATGCACACCTGGACCAGGTACGGATCGATCCGGGCTTCGCCGCTTTCGTCAAACGCGCGCAGGCGTTGGGCCTGCCACTGCGCATCGTCAGCGACGGCCTGGACTATGCAATCCATCGCATCCTCGCCAACCACGGCCTGCCGCCGCTGCCTGTGGTGGCCAACCACCTGCGCTGGTCTGACGGCCATTGGCAGCTTGAATCTCCGTACCAGGCCGAAGGCTGCCGCAGCGGCACCTGCAAGTGCACCTGCGCGGCGCAGGCGCGTGCTGACGAAGCTCCCCGCGTGCTGATGATCGGTGACGGCGCCTCGGATTTCTGCGTGTCCGAACACGCCGATTTCGTGTTCGCCAAGCGTCGCCTGATTGCCCATTGCACCGACGCCGGCATTCCCCACGCCGCCATCGACACCTTCCACGACGCTACTGCGCTGCTGCCGCGCCTTCTCGACGGCAGCCTGCTTCAGCCCTCGCTTCCGCGGCTGCTCGCCACCGCCTGATCGCTCCGCCCGTTGCTTCCTTTGAATGCCCTCTCCGGAACCGAACCGATGAATATTTTTGACAAGAACGCCGATGCCGCCATCACCGATGCACAGCTGCTGGCAGACGAAGCCCGCTACAGCTCCTTCGGCGACACCGTGCACTACGTTGATCCGCCGAAGATCTTCCAGCGCTGCGAAGGCAGCTACATGTTCGATGCCGCCGGAACCCCCTATCTCGATCTGCAGATGTGGTACTCGGCCTGCAACTTCGGTTACGCCAACCAGCGCCTGAACAATGCGCTGAAGGACCAGATCGACACCCTGCCGCAGGTCGCCAGCCAGTATCTGCACCCCACGCGCGTGCAGCTGGCCAAGACCATCGCGGTGGACATGCACGAGAAGTTCGGCCTCGATGGCCGCGTGCACTTCAACGTCGGTGGTGCGCAGGCGGTGGAGGATTCGCTGAAGATCGTCCGCAACGCGCGCAACGGCAAGAGCCTGATGTTCGCCTTCGAAGGCGGCTACCACGGCCGCACCCTCGGCGCCTCGTCGATCACCTCCAGCTACCGCTACCGCCGCCGCTACGGCCATTTCGGCGAACGCGCGATGTTCATCCCGTTCCCGTATCCGTTCCGTCGCCCGAAGGGCATGACCCCGGACGAGTACTCCGACCACTGCGTGCACCAGTTCGAGCGCCTGTTCGAAAGCGAGTACAACGGCGTGTGGGACCCCAAGGTCGGCCAGGCCGAGTACGCCGCGTTCTACGTCGAGCCGATCCAGGGCACCGGCGGCTACGTCATTCCGCCGCGCAACTTCTTCAAGGGCCTCAAGCGCGTGCTGGACAAGTACGGCATCCTGATGGTCGTCGACGAGATCCAGATGGGCTTCTGGCGCACCGGCAAGCTGTGGGCCATCGAACACTTCGATGTCACCCCGGACGTGCTGGTGTTCGGCAAGGCGCTGACCAATGGCCTCAACCCGTTGTCGGGCCTGTGGGCGCGCGAAGAGCTGATCAACCCGACCGTGTTCCCGCCGGGCTCCACCCACTCCACCTTCAACTCCAATCCGCTGGGCACGCGCCTGGGCCTGGAAGTGCTGAAGCTGGGCAAGGAGATGGACTACGAGCGCACCGTGCCGGAGAAGGGGGCCTACTTCCTCGACGGCCTGCGCGGCCTGCAGAAGCGCCATCCGGAAATCGGCGATGTCGATGGCCTCGGCCTGGCACTGCGTGCGGAAATCTGCGCCGCCGATGGCTTCACCCCGAACCGTGAACTGCTGGACCGCATGGTCGACATCGGCCTGGCCGGCGACCTGCTGCACGACGGCAAGCGCATGGGCCTCGTGCTCGATGTGGGTGGCTGGTACAAGAACGTGATCACCTTCGCGCCCTCGTTGAACATCAGCTACGAAGAGATCGACCTGGCGATTACCCTGCTGGACCAGCTGCTGACCAAGGCCAAGGGCTGAGCGGGAATGCGCTGCCGGTTCCCGTGCCCCGCATGGACATGATCCCGCGTGTATCCAGCACCGCGCTGGAACCGGCCGCGCTGCTGGAGGGCTTCCTGGCCCACCCTCCCCTGGGGTTCGATGCCAGCCGCCTGCCCAGCGGCCTGCCCAGTTTCCGTGCGCCATTGGATCTGACCACAACCCTGGACGATGCACTGCGCTCGCGCCTGCTGGGGCTGCCGCTGTCGCGCCTGTGGCGGCCGTGGCTGACCTGGCAGACGCGGTTCATCGGTGCCACCAGCACCGAGTACACACCGCTGCCGGCGCATGTGTCGGCGGCTGCACTGGCCGACGACGTGCTGCGCCATGGCGTCGGTGACAGCCGGCTGCTGGTGGTCAAGGATCTGGCGATCGATTCGCCCTTGCTGGACGATGCCGCCAACGCACACAGCCACGCCTTCCTGCAGGCGCTGGAAGCACGCGGTTTCATCCCGCTGGAGGGCATGCCGCTGGCATGGGTGGCGATCGATTTCGATTGCATCGACGCCTATCTGGCTCGCCTGTCCGCAGCGCGTCGCAAGAACATCCGGCGCAAGCTGCGCTCACGCAGCAACCTGCAGATCGACTGCATCGCCACCGGTGACCCTGCCCTTGCCGAACCGCGGCTGCAGGCCGAACTGCATGCGCTGTACCTGCAGGTGTATGCACAGAGCGCCGTGCATTTCGACCGGCTCGAGCTACCCTTCTTCCAGCACCTGCTGGCAGACACGCAGGGACAGGGGCGCTTGTTCCTTTACCGCCACAACGGCGAGCTGATCGGCTGGAACCTGTGCTACGTGCATGCCGGCAAGCTGGTGGACAAGTACATCGGCCTGTCCTATCCGCAGTCGCGCGACCACAACCTGTACTCGGTCAGCTGGATGCACAACCTGGAATACGCGTTGCAGCACGGCCTCAGCCACTACGTTGCCGGCTGGACCGATTCACGCATCAAGGCCGAACTGGGTGCCCGCTTCACCTCCACCGTACACGCGGTGCATGCGCGTTCGCCGCTGCTGCGCGCCGTCCTGCGCAGGCTGGCCCCGCACCTGCAGGCTGAGCCGGATGGAGGAGGCTGACCGATGCAACTGCGTCCGCCGCTGATCCTCGACCTCGATGGTGGCGTACTGCCATTGCCACAGGCACGCACGCTTGCGCTGCAGCACTGGCATGACCCGCTGCGCTTTGCCTGCCGCAACGCCACGCTGTCACGCTTCGCCACTGAAGTTCTTCGGCCGCTGCCGGCACAGCTCGGCACGGTCATGCTCGGCAGCGGCGACTTCCACCATCTCAGCCTGCCGCTGCTGCAGCACCTGCACACGCGTGCCCCGTTCCAGCTGGTGGTGCTGGACAACCATCCGGACAACATGCGCTTTCCCTTCGGCATGCACTGCGGTTCCTGGGTCAATGCTGCCGCCGCATTGCCACAGGTATCGCATGTGCATGTGCTGGGCATCACCTCCGCCGATATCGGCCTGGGCCATGCGTGGGAGAACCACTGGCGGCCGCTGCTGGGGCGGCGGCTGACCTACTGGTGCATGGATGTGGATGTGGGCTGGGCCAGCCGCGTGGGCATGACAGCTGCCTTCCGCCGCTTCGACCATCCCGAGGCCCTGGTCGCCGCGTTCGCCGCCGAACAGGCGCAGGCCCCTCAGCCAACCTACCTGTCGATCGACAAGGACGTGTTCGCTGAAGATGTCGCGCGAAGCAACTGGGACCAGGGCCGCTTCCAGCTTGAACACGCGCTGATGGTGATCGAGGCCCTGCGCACCGGTGGACTGGTGGGCAGCGACATCACCGGCGAGGTGTCACTTGCCAACTACCAGAGCCGTTTCAAGCGCTGGTTGTCATCGCTGGATGGGCAGCCCGACGTCAGCGCCGATGATCTTCCGGCATGGCAGCAGCAGCACCAGCAGGTGAACCGCGAACTGTTGGCGGCGATGGCCGCCGTTCCGACGGCCTGCTGAGCGGGGGTAGTGCCGGCCGCTGGCCGGTAGCTGTACCACGATGTGCCAACCAAGGTTGGCACCTACCAGACCCAGGCAGAGTCGGTAGTGCCGGCCGCTGGCCGGCAACCTCATTGTTCCCGGGCTCACGAGGATGCCGGCCAGCGGCCGGCACTACACTGGACGTCTGCCCCCGGAGCCGCCGCCATGCCCCAGACCGTCATCCCGCAGCTGCGCATGCGCCATGCCGATACCAGCCTGCCCTTCTACGTGCAGGGACTGGGCTTCATCGTCGACTGGGAGCACCGCTTCGAACCCGGCTTCCCGCTGTTCGCCCAGCTCACCCGCGAAGGCCAGACGATCTTCCTGACCGAACACACCGGCGACTGCGAGGTCGGCGGTGCGGTGTATTTCATCGTCACCGACGTCGATGGCCTGCACCGCGCGTTCAGCGCTGCGGGAGTACCCATCGAGCAGCCGCCACACGATACCGACTGGGGAAGCCGCGAGATGCTGATCGTCGACCCGGATGGCAACCGCCTGCGCTTCGCCACCGACGCTGGCTGAATGCCACGCGCTTGAACGGGAATATACGCTTCGTATACGCTTCATATATTCCCAATCGAGAACGCCCATGGGCATCGTCAACATCGATGACACCCTGCACGACCAGCTGCGCCGTGCCTGCACCGTCTCCAACCGCTCGATCAACGCCCAGGCCACGTTCTGGATCCGGGTCGGCATGCTGTGCGAGATGAACCCGACCCTGAGCTTCCAGGACGTCGTCGCCAGTGAACTGCGCGCCGCCGGTGTGCAGCCGCAGCTGCTTGCCCCCGGGCGGGCCTGAGCCGATGGCCATGATCAAGCGCCCCGACGAGATCGACCGCCTGGCCGAGTCCGGGCGACTGCTGGCTCAGGTCTTCGCCATGCTCGACGCGCTGCCGCTGCAGGGCCGCAGCACGCTGGAGATCAACGACATCGTCGAACGCATGATCGTCGACGAGCTGCAGGCACGGCCCGCCAGCAAGGGGCAGTACGGCTTCCCGTACGTGCTCAACGCCTCGATCGACAACGTCATCTGCCACGGCATGCCGTCGGCCGATGACGTGCTGCGCAATGGCCAGATCGTCAACCTCGACATCACGCTGGAGAAGAACGGCTACATTGCCGACTCCAGCACCACGTATGTTGTGGGTGATGCCGACTACGCCGCGCGCAAGCTGGTGCAGGTGACCTACCAGGCCATGTGGAAAGGCATCGCCGCCGTGCGGCCCGGCGCGCGCCTGGGCGATATCGGCCACGCCATCGCCCGCCACGCGCGCAGCCACGGCTATAGCGTGGTCAAGGAGTACTGCGGCCACGGTATCGGCCAGGAGATGCACGAGGAGCCGCAGATCCTGCATTACGGCCATGCCGGCACCGGCATGGAGCTGCAGGAAGGCATGGTGTTCACCATCGAGCCGATGCTCAACCAGGGCAAGCCTGCCATCCGCCAGCAGCCGGACGAATGGCCGGTGTATACCCGCGACGGCAAGCTGTCGGCGCAGTTCGAGCACACGGTGGCCGTGACCGGCAGCGGCGTGCGCGTGCTGACCCTGCGCCCTGGTGAAACCCCGTTGTGCGCGGTGGATGCGGCCTAGAGCGGGCGCAGCAGCAACAGCAGTGCAAGGCACAGCATGAAGGCCGCCACGCCAGCATCCAGCAACCGCCATGCTGCCGCGTTGCGGAACACCGGCTGCAGCAACCGTGCGCCGAACCCCAGCCCGCAGAACCAGAGCACGCTGGCCACGCAGGCGCCCGCTGCGAACGCCCAGCGCAGGTCACCCGGGTAGCGCGTGGACAGGCTGCCCAGCAGCACCATCGTATCCAGGTACACGTGCGGGTTGAGCAGGGTGAACGCCAGGCAGGCCAGCAGTACCTGCCGCCGGCTGCCACCACTGGCATCGGCCGCGGCCAGCGCGCTGCCACCGCGCCACGCGCGCAGCCCGGCCTGCAGCCCATAGCACAGCAGGAAGGCGGCCCCGCCGAAGCGCAGCACCTGCAGCAGCAACGGCCACTGCAGCACCAGCGCCCCCATGCCGCCCACCCCGGCCAGGATCAGCGCGATGTCCGCGCCCATGCAGGCCAGCACCACCATGCCCACGTAGCGGCGCTGCAGCCCCTGGCGCAGCACGAAGGCGTTCTGCGCGCCGATGGCGATGATCAGACCGGCACCCGCAAACAGGCCGGCCAGGGCCGCAGCAATCCACATCCGACGCTCTCCACCTTGAAAAGAGGCGCAGGGTGCGACCAACGGATCGGTTAAGGCCAGCTGGTTCTTCTTTATCCTGTGCAGAAAAACTGAAGAGGCACCGCGTGGACCTGGTACATCCGCAGTTGAGCGCCTTCACCGCCGTGCTCGAAGAAGGCAGCTTCGAGGCCGCCGCACGCCGCCTGTCGATCAGCCCGTCGGCGTTGTCGCAACGGATCAAGGCGCTTGAGGACCGGCTGGGCCAGGTGCTGGTGGTGCGCCAGGCTCCGTGCCGGCCTACTGCTGCCGGCGAAGTGCTGCTGCGGCGGGTGCGGCCGATGCAGGCACTGCAGACCGAAGCGCTTGCCGAACTGCTGCCGGAACGCGGCAGCGATGCCACCCGTACGCCGATTCCGCTGGCGGTCAACGACGATTCGCTGGACACCTGGTTCGTCGCCGCCATCGCCGAGCTGCACCAGCGCCACGGCTACCTGTTCGACCTGCGCATGGACGACCAGGACCACACCCTGGAACTGCTGCGCACCGGCAGCGTGCTTGGCGCGGTCACCGCCGAGCGCAGGCCGCTGAAGGGCTGCAACGTGCATCCGCTGGGCGCGATGCGCTACCGCGCCATCGCCTCACCGGCATTTGCGCGCCGCCACTTCAGCGCGGGCATGCAGGCCGAAGCATTGGCCTCGGCGCCGATGATCGTGTTCAACCGCAAGGATGAACTGCAATGGCGTTTCCTGCGCAGGCTCACCCGCGCGCGAATGCAACCGCCCGTACACTACCTGCCCTCCTCCACCGGCTTCGTCGATGCTGCCGCGCGTGGGCTGGGCTGGTGCCTGGCGCCGGAGGCCCTGGTCACGCCAGCGGCAGAGGCCGGGCAGATAGTGGTGCTGGAACCGCGTCGCTGGCTCGACGTACCCTTGTTCTGGCAGCATGCCGCCGTGCGTTCGAGCACGTTGCAACACATCACCCACGCGCTGCGTACCGCCGCGGGCAATACCCTACGTTGAAAAGAGCATGATCCAGACCACCGCAGACCCCGGCTTCACGCGCGGACCACTACCGTTTGCCCACTTCTTCACTACAGGAACGGCATGCGCCTGAGCTGCCCACGGACAAGGATGCATCGCGCGCTCGCCGCTGCCGGCCTGGCCTTGCTGGCCAGCCTGCCGCTGGCTGCAGCGGCACAGACCAGCGCGCCTCCCGCACTGGAATGGGAACAGGCGCGGCAGCGTCTGGAACAGGTCTCCGACGCGCTGGCCGCTGCTGATGCCGGCGTGCGCAACAAGGAAGACCTGCACGAGGCCACCCGCCTGCTGCGCCTGCCGGAGATCACCGGCGAAGTGCGGCGGCTGCAGTTCCAGAAGACCCTGACCCTGCCGCTGGGCTCGCTGGCGCCGGTGGCCGAAGCCTTTGGCATCGACTCACCGCTGTCGTTCACCGAGCGCGACTGGCGCACACGGCCGGTGGTCACTGCGGTGCTGCCGCTGTACACCGGCGGCCTGATTCCGGCCGCGCAGCGTGCTGCCGGCGCGGCCAGCGAACAGGCCAGCGCCGAGCGCGAAGCGCAGCGGCAGTCGCTGACCGTGCAACTGGCCCAGGCCTACTTCGGTCAGCGCTTGGCCGAACAGGCAGTGGTCGTGCGCCGCGACGTGCGCGATGGTTTGAACCGCCACCTGTCCGATGCGGAGAAGCTGGAACGCGAAGGCTTCGCCACGCGTGCGCAGCGCCTGCAGGCCACCGTCGCCCGCGATAAGGCCGAGCGCGAGTACCAGAAGACGCTCAATGATCTGGCCACGCTGAAGGCTGCGCTGGCCACGCTGTTGCGCAGTGGCGGCGATGTGCAGCCGCTGTCGCCGCTGTTCGTGCAGCGCGCGCCGCTGGAACCGGTCGCCAGCTTCGAGCGTACCGCGCAGGCACGGCAGCCGCAGATCGCCCGCCTGCGGGCGATCGTGGCGCAGGCCGAACAGGGCGTGCGCGTGCAGCAGGCCAAGCTGAAGCCAACGGTATTCCTGTTCGGCCAGTACGACTTCCGCCGCCGCGACGAAATGCTGACCGATCCGGACTGGGCGTTCGGCATCGGCCTGAAGTACACGTTCCTGTCGCCGAACTCACGGCCGGCACAGATCAGTGCGGCACGCGCGCAGCAGGAACAGGCCGAGGCCGGCCTGCGCGAGGCCGAGAACCAGGTCGCGCTGGGTGTGCGCAAGGCCTGGAACGAGCTGGAAACCGCACGCCAGCAGTTCGTGCTGCTGGACAGCAGCATCGCCCAGGCTGACGAGAACCTGCGCCTGCAGGAGCTGGCCTTCCGCGAAGGCCAGGCCACCTCGCTGGACGTGATCGACGCACGGCTCGGTCTTGGCGGTGCCCGCGTCGAACGTGCGCAGGCCGCCTACCAATACGATATCGCCTTGGCACAACTGCTCGAGGTGAGTGGACAGATGGACCGCTTCGAAGACCATCGGCGGCGTGCAGACGAGGTAATTGATCATGAGTGATGTGTTGCACGACGAAGCAACGACGCCCCCGGGCAAGCGCCGGCTGGGGCCGATTCTGCTGGTGGTGCTGCTGGTGGCGGTGGTGCTGGGCCTGTGGCTGGCCTGGCGCAGCCCCGCCGACCAGATCCAGGGCATGGCCGACGCCGACACCCTCAACGTGTCCGCCAAGATCACCGCGCGCGTGGCCGAACTGAAGGTCCGCGAGGGCGATCGCGTGCAGGCCGGGCAGGTGCTGTTCCTGCTCGACAGCCCCGAAGTAGCAGCCAAGGAACAGCAGGCGCACGGCGCACTGGCTGCGGCGCAGGCGGTGGCCGACAAGGCTGCCGAAGGCGCACGCAGCGAAGACATCCGCGCGGCCGAAGCCAACTGGAAGCGCGCCGAAGCCGGTGCCACGCTTGCCGATGCCACCTACCGGCGCGTGCAGAACCTGTTCAACGAAGGGGTGATGACCCGGCAGAAGCGCGATGAAGCGGCGGCCCAGGCCACCAGCTCGCGCGAACTGGCCCGCGCCGCACGCGCCCAGTACGACATGGCGTTGACCGGCGCGCGCGAACAGGACAAGCGTGCCGCGCAGGGCCAGGTGCAGCAGGCCCAGGGTGCGGTGGCGGAAGTCAACGCCGCGCGCGTTGAAGTGGAAGGCCGCGCGCCGGTGGCCGGCGAGATCAACAAGCGCATGGCCGACCCGGGCGAACTGGTACCAGCCGGCTATCCGGTGTTCACCCTGGTCGACATCGACCGCATGTGGGTGTCGATGAACCTGCGCGAATCGCAGATGCAGGGCCTGAAGGTCGGCAGCAAGCTGCAGGGCAGCGTGCCGGCACTCGGCAAGGACGGTGAGTTCGAGGTCTACTTCATCAATCCCGCAGGCGACTACGCCACCTGGCGCACCACCCGCCAGTCATCGGGCTATGACGTGCGCAGCTTCGAAGTGCGGGTGCGCCCGGTACGCCGCATCGAGGGCTTCCGCCCCGGCATGAGCGTGCTGTTCGCATGGCCGCAGCACTGAACACCAGCCGCAGCAGCTTCGGCAGCTCATGGCAGCGCGAACTGCGCCGGTTGCGCAGCAGCCGTGCGGACCTGGCGCTGGTCACCGTGCTGCCACTGTTGATGCTGGTGGTGATGGCCTGGATGTTCTCCGCATCGGTGATGCGCGATGTGCCGATTGCGGTGGTCGACCTTGACCACAGCAGCGACAGCCGCCTGCTGCTGCGCATGCTCGACGCCAGCCCCGGCGTGCGCATCGCAAGCCAACCGGTCGATATGGATGAGGCGCGCGCGCAGCTGCGTCGGCTGGAGGTGTTCGCGGTGGTGCTGGTGCCGCGCGATGTGACCCGCCAGGCGCTGCGCGGCCGGCAGGGCACGGTGTTTTCCTATTACAACGCCACCTACATGACCACCGGCCAGTCCACCGCGCGGGATATCGGCGACGCGGTCTCTGCGTGGAACGCGCGGTTGCTGCGCGAACGCATCGGCCTGCAGGTCGGGCCGGGCAAGCTGCGTGCCGCGCCCATCGCGGTGCAGTCGGACATCCTGTTCAACCCGGCGCGCAGCTACGAGCTGTTCCTGCTGCCACTGATCTTCCCGGCGGTACTGTCGCTGGTACTGGCGCTGGCCGTGGCCGGCAGCCTCGGCCGTGAGATCCGCGACGGTACCCTGCCCGCCTGGCTGGGCCATGCACCATGGTCGGCCATTGCCGGCAAGGTGCTGCCCTACGTGCTGCTGTTCTCGTTGTACGGCGCGCTGGGCGCGGCCTACCTGGCCTGGCTGCGTGGCGATGGCATCGCTGGCAGCGTGCTTCTGCTGCTGCTCGCACAGCCGCTGTTCTACCTGGCCACCGCGGCCTATGCCCTGTTCTTCGTTGGCGTTACCCGCGACATGGGCACCGCCCTGTCCGCCGTGGGCCTGAGCATCGGCACCGCGCTGGCGTTCTCCAGCGCCACGTTCCCGGTGATCGACGCACCGTTGTTCACCCGCGTCTGGCACCTGCTGCTGCCGCTCAGCGCCTACATCAAGCTGCAGACCCAGCAGCAGTTCATCGGCTCGCCACTAGCGGTATCGCTATGGCCGCTGGCCACGCTGCTGCTGATGATCGCGGTTGCTGGCGGCATCGGCGGCTGGCGCCTGCTGGCGTTCGCGCGCACGCCGCAGGCCGCGCAACCGGCCGGGGCAGGCGCATGAGCCGGATCTGGCACAGCCTGCGACAGACCCTGTTGGCCGTGCTCTGCGATCGCTACGCGATCGTGGTGATGGTCGGCGCGGTGATTCTGTACTCGTTCTTCTACCCCGCCGCCTATCGCCATCAGGTGGCCGGCAACCTGCCCGTGCTGGTGGTCGATGAAGACCACAGCGCGACCAGCCGCGAGCTGCTGCGCAAGCTCGATTCGCTGCGCGTGGCCCATGTGGTCGGGCAACCGGCCGACCTGCAGGAAGCGCGCGCACAGCTGGAGGCCGGCCATGCCGAAGGCATCGTGCTTATCCCGGCCAACCTGGAACGCGACATCCTGCGCGGGCATCCGGCCAAACTGGTGCTGCTCGGCAACGGCGCCTATCTTGGCCGCGCCAGCTGGGTACTGGGCAGCGTGGCCGATGCGCTGGGTGCGTTCGGCCGTGAAGCGGCTGTCACCCAGGCCGCGTTCATGGGCGCGCCACAGGCACCACCGGTCACCCTCGTGCAACGACCCTTGTTCAACACGCAGGAAGGCTATGGCAGCGCGATCGTCCCCGGCGTGGCCGAACTGATCGTGCACCAGACGCTGCTGATGGGCATCGGCGTGCTGCTCGGCGGTCGCCGGCTGGTGCTGGGCCGGCGCCTGCAGTTCGACCTGCCCACCCTGACCGGCATGGCCCTTGGCTTCGGCCTGATCGGGCTGTTCGGGCTGTTCTGGTACGCCGGCTTCACCGCCTGGGTGCAGGACTATCCGCGTGGCGGCAACCCGCTCGGCCAGCTGCTCGGCGGCACCCTGTTCATCGCTGCCACGGTGGCGTTCGGGCTGTTCGTCGGCAGTTTCTTCCGCACGCGCGAACGCGCCTTCCAGTACATCATCGCCACCTCGATCCCGCTGTTCTTCCTGGCCAGCCTGTCGTGGCCGGCGGTGATGACCCCGCGCCCGCTGGTGTGGCTGGCGCAGCTGCTGCCGACCACCTCCGGCATCAACCTGATGGTGCGCCTGAACCAGATGGACGCCAGCCTGGCCGAGGTCAGCCGCGAACTGATCACCCTGGCCGTGCTGCTGGTGCTGTACGGCGCCCTCGCCCTCTGGCGTCTGCACAGCCCAAAGGGGACGAAGGGGATTAAGTCGTAGCTGGCACGGAGAGGGAGAAATCGACTTAATGCCCTCCGTCCCCTTTTACGGGTCTGGCGCGTACCAGAACGGGATGCTGTACTCGCGACGACGGCTGGGGCCGCGTTCGCCGCCGTCCACGTTCCAGACCAGTCGCAGGTCATGCCGGCCCGGCTTCAGGTCCGCCATCGGCAGATAGCCCACCAGCCCGCGCATGTCCAAGTCGCGGCGTTCCATCGGCACGAAATCGTGCAGGTCGACCTTGCCGCCGTCGAGCTGCACCGTCCACAGCGTGGCCATGCAGTTCACCGCTGCTGTCGCGGCCAGTGCGCCCTGCGCTTCGTTGCGCGCACCACCGGCGCAGCGCTGTCGCGCCACCGGGTTGTCACGCTGCGGGCGATGGGGAATGAACAGGCGCAACCGCGATGCACTGATGGTATCGGCCGGAATCATCGGATAAGGCAGCAACTGGTCGTGCGCCGAGCGCAGCGATTCGTAGTGCGCGCCCAGCATGCCGTGGTTCACTGCCTCCTCGGTCAGCACGCTGTAGCGGTTGAACAGCGAGAACGTCATCGAGCCATAGACCTGCAGGGCGGCGAGCACCATCGCCAGCATCACCGCCGAAATATAGATCACCGTGAACGAGCGGCCGCGCAGGTTGCTCTGCAGGGTCCACTGCATGGTCTGCAGCAGGCGCAGCATGGGTACCCGCTGCAGGCCAGCAAGCACCGACTGCAGTCGCTTCTCCTGCCGTGCCGTGTCCAGGCCCCGCGCGCGACGCCGCGCGATCGACTTTTCCAGCAGCATCGGCACCATCGCCAAACCGAGCAGACAGAGCATCAACACCGCAACGATTCCCAGCGTGATGCGATCGACATCGCCGAAGGCGGCGCCGATGGCCATCGCCACGCCAAGCGAGACAATGGCCACCACCAGCGTGCCGGCCAGGGTCTGCACGCACAACAGCGTGGTCGAGAACAGCATGGTGGCAAGCCGGTCCGCGCGTTCAATGGTGCCGTCGAGGCCGCCGTCGCGCTGCTGCAGGAACGCGCGTGAGAACGGCCCCAGCATCGTCAACCGATCCCAGTCGATACCGTTGGGGAAGTGCGATTTCAGGCCGATCAGGCCGATCCAGTAGCCGCGCACGGCCAAGTGGATGATCAAGGCCACCGCCAGCACGTAGCACATGCCGACGCCGATGCTGAAGGCGAACCACAGCGCCTGGAAATAGACACCTTCGGTATGCAGGCTGCTGCGCGCCCACGCATCGAACAGGTAGCCCGGCACAGCGAGCAGTGCGAAGGCGAGCAGGCCGGAAATGAACAGCTCCAGCTCGTCGGTGCGGTCACGCACGCGGGAGTAGCTGGCTGTCGTGCGAGGCATTGCATCAGCAACATCTGACGGTTCCCGACGGTCTACAGCGCTCGACTTGTTCACTGGCGATTCATCCCTGGAGGTCGGCGCAGTATAGGCATGCGCCCTGCCCCACGGAACCGGTCCGGAAACGGAGAACGCCGGCACAGGGCCGGCGTTCGGGGTACAGCAGTGTGGAAGGGGCTATCGCATGGAGGTATCAGCGATAGACGCGCTCACAACGGCGCTCGACCACGCGGTCGCCAGTCTTCTGCTGATGGTTGCCCTGGATCTGCCGCCCAGCTGCACCGCCTGCCACGGCACCGGCGACGGTCGCCAGCTTCTTGCCATTGCCGCCGCCTACCTGGTTGCCCAACAGGCCGCCGACCACGGCGCCCGTAGCGGTACCGGTGATGCGGTTGGGATCGCGGGTATTGCGCTGTACTTCCACGTTCTTGCAGACCACGCGGCTGCCATCGTTGAACTTGCGCCCTTCATCACGCGGGCCGTAATTCTGTGCGCCAGCAACGGACGAGGCCGCCAGCAGGGTGCCCAGCACCATCAATCGGGTCGAGGTCTTCATGGCCATCTCCTGTGCTCCGGTATGGCGCAAGTGTCTGCCTGCACGTGGCAACTGCAGGTGAAATCCACGTCTCCAGGCGCTCAGCGGCCATCATCGGTTCAGGAAACAAAAATGCGCCCATCGCGACCAGCCATCGCGATGGGCGCCGTCTCCCACCCGGCTTAGAACTCTTCCCACCCACCCGTGTTGGCAGCGAGCGACGGGGCATTTCGCGGCGGCAGGCCGGTCGCGCGACGCACCGGCGGCACGCTTGCAGCGACCGCTGCCAACATCGGACGGACCGCTGCCGCCGCCACCGAAGCGCCGGTGCGGAACACCGACACCGCCTCGGCCAGCAGGTTGGCCTGTTCTTCCATCGACCGCGCAGCGGCGCTGGCCTCTTCCACCAGCGCGGCGTTCTGCTGAGTGGTTTCGTCCATCTGCATCACCGTCTGGTTGACCTGCTCGATGCCCGAGCTCTGCTCCTGCGAGGCTGCAGAGATCTCCGCCATGATGTCGGTCACCCGCTGCACCGAGGCGACAATCTCGCCCATCGTCGTGCCGGCCTGACGCACCAGCGCCGAGCCGTCGGACACCTTGCCCACCGACTCCTCGATCAGGCCCTTGATCTCCTTGGCCGCACCCGCCGAGCGCTGTGCCAAGGTGCGCACCTCGCTGGCCACCACCGCAAAACCCCTGCCCTGCTCACCCGCACGTGCCGCTTCCACGGCGGCGTTGAGCGCCAGGATGTTGGTCTGGAAAGCGATGCCATCGATCACGCTGATGATCTCGGCGATCTTCTTCGACGACGCTTCGATGGCGCTCATGGTGGTCACCACCTGGCCGACCACCTCGCCGCCCTGTGAGGCCACCCCATGTGCACCGATCGCCAGCTGGTTGGCCTGGCGCGCGTGTTCGGCGTTCTGCTTCACCGTGGAGGTCAGCTCCTCCATCGACGCTGCCGTTTCTTCCAGGTTGGCCGCCTGCTGCTCGGTACGCCGCGACAGATCGGTATTGCCGGAGGCAATCTCCCCCGCTGCCAGATTGATGCTGGATGCACTGGCCTGGATACGGCCGACGATGTGGGTCAGCTGCTCGACGGTCGCGTTGCAGTCGTCGCGCATGCGGGCGAACACGCCGTGGAAGTCGCCCTGCATGCGTACGGTCAGATCGCCGCGCGAGATCGCCTGCAGCAGGCTCGACACCTGCACCAGGTTCTCGTCCGTGGTCTGCATCAACCGGTTCAGCCCGGTCACCATGTCGCCGAAATCATGCTCGAAGCGTGTTTCGTCGCCACGCAGGCTGAAGTCGCCCGCGGCCGCGGCCGTGGCCAGCCTGCGGATCTCGCCGTTGATGGCCGACAGACTCGATTTGGTCTCGTCCATGGCCTGGGTGATCGCCGCCTTCTCGCCCGGCAGGCGATCCATGTCCACCGACAGGTCGCCGCGTGCGTAGTGCTTCATCACCTCGATCAAGCGGTTCTGCACCTGCACGTGCGAGCCCACCAGCGCGTTGGTGTCATGCACCATGCGCCCGTAGTCGCCGGGGAAGGCGCTCTCGTCCATGCGATAACCCAGGCTGCCATCATCGTGCTGCCGCGCCATCTCGCCCTGCGCGGCCATCACCGCCTGCAGCTGCCCCTGCATGCGCTGCATGGACTTCAGCAACTGGGTCACCTCGTCGTTGCCCGAGGCATCGATGACGTTGTCCAAGCGACCGTTGGCGATGCCATCGGCCAGCTTCACCGCGCCCGCCAAGGGGCGGGTCAGGCTGCGGGTGATCGCCCACGCGGCCAGTGCGCCGAGAATCAGGCTGAGCACACCGAAGGCGATGGACAGGGTTCCCGTCCACGCTTCCGTGGCGCGGTATTCCTCACGGCTGCGTTCGGTCAGAGTTTCCTGGTGCCGCAGCAGGCTGGAAATCGCTCCATTCCAGGCCGTGGCCAGACCGTGCTCGGCCAGCAGCTCGGTGGCTGCACCATCGTAGTCGCCCGCCTTCATCCGCTCGTGCAATTGTTGAGTGGAGACGTCGGTGGCCTTGCGTGCCGCCGCGATCTGCGCCACCAGCGTATCGCCGGTGGCATCGCGGGGAATTTTGACGTACTTGTCCCAGATGCTGTCGTAGGTGCGGCTCAGTTCCTGCGCCCGCTGGTAATCCTTGTCGAACTCCTCGCCGCGCTTGATCACCATCAGGCGGCGATGCATCAGCACCGCGTTGTTGGTATCGAGCATGTCGTTCAACAACCGCATCTTGACCATGTTCACGCCCACCACTTTCTCGAACTGGGCGGACTTCAAATGGTTTCCGTACAACACCAGGCCGACGATGGCCAGGATGAACAGCAACAGCAGACCGAAGCCGGCGGAAAGCCGGGATCCCACACGGAGGTTGCGTAAGGCGAGCATCTCAATTCCCTTGATCGTGGCCCTATATCGGTGGCGGCACGACCCGGGGAAACTTTAAGAACAGTTATTGAAACAACGCCGCGTTAACATAAACGCGTTCAAGCAGAATCTCACCGTGAGGAACTCAGGCCCGTGGCGGGGAATCAGCCACGCAAGCCGATGACGGTATGGCGGGTGAAGAACCGCATCTTCCCCTCGATCGTAAAGTCCGTGCGCCTGATTTCGCCCAACATCATCTCACGCTGTGCTTCGTCCAGCGTGCAAGGCTCCAGAACATTGGCATCCAGCACGGTACCCGGTGGCGTCAGACGTAGCTCGACAATGCAGACATTGTTGTCCATTGGAACACCCGCCGGCCACGCCGTCATCGCGATCGCACGCAGCTCCTCCTGGTACACCTCCCTCTCCGCATATTCGAGATCCGGGTCCGGCCGGTTCGCCGGCAGGTGCAGTGAAGACTGCCTGGGCGCTGCCTTGGGCATCGAACGAACTGCCAGATTGATCAGGGTGTTCTGTGAGGCCGTTACCGCCAAGGCGATCACCAGAGCGGTGTAGCTGACACCACCGGCCTTCTGCAGTTCGGCACGCCGCCGATGCGCGCCTCCATGCCCGGCAAGCACCTTGCGGGCAATCCTCCGGCAATGAGACAGATACAGGGAATTCGCCAGGATTCCAGCAAGCACGCGGCAGACCACGAAGACGACTACCGCGAACCATGGCAGACCCATCTGAGTGAACGTGGTCATCGCCAAAGGCGGAACGATGAACCAGATCGTGCCCCATACAGGCATGCGTCGGAAGAAGAACCACAATGATGAAAACAGGAACGCCGGCCAATGCCACCGTCTCGGCGCCCTGCCGGCTGCGTCGTCCAGCCTCCAGAAATGGCAATAGGTGGAGAACCGGTCCCCAACCACAATCGCCAGCGCACTCTTTTCACTTGGCTCGTCAGAGGCCGAGTCTGCGCCTCGCTCCGCGCCACCTTCGGCGCTACCGAAAGTGGGCTCGATCTTCATTCGCACTGATTCTTCATCCAAAAACAAGACACCATTGATAATCGCTCGAAAGGCTGAGGAAGGTCAGCGAACTTCCGGCACTTCGGTTTTCGGCGCGTAGACGACACTGACGTAGTACTGCTGACCGGGGGCCTCGGAGACAATTGTCTCAGTGAGGGTTATCGTCGTATCACCACTCACCCATTCGGTCAGCAGCACCGCAGGCTTGTCGCGCGGACGCGCAGACGTTTCGCTTACCCTTTCAGGCCGGCCATGCCGTTCTGCCAGCACCTTCTTCACCCGGTTGCACCTGAATTCCGCACCTTTACCTGCCTTGATCTGCTCGTTGGTTACCGTCGCGGCGCGATCGAGATAGACAGCGCTCAGCGGCCCCTCGATTCCGCGAAGACCGAAGAACGCCACGAAGGAGATTCCGTCGATGGTGTAATCCTCGATGTAAGGGCCGCAGGCTCTCGCGTATCGCTTCAGTTCCGGCTCTTCCTGCTGTTCCTCGGGGCAGGCTCGCGTAGCCAAGCGCTCGCCCAGTGCTTCTTTCAGCCGGGCCTGGGTTGCGCCCCAGGCGACGCCCTCGAAGCCGGATTCGGCAGCCAGCGAGGGATGTGAAGTGAGTGCCAGACTCGCTATGGCGAGAGTTGTCGCCAGCGTCAAGTTACTGCAGAAAGCACGCCGAGCATGGCCGCGATGGTTGAGCGCGTTACTGGACACTTGAACCCTCCACTGGCAAACAATTCAGACACACCCTTTGACATACATCATTGAAAGCACTTGATCAGCAGATTCAGGATTCCCCTCAACATACCTGGAGAACGCCATAGACAAATATGTAGAAAAATCTTCATCGCTGACAATAACCACGTCGGGTTCGCACAGAATTCCATATGAAAACCCTACGCCACAGAAGTGATCATCCGCGTAAAAGCTGTTCAAATTCGGGAAACTACAGTCAACATCATCAGGCCCAAATCCACAACGTTTCGTCAGACACTTCAGCATCTGCACGAACACACCAGCCCATAGATCCAATCCAAACATGTAAATACGACCCAATCAGGATCATTCCGATCCGCCACAACCGATCACTCACGACTACATTCAACCCACTTTACTGCCACCTGGCAGGAAAGCGCTCAGGCAAGCAGAATTCAGCTACTCACATCTAAGCAAGCGACTCCGAACTACTTCGAGCCCTGGTAAAGAAGCAATAGCATCTTCATCGACGACATGAAAACCATCATCCCATCGATATATTATTCCACTACCCCAAAAAACCATCACAAGCCGAAGCAGAAGATTTTCATCCAAATCGTTACCGCCATCATCCAACTCAAAAACAAGCAGCAGCTCACCAGACCCCTTTATCAGCGGAAAGACCCCTTGACCTTTTAAATACTCCTCGAGAGGAGCGCCCCGCAATATTTCAACCCTGATCCAAGGCGCGTCCCCTTGCACCAAACTCCACTCGCTATTAATTTCCCACTTATTAACTTTAAGATCAAGAAAATTACATTCATCAAGACTCTCATCATCCTGAAAGTAGGACACGGGAAAATCACCCCATGCCTGATCAATCAAGAACTTTCTCTCGGGCAACTTCATGCCACCCTTCAAAACAACAATAAATTTGGTTCCCATCACATATTTCCTGTTTCTTGCAGGCGTCTTAGCCCCTTCTCAGCGTTTCTGACAAGCTGATCCCTTGCAGATTTTGGCAATCGCCTGAACGCCTTGTCTATCTGAGGAGCCAAGGGCAATGATAGATCCGGACGGAAGTCTACGAACGAGTCCTTTCCGCCTCCTGACTGGATCTGAAGCTTACCATTCGGCTCGATATCGACCCGAAGCATCCTTTTACGACCGTTTATGACAGCCTCTACAGGCTGACCGATCGTTTCGCTGGCCTTGATTGTTCCACTATTGGTGGAGACGGAAACACTATCGCTTCTAGGCGACTCCCCCACGCGCCTTCTGCTCGAAGCGCTGCTCTTCTGGCCGCCCTCACCAACTGGGTTAATTCCCAAGCGGCCCGTCACAGGCAGCAAACCCGTCTTTCCCGCAGCCGTTGCCCCGGCAATCAGCGCGATGTTCCCCGCAGTCATGGTGAGCGCATATCGATCATCGTCGCTCAGCCCTACAAGGCTGCCGAACAGGTAGCTTCCGCTCGCCAGAGGGCTACCGACCAAGGCATCCATCAGCGCAAAATCACGCCGCTGCCTCATCACCGTTGGCAGGAGATCTTCAGAGCGCCATACCTCCAAGCCGGACCTGATGACAGCCTTGTTGAAGATTGCCTCGTTTTCGCTATCAGCTCTCCAAATGTTCTTTTCGAAGAACGAAAAGTTCTCATCAGTGAACTTCTGCTTATCACGCGAAAGTCCCGAGTAAGGGAATTCGCTTGCCTCGCGAATACCCCCACTGACGAGGGCAATCGCCGCATCCGTGCCGTTCTGCTGCGCATATGCCCCCAGATAAAGCTCCAGATTGTGCTGCTGCACGACAGAAAGAGGCTGGCCGCCGGCAAGCATATTCAGCAGACCATCACTCATATGATCCCCACCGTCGAGATAAATAAGCTCCGCGGATTCCTGTGGCGTCAGTTTTCCCTTCTTAGACTTCTCACGTAGATCTGCCAGCCGCTGCTGATCGTTCTTCCCGAGGAAATTATTCTCAACAGAATTCTTGGCAATCCCAGCATTCAATGCGATTCCGGCCAGATCCTGTCCCGACAACCCACCCGCCAGTGCACCCACCGCCTGCGACAGCGCCAGAACTGCTTCCCTTTCCTGTGGGCTCAGGCTCGAAGGATCCCCGCCGAACAACTTGTCCGTCAGGAACTTGGCAGCAAGCTCACCACCACCGGACGCAAGCGCCCCACTCCCCGCATAGCCACCATTGGCCTCAGCCAACAACGCGCCCAGCAGCGCATGCGACAGCATCTGCATGGCCTCGCTGGGCACAGCACTCTGCTTGTTCGGGTCGAACGTCTTGCCAATCAGTTCAGCCGCATACGGTGCCAGCGCATTGGAACCCAGCTGACCTAGTCCCTGCCCGGACATGCCTCCGACCAGTGCGGTGGTGACAGCCCCCAATGCGCGGCCATAGACACCATCAGGGGCCCACTTTTGCTGGGTCACCAGCGCATCCGCGTAGGATGCATCGAACGCCAGCAGGCGCTTGAACTGCTCGTCCCAAGGAAGGTCATCAAATACCCGTCTTTCTTCGACGCTCAGCCCTTCCCGATACTTGTCGGTGATCTTGTTCGCTCCAGCACTGCCAATGTCGTTGGCGATCTGCTGGCTTGTGGAAAGCACCGTCCCCGCCGCAGCCGCCATCGCCTGCTGGTCCGCCAGCAGCTTGGTGGCATCAGGCATCGCCTCCAGCGCACGATGCGCCGCACTGGCATCGGTGTTGATACCCAGCTCCGCCGCCGTGGTCTGCTTGCCACCGATGGTGATGTTGCCTTCGGTCAGCGTCGCAAGCGTTGAACTGCTGTCGCTGCCGTTCTCCGTCATCGACATGCCTGGGCCACCTCGGGGGGCGGCAGTGCCCGCCTTCGGGTCCCAACCCTTCATCTGCCCGCCTGCGCCACCGCTGATGCTGCCGGAGCTGGCCGAGTAGTCCATCTGGTTCTGCAGATCGCTGAAGGTCAGCGTCTGTGCGGTCAGTTCACTGTTGGCCGCGTTGGTACTGGCAATCGCACCGCCAATCAGGTTCACGTGCCCAGCATCCACGTGATAGCCACCGTTGCCGGCAAACAAGCCACTCTGCTGGCCCACGCCCTGGTAGCTGCCCTCTGCCTTGCCTGCGCTGGCGTAGCCATCGGCATTCCACGCATTACCGAAGGCCACCTGCACGCGCCCACCCACCTGGCCGTTCTTGGACATGCTCTCGGCAATGTCCTGCAGCGATTCGATCATCAGCGTGCCGCCGGTCTTGACGTCGATGCGATCGGCCGTGGCGGTCGCGCCACGCAAGGTGGTATCACCCTCAGCCTTCAGCGAGATGTTCTGGCCGGTCAGCCTGGTGTTCTGCCAGGTATTGCTGTCCGAGTTCGCCTTGCTGCTGCCCACGCTGGCTTCGGCATACACATACACGCCTGTCTGCGCGCCCACGACAACGCCAACGCCCACTTCGGCGCCGGCATTGCTGCTCTTGCTGCGGTCTGCCACGTGTGCCTTGCCCGCTTCCAGCAGGATGTCGCCGGCCGAATCCAGGCTGAGCGTGTTGCCCGCGCTCAGGTTGCCCTGCACCACGTGGATGTCGCCCGTGGTGCTGGTCAGGTTGACGTTGCCGCCGCCCTGGATGGTCGAGCCGCGCGAGACCGTGCTGCTGCCATCGGCACTGCTGTTGGCCGTCTTGAAGCCGATGCCAGCCTCGGCACGGAACAGCTCGCCGCTGCCCGTCACGCCATCGCTGGCGAGCCCCCTGATCGCACTGGCCGCTTGATACGCGTTGGCGCCGGCGGCCATGCCCTGCATCTTCTGCAGGCGGTCATCGGACTGACGGGCCGCGTCCACGTTGTTGATCAGGTCGATCAGCGGCGACTTCACCCGTGCGAACACGCCGATCTTCAGGTCCTTGTCGCTCTGCGAGTAATGACCGCTTTCATCGGCGGTCAGCAGCTCGATCTCGGCGGCAGTGATGTTCACGTCCTTGGCGGCCACCACGTTGCTGGCCGTCTGCGTGTACTTGCCGCCAGCCGTCAGGTTCACGTTGCCGCCCAGGCTGCCGATGCTGCTGGCCACCTGTGACACCTGCGCGCTGTCGTCCTGGTGCTGCTCGCGGTGCCAGCCGGAGAACTTTTCGGTATCGGAAATCTGTACCGAACCGATCGCCTTGCTGTCCGACGTATTGGCGTTGCTGACCGTGTCCTGCCCGCTGCGCACCAGCAGATCGCCAGCCGCACGGATGTTCACGTCCTTCTCGGCGGCGATGTTGGCCGCGGTCAGGCTGATGTCGCCCTCGGTGGTGGCCATGCGCACGCCACCTCCCACCGACAACTGAGTGCCGGTGATGGTGTCGCTGCTGCCGCTGCCGTCGCTCTGCGAGTTGTTGGTACCGAACGGCAGGCCACTGGTGTTGTTGGCCAGGCCCCAGCCCTTGCCGCGGCTGCTGCTGTCGCTGCGCTCGGTGTTGTGGGCCACGTCGAACACGATGTCCTTGGTGGCCAGCAGCACGGCATTGCCCTCGGCCGACATCTGCGTGCCCTGGCTGAGGATCGAGCCCCCGTTGGCAATCAGCGTTAGGTCGCCACCGGCAGCCAGCTGGCTGACACGCGCGTCACTGGTCGAATGGCTCTGCTCGCTGTTGGACCGCTGGCTGCCGGCGGTCACCACGGTCGACGTGGTGGCCGCACGCAGGCCGGACGCCGCACCTTCAGCGGTGCGGGTGATCCGCCCCATCGCCGAGCCACTGTCGGCCATGCCGTCGGTGGTCGAGTCGCGGGCGCTGCGGTAGGCCTTGGTCGGGTCGTAGGTCACGCCCACCGAGAAGCCGCTGGACTTGCTCGCCTGGCTGGATTGGCTGTCCGTGGTGTCCTGCCGCGCCAGCAGCGCGATGTCCTTGCCCACCAGCGTCAGGTTCTCGCCAGCGGCGACGTCCGAAGCGGCAATGGTCAGCTGGTTGCCGGCATTGATCAGCACATTACCTTCGCGTGAGGCGATGGCCGAGCCGACCTGAGTGGTGGACTGCTCGGCGTTGGTGCTGCTGTTCTTCGCGCTGCTGTAGCCCACCGACGCCACGCCGTTGCCAAAACCTCCGGTAATGCCGGATTTCTTTTTGCTCTCGCTGGACTCACTGCTGTGATGGTCCTCTGCGGCGGTGATCAGTACATTGTTGCCCGCTCCAAGAATAACGTTGCCAGTGGCATCGACCACCGCACCGACTGCGGTCAGATCGCGACCGGCAGTGATGTTGATGCTCTCGCCCTGGATCGCCGTGCCGATGGCATAGCTGTCGCTGTTGTCGACGCTGCGCGTGGTGGTGGTGCTGGAGAGCGTCTTCTTTTTCTTCTCGTAGCTGTCCAGACTGTAGTCGTGCGTCTCGTTGGCCGAGAGCAGATTCACGTCGCGGCCAGCGACTACGCTGACTGCGCCATCGCTGCTGTCGACCAGTGCGGCGGTCAGGTTCACGTCGCGGCCAGCGCTCAGCAGTAGATTGTCCCCTGCCTGCAGCGTGCTGCCCCGCACCGTTTCATCACTCTGACTGACCTGCAGCGAGCTGCGCTTGCCCGCATTGGCGAAGTCGCGGCTCTCACTGTCCACCAATGCCTGGCTGTTGATGTCACCACCGGCCTGCAGCGCCAGTCCACCACCGGCCTTGATCTGCGCGGCGGCCAGGTTGATGTCCTTGCCAGCAGCCAGCACTACATCGCCACCACCCTGTACCGACGTGGTAGCGTGCGTTGTCTTGTTGCTGCGCTGGTGGTTGCGGTCATCGAAGGTGGCATCGCGGCGCTCGTCCAGCGCAATAGCGCCGACATCCAGATTCCCCCCTGCCGCCAACTGGGTAAGACCATCGATGCCGGCATTGCGGATCTGCGCGGCCTGCAGGCTGATGTCACCGCCGGCCACCACCGACAACATGCCGTCGCCGCTGGGGTTGGTCACATACAGGCCGGCGACGCGATCGATGCGGTTGGTCTCGTATTGGTAGGTACCACCGCCCCGCTGTGTTTCCACCGTGGAGGCCACCGTGACATTTCCCGCCGCCTGCACCGACAGCGCATCGGTCGCCGTCACGGATGCACCGGCAATGCGGATGTCCTTGTCCGACGCCAACCCGACGTATTGGCCGGAGATGCTGCCGCCCAGGTGTTCGATGTTGCCGGCATCGATGGTCACCAGCTTGCGGCCAGCGATGTCACCGGTGTTGACCAGGCCATTGGCCAGTTTGATATCGACATTGGCACCGGCCAGCAGTGCGCCCTGCCCATCCAGGTCACCGGGACGCAGGCGCAGGTAGACCTGCGGCACCAGTGCGGTGGTGGTACTGCCGTCGGCCAAGGTCACGGTCTGCTCGACGAGCCAGACAATGTCACTGGTCAGCTGCGCCATCTGCGCCTCGGTTAGCGCCACGCCCGGGCGCAGGCCCCATTCGCTGGCCACGGTAGCGCCGGCTTCCAGCAGCGCGCGGTACTGCGCCTCATCGCTGGCGTAGCCGTCCAGGAAGCGGCGGCCGGTCAGCTCGCCGATCTGCTCGCGCACCAGCTTCTGTTCGTAGTAGCCGTCACCCAGCCGCTTCTGCACGGTATCGGGCGAGTAGCCCATCTGCCCCAGCAGGTGGTCCGAGCTCAGCCACGTCTTGTGGTCGGTGAAGCGCGGATCGGTTTCAACCAGATAGTTGCCACCGTTGCGGTTGACGTTGAACAGGCTGGCCGTGGGTGCGCGGGTGTCCGGCGCGCCCATCGCGATGCGGTCCGGCGAGCCGCCGGCGGCGGCGACCACGCGCGAACCGGATGCGGCGCCATTGCCGGCGATGCCCCCGACCGTGCCGCCCTGCTGCGTGCCGGCGGCATCGGCCGCCTGCGCCAGCACGCGTTCCGCCCCCGTCCCTCCGCTATGGCCCGGTCCCTGCGCACCGTTATGGCCAGGGCCGTCCGGCAGCGTCTTCGGCCCCTGCGCGTTGAGGTTGGCCATTGCCGCGCCATCCTGCACGTTGGGTGCGTTGCGCCCCTGGTTGAGGTTGCTGAGATCGCCAACGTCGATGGTCAGGGTGCCGCCGCTGGTGATGCTGCCGCCGATCTTCCCGGTCACTTCGGAGATCGCCGGGTTGCTCCAGGTGACGAGGTCGCCGGAGAAGGTATGCCCCACGTTGTTGAAAGCATGGGTGCGATACAGCGTCGCAGCCAGGTTCTCCACCTTGGCGGTGCCACCCAGGCCAACGATGTCGAGATTGCCGCCGGCGGCGATGCTGCCGTAGTGATTGCGCAGATCATCGGTACGCAATCGCATTGCACCACCGGAGCGGATGACCGCATCGGCGCCTACGCCTGGCCCCAGAGTATCCTCGGTCACCGTCTGCGTGGCGATGCGGTACTGCTCGTTACTGCTGACGTTGTTGCCGCCGGAGCCGCGCGGATTGGTCAGGTGCTGATCCGGGGCATAGTCCTTGTAGGTCCACAGCTGCACGCAGTTGGTGGTGCAGGTGCCATAGGCCGGTGAATAGGTCAGCTTGTCATCGACATAGCGGAATGCCGGCGAATCCGGGTGCAGATGGGTCAGCTCGGCAAAGGGATCGTCGGCGCCACTGCCGGCCTGGTCCGGGTTGGCCTGGTTGTCCTGGCGCCCTACGTAGTACAGCACCACGGTGCCATCCTGCAGGTTGAGGCGCGAACGCTCACCCAGCGCGGCATACAGGCCGCCACGTCCAAAGAAGTACGCGCTGGTCTGCGCGGTAAGGCGCACCACCGCCCGGTGTACGGTGAAGCCGTCGGGGGTGATGTGCGGCGTATCTTCCAGGATATCGGCCGGGTTGAGGTAATAGACCTCCTGGGCGATGTAGTGGCTGGTACTGCGGATGTTCTCGGTGCCGTTCTTGCCGTTGCGCCACCATGCAGGACGATCCATGCGCACCGGCGCGTTCACCGTGGTGGTCTGGGTGATGACCACGTTCTCACGGATGTTGTTGATCGCGCCCGCATCGATCGCCAGGTTGCCACTCACATCAATGATCGAACCGATGTTGTCGATCCTGCCGGCCGTGCCCGCAGCAATGCGATCAGCCCCCAGCGATCCACCGATGGCCGCGTCGCCGCCGCTGTAGATCAGGCCCTTGCCGGTGTTCTGCAGTTCGCGCACGCCCAGGTCCAGGCGCTCGCGCGCGGCCATGGTGCCGACGCGGGTGGCACCGTTGGCATCCTCGGCATGGTTCTTCAGCACGCCGGCCGAGATCGCCACGTGGTCGCCATAGATGCGGCCGGTGCCAAGGTTGTCCAGCACGTCGGCTTCGAGGTGGGTCACCTTGCCGTCGATCAGGCCGCGATTGGTCAGCTGGCCGCGTGCATTGAGATGGGTGATGCCTTCGCTGGAGATCTCGCCGTTGGCCGCGTTGGTGATGTTCTGCGCGTTGAGATCGAGGTTGCCGCCACGCAGTACGCCCTGGTTGTCCAGGTCGCCGGACAGATGCAGGGCCAGCGTGCCGTTGGCCACCCATTCACCGCGGTTGCTCAGGCCCTGCTGCAGGGTCAGGCTCAAGTCGCGCTGGGCGTGTACCTGGCCGTCCTCGCTGAGCGCGCGTGCCACCAGGGTCTGGCTGCCATCGGCCCGCAGCAGGCCGCCACTGTTGGCAACGCTGTCGGCACTGCTGTCGAGGTTGCCGCCGGTGGTGATGACCCCCCCGTTGTTCTGCAGCTGGCCGTTGACCTGCAACCGCGCGCCGCCATCGGTGACGATCTGTCCCTGGCTGTTGTCCAGCCACTGCGTTCCGAACTGCAGCTGGCCTGCCTGCAGGCCGCGGGTGCCATCGCCGCCGCGGGTGTTGCGGTTGTCGACGCTGGCTGCGGTGAGGGTCAGCAACTGGCCGGCGGCGATCGCGCCGGCAGTGTTGTCCAGGTGCCCGCTCAGGGTCAGGTCGAGATTGCGCCCGGCCTGCAGGCGCCCGGCGCCGTTGGCCAGCGTCGTCGCCTGCAGCGACAGGCCCGCCGCGCTGGCAAGCGTACCGCCGGCGCTGTTGTCGGCACTGGCCAGCACCAGCCGCGCATCGCCCTGTGCGTTCAGCGTGCCACCTCGGTTGTCCAGCGCACCAGCGTCCAGCTGCAGTGTGCCCGCCGCCAACAGGCCACCACTGCTGGCGGTGTCCCGGTTGTCGATGGTCTGCCCTGCGGTATCGATGCGGAGATCGGCGGCCGACTGCACCCGGCCACCCTGGTTGAGCAGCGCGCCACTGTGCACCGTCAGCGCACCCTTCTGCGTACCCAGCGTACCTGCGCTGTTGTCCAGCCGCTGGCCGCGGGTATCGACGGTCAGCTGCCCACCCAGCAGTGTGCCGCGCTGGTTGTCGAGGCCAGTGGCCTGCAGCTGCAGCAGCTCGCCGGCCTGCATCGCGCCATCGCTGTTGTCCACGCCTGCAACCGTGGTCAGCAGCAGGTCTTTACCTGCCACCACCGTGCCATGCCGGTTGTCGAGGCTGGCAGCGTCCAGCGTCATCGAACCAGTGCTGGACAGCAGGCCCTGGCTGCCGTTGTCGAGGCGACCGTCGATGCCCAGTACCAGCTCGCTGCCACCGGCGTGGACGGTACCGCCGAGGTTGTCGAGGCTGGCGGCATTGATCGTGCCCGCGCCACCCAGCAGGATGCGCCCGCTCTGGTTGTCCAGTGCCTCGCCGATGGCCAGGGTGGAACGGCCGCTGCCGGCGCCCTGCAGGGTGCCCTGCGCATTGATCAGCTGCCGCGCGGAAACGTCGAGCACACCATTGCTGGCCAGCGAGCCGCCGCGATTGTCCAGCAGCCCCTGCACCCGCAGGCGCAGTGCTTCTTCGCCGGTGGCAGTGAGCGCACCGCCGGCGGTGGTCAGGCTGTCGGCAGTGACGTCGATGCGGCGCGCCGAGGTGGTCGCCTTCGACAGGTCAAGCGTTTTGCCCTCCAGCACCAACGTGCCATTGCTGAGCACGCTGCCACCCGCACCCAGCAGGGTCTGTGCGAGCACCTGCAACTGGCCGCTGCCGGCGTGCTGGATCTTGCCTGCGCTGTTGTCCAGCGTCTGCGCCTGCAGCGTCAGGTCACCATTGCTGGCCAGCGTACCGCCGGCATTGCCCAGCGTGGTGGCATGGATGCGGCTGGCACCCTCGCCACTTGCGATGATGCGGCCGCCGGTGTTGTCCAGCGTTCCGGCCTCGAGGTCGAAGCGGTCAGCCCCCAGCGTTGCGTCGCGATGGTCTACCTCATCCGCGCGCAGGGTCAGCGTAGCCGCAGAGACCAGCGTGCCCTTGCTGCCATCCAGGCGGGCCGTGGTGATATCCAGGCCCTGGTTGCCGGCCTGGCGGATGGCACCGGCGGTATTGTCCAGCTGTGCGGCAGTGAGGGTCAGCCGGTTGGCATTGCTGGCGATGGTGCCTTCATGGTTGTCCAGCGTACCGTCGACCTGCAACGTGCTGCCGGCTGCACCGGCAGCACTGAGCGTGCCCTTGCGGTTGAGCAGTTCACCGGCCTGCACGTCCAGCGCGCCGTTGCCAGCGATCGTGCCGCCGCTGTTGTCCACGGCCTGCGCCACGCGCAGCTGCAGTGCATCGCTGCCGGTGGCGCTCAGGTTGCCGCCGGCGTTGTCCAGGCGTTCGGCATTGATCGCGACGCGCTCGGCCTGGGTGGTGCTGCCGGCACCCAGCACCAGCTCGCCGCCCTCAAGCGTCAGCGCCGACTGGCTGAGAATCCGGCCCGCCGCGCCCTGCAGCGCATCGGCACGGATCTGCAGCGTGCCACTGCCCGCGTGCTCGATTGCACCGCTACGGTTGTCCAGCCGCGCCGCCTGCAGCAGCACGTCGCCCGTGCCGGCCAGGCGGCCGCCGTTGCTGTTGTCCAGCAGTTCGCGGGCCTGCACCTGCAACAGGCTGTTACCCGCCGCAAGCACCTTGCCGCCCTGGTTGAGCAGGCTGCCGACGTGCAGCTGCAACTGGCCGTTGCCAGAGATCGCACCGGCGCTGTTGTCCAGTTCGTCGCGCACGGTCAGTGTCGCGCCCTGGCTACCGGCCGACTGCAGCGTGCCCTTCTGGTTGTCGATGCGGCCCGCATCGATGCGCAGGCCCGCGTTGCCAAGCACCTGCCCGCCTTGGTTGTCGAAGGTGCCACGTACATCCAGCGCCAACTCGGAATTGCCGAGCGACACGATCTGGCCACCGGCGTTGCGCAGGCCGTCGGCCTGGATCTGCACGCTCTGCGCCGAGGTGGTGCCGCCACTCACATCCAGCTGGCCACCGGTCAGCGACAGGTCACCGTTGCTGAGCAGGCGGCCCTCGCTGCCACGCAGCGTATCGGCGTGTACACGCAACGCGCCGTTGCCGGCCTGCTGCAGCAGGCCCTTGCTGTTGTCCAGCGTCCCCGCCGAGACGGTCAGCTCGCCATTGCCGGCCACGGTGCCACCAGCACTGTTGTCCAGCGTACCGGCGCGCAGCATGCTGCCCTGGTTGCCCAGCGACAGCAGGCTGCCGCCGCGGTTGTCCAGCGTGCCGGCGACGATCTGGAACTGCGCTGCAGTGAGCGTGCCATTGCGCACGTCCGCATTGCCCACCGTCCAGTCCAGGCGACCGAGCGTGCTCAGGCGACCGCCGGCACCGGTCCAGTCGCCCGTGGTCAGCAACAGGCCGCCGTTACCGGCATGCTCGATGCGGCCACCGGCGTTGAAGACCCGACCTGCCCCCAGCGTCAGGCGCTCGGCATTGGTCGCCAGCAGGCCGCCCTCGTTGTTGAACGCGCCTTGCACTGTCCATGCCGACTCGGCACTGCCGGCATGGCGCAGCTCGCCTGCCCGGTTGTCCAGCGACTGTGTCTGCAGCTGCAGCGCACCGGCCACACTCAGCGCGCCCTTCTGGTTGGACAGCGTGCCCAGCTGCAGCGCTGCGTCACCGTGCACCTGCAGTGTGCCGCCATCGTTGTTCAGATCGCCCGTGGCGCGCAGCGAGGCCACACCAAGGCGGCCTCCGCTGTTGTCCAGGCCATTGCCCGCAACCAGCGATACACGACCGCCGTTGCTGATGCCGCCGCCGTCGTTGTCGAGCGTGCCGGCGATGTCCAGCACACCGGCGGCCAACGGAACAGCCGGCGTCACCGGCGTACCGCCGCCAGTGCCGGTACCCGGTGTACCCGGGGTACCCGTGCCGGGCGTGCCGGTTCCGGGTGCACCGGTCCCTGGCGTTCCGCCGCTTCCCGGCGAGGTGCCACTGGGGGTACCGCCGGAGCCGCCCGACGCCACCGCATCCAGCGCACCGATCAGGCCTTCGCTGCGATTGCTCACGCTGCCTGCGGTGAGGCTCAACGCCTGCACGCCGGTCTGCTCGATGGCACCGCCACGGTTGCGCAGGGCCTGTGCCTGCAGCTGCAGGCGCTGTGCATTGAGCTTGCCGCCGCTGTTGTCCAGCGTGCCACCGGAGGTGATCGCAGCTTCATGCGTGGCAGCGATGGTGCCGGCATTGGCCAGATCGCCGCTCGCCTGCACGCGCACGTTCTGCAGTGACTGCAGCGCGCCGGTGTTCTCCAGCCGGCCGTCCACCGTGACCACGAGTTCGCCGGCCTGGGCACCGATGCTGCCGGCATTGCGCACGCCCACGCCGTGTTCATTGCCGACCAGCCAGATCTTGTTGGCGAACATGCCGCCCAGCGCGCCCACGTCCAGCGCAAAGGTCGGCGCTTCGCCGCTGGCCGTCGCAGCGTTGACCTGGCTGTGGTCGGCACTGACCACGTTGTTGCCGAGGGTCGCCTGCAGCTGGTTGGCCCAGATGCCGGCGTTGACCTTCAGCGATCGGGTGATCAGGTCGGTGTAGTCGGCGCGGCTGGCATCAAGGCCATCGCCGTTGACCTCGATTGCCCCACCACTGACCCGATAACCTTCCAGCGAACCGCTGCCGCTGAACACCGGCGTGCCGGTGGTGAGCGTGACGCGGCTGGCATTGAGGAAACCGCCACCGTTGACCTGGATGCCGGCAGGATTGGCGATGATCACCTCGGCGCGCTGTCCGGCCACTTCCACGTAGCCATTGAGCCGGCTGGCCGGGCCGTTGACCTCGTTGAGGATGACCCGGGCGCTGCCGGTGGCGAGCCACGGATTGCCCTGCACCCAGCCACCCAGCTGCGTCTGCACCTGGCCACGCGCGTTGTTGAGGATCACCCCCTCGCGGCCGACATCGAACTGCGAGTAACGGTTGCGCGAAACACCACCGGCCGATGGCGTGGTGATGTTGACCATCGGCACACCGTTCGGCGCGGTGACCACGGTGGGGCGCTCACGGCCGGGCGCGTTGGGATCGGACACGATGTGGCCGACCGATTGCGCTGCAGCTACGGGCGCCAGGCTGACCCATCCCAACGCGCACATCAGCGCGAAGCCGAGCGGCGACACGGCTGCCGTCTGCCGGCCGGCGACCTGGCCGACCAGGCCGCCACCGCCTTTCACCAGTTCCGAAGCGACCTGCCACACGCGCAGCGCGCGGTTGAAAACCAGGCGATAGATGCTGTTCATTTCACGAATCCTTGTGCCAGATCAGTAGCGCCACGCCAGGCTGAAGCCGAAGGTGGTGTAGTCAGTCGGGAAGTTGGAGGGCTTATGCAGGGCCGAGCCCACGAAACCGTCCCAGGAAAGCTGCTGCCAGCCGCCGCGCAGGCCCAATGCCATGCCGGCCAGATCCCGGCCGGATTGCCATTGCGCCGATGGCCCGCCGATGCGGCCGTAGTCGGCGGCGACGTAGAACTCCTGGCCTCCGCCGATACCCAGCGACAGGTCGTTGCGCAGCGACCAGCCACGCTCGCCGCTGAGCGAGCTTTCGCCGTCGAAGCCACGCACCGTGTAGCGGCCGCCGATCGCAAAGCGATCCTGTGGCGACAACGGTGTGCGGTTCCACTGCGCGCGCCAGGCAGCGGTGTAGCGCAGGCGCTGCTTGCCCAGCTGGAACGGCACGCTGAACTGCGCGTCAGCCGTGATCACCTTCATCCGCGAGGTGCCTTCCAACGGCAGGGTCGGATCCCACGCCTGGGCCATCTCTTCCGGAGAGCGCAGTGCATGGAAGGCGCCGGTGCCGCGCCGGTATGCCAGCGTGGCATCAAGCGTGGCCGCACCGATGAACTGCTTGTGGGTCAGGCCGAGCTCCCAGCCCGAGGTACGGCGACGCTGCACCTCGATCTCGGTATCGTCGATGTAGTTCTTCGACGTGCGCTGCCAACCGCGGCCGTAGATGCCCAGCTTGGTCTTGGCATTGCGCAGCAGCAGGCGATCCACGCGTGCCTCGGCGTTGCCGCTGCGGCCGCTGTAGTCATAGCTTTCGTACGCGCCCACCACGGTCTGGCTGTAGTCGTAGGCACTGGCCGTGGCGCCGAACAGCCAGTAGCCGTAGGGCACGTCGTAGTGCGCGGTCCAGCTGTTGGTTTCCTTGCCTTTGCCATTGAACACGCCGCGCCCCGCGCTGACGTAGAACAGCTCGTTCAGGCCCAGCGGGTTGTCCAACGACAGCGTGGCGTTGGCCTGCAGCTTGCCGGTGCCCTGGCTGCCTGCATCGTCCAGGGTCAGGCTGGCACGCACCGGCGAACGCTGTTTCCAGTCGATGTTCAGGTCGCTCTGCCCGGGCGCGGCGCCTTCGCCGTCTGCAGGTGCGATCTTGATGTCAGCAGTGACGGTGGGCACGCGCTGCAGGTTCTCCAGCCCCTGCTCGATGTCGCGCAGGTTCAACAGGTCGCCACTGCGGATCGGCAGCGCATTGGCGATGGCCGGATGCCGCCCATCCGCCTCGGTGAACACCGCCTCGCGGAATCGCCCGGGCACCACCGACAGTGTCAGCGTGCCGGTATTCAGATCCTGCGGTGCCGACAGCACGCGGGTGGTGACATAGCCGCGCGCGATGATCGCGTTCTGTACGCGCTTCATCACCACGTTGATGCCTTCAGTGCCCAGGCAGCGGCCGCTGGCGGGATCTTCGCGCGGATCGGCTGCAGCCAATGCCCACTGGAAGCCCTTGGCACCCTCGCCGTCCAGCACGATGCGGTCGATGCGCACGCAGGGCTGCTCCTGTGTCGGCAGGCGCTCACCCTGCTCACCCTGGCTGCTCTCCAGGCGTACATCGGGCCGGCTTTCCTGCTGCTCGCGCAGCACGCGTTCTCGTTCCTGCTGGCGCAGCAGCTCCTGCGCGCCCGGGTCACCCACCTGCTGGGCAGCGACACTGAAGGCCATGCCCAGAAGCACCAACCCTCCACCACTGCGGCGCGCACCGCGCACAGACATCTTCCTTGCTTGCACAATCAATTCCACGTGTTGATGCCACGCGTCAGCGGTCCTGCTCCCGGAAAGGAGAAGGGCCAACCCAATGGCTTGAATCGAGGTTCGCCGGGGGTATGCAACGGCATGCCACCGCGCCCGACGCGAAGTGGCGCATAGGCTATCGGCCGCCCGAAGGATTTCTACAGGAAAATTTTCAAATGCCCAGGACTACGGGACAGAACACCGCAGGCAGAGATCCAGAGTATGCGTACGCACGCGCCACGTCGCAAAGCAACGGCGTTCAGCACAACGCCTTTCGCCGGCCCACGCTACAGTCGGCGCATGACCGTATTCCTGCAGATCGAAGGCACCGCCATTGTTGATATCCCCAGCCTCTATGCGGAGATCAACCGGGTATTCATGGCCAGCGAAGCCTGGCAGCTCGGGCCCAGTCTCGATGGGCTGGACGATCTGCTGTACGGCGGTTACGGCGCGCTGGCCGGGCACGAAACCGCCACGCTGGTCTGGCGCGACATCGACCGCAGCCGAGAGGCACTGGGATTGGAGGCCACGCGCGCGTGGCTGGAAGACAAGCTGCGGCAGCCGGGTACGTTCAATGCCGAAACCATCGGCCGCCAGCTGGACGCCCTGCAACGTGGCGAGGGGCAGACCTACTTCGACATCGTGATGGATATCTTCGCCAGCCACCCGGACATCACCCTGGTACAGGCCTGAGGCTGCCACGCCTGCTGCCGACGCCCATCAAGGAACGTGGCAACAGGTACCACATGCACAGCAGGAGCTTGCACCACAGCACTTGAGCGACTGTCCGCTGCCATCCTGGCACTTCGCTGCACAACATCCCTTATCGCGAGCGGTTGCCATCGGCGAGGCGATGGCACAGGCAGTCTCCCTGCCATCTCCTCCCAAGGGCGACGCCTCCACCGAATAGTCCAGCACCTGGACGTCGACCTGTCCCCCGCCCAGCCCACGCTTGCGGACACCCAGCGGCCGCCCCTCCAGTGCCGCCGCCTGCACCATCGCCGGAGAGATCGTCAATGCGCCCTCCTGCAGCAGCGTCCCGTCCTGCCACAAGCTCCACTGCAGGTCTGCACCCGCTTCGCCGGCGATGGCCTCCGCTTCGGCAATGTCGACCACCAGGCTGTAGCGTTGCCCATGCCTGCCCTCCAGCGCGACGGTCGCCGTGCGCCCCTGCCGCACGCTCAGCCGGGGCGAGAACGCGGGGCCCCCGTCGTGCAGCACCCGCAACGCAAGGTGGTGCAGGTCATTCGAAGGCGCCGCCTCTGCCGCCAGGGAAAGACCCGCGGTGCAGGCCAGAAATATCGCAAGCAACACCCGAAGGAACATGCATGACTCCGTTTGACCGCCAGATTGCGGCGATCCACCCTCCGCCGGACATCCCTCCGAAAGCTGTGACCCATAACGCGGATTCACCCAGCACCAGCAGGCCGGCGCCGGCAACGACCGTTTCACTCGCAATTGCCCATCGCCCGAGCCTCCCGCACAACCATTGAAAGTCGCACGCGCCACCGCAGCTGTTCACCTGCGACACGTGCCACGCCCCCGGCAAAAGCGTCCCCCCTGCCGCGACCAGTTACCATGGACAACCCTGTACCGGCTCCGCCCCGCTGCCCTCCGGCGCGAGCGGACGCCCCTGATCCACGAGTCCCATGTCCAAAGACAAGTCCGCCGAACACACCCCGCTGATGAAGCAGTTCTTCGCAGCCAAGTCCGACTACCCGGACCTGCTGCTGTTCTTCCGCATGGGCGACTTCTACGAGCTGTTCTACGACGACGCGCGCAAGGCCGCGCGCCTGCTCGACATCACCCTGACCCAGCGCGGCAGCTCCGGTGGTGCACCGATTCCGATGGCCGGCGTGCCGGTGCACGCCTACGAGGGCTACCTGGCACGACTGGTCGCGCTGGGCGAATCGGTGGCGATCTGCGAACAGATCGGCGACCCGGCACTGGCCAAGGGTCTGGTCGAACGCAAGGTGATGCGCATCGTCACCCCCGGCACGGTCACCGACGAAGCGCTGCTGGACGAGCGTCGCGACACCCTGCTGATGGCCCTGTCGCGCAACAAGAACGGCTATGGCCTGGCCTGGGCCGACCTGGCCGGCGGCCGTTTCCTGGTCAACGAAGTGGACACCGATGACGCGCTGGAAGCCGAACTCGCGCGTTTGGAGCCGGCCGAACTGCTGGTGCCGGATGAGGAGAACTGGCCGGAGTTCCTGCGCCAGCGCAGCGGCGTGCGTCGCCGCGCGCCATGGCTGTTCGACGCCGACAGTGGCCGCCGCCAGCTGCTGAACTTCTTCAAGCTGCATGACCTGAGCGGCTTCGGCATCGACGACAAGCCGCGCGCCACGGCCGCTGCCGGCGCCCTGCTCGGCTATGTCGAGGAAACCCAGAAGCAGCGCCTGCCGCACCTGACCTCCATCTCGATGGAAACCGCCGGCGAAGCGATCGCGATGAACGCGGCAACGCGGCGCCATCTGGAGCTGGACACCCGTGTCGACGGCGATACCCGCAATACCCTGCTCGGCGTGCTCGACAGCACGGTGACGCCGATGGGCGGCCGCCTGCTGCGCCGCTGGCTGCATCGGCCGCTGCGCCTGCGCGAGGTGCTGGTGCAGCGCCACCACGCGGTGGAAACACTGATCGACCGTGGCGCGGACGCAGATATCCGCGAACAGTTCCGCCGCCTCGGCGACCTTGAACGCATCCTCACCCGCGTTGCCCTGCGCTCGGCACGGCCGCGCGACTTCTCCACCCTGCGCGATGGCCTCGGCCTGCTGCCGGCCGTACGCGAGGTGCTGGCACCGCTGGATTCCCCGCGCCTGCAGACCCTGCACGCCGCGCTCGGCGAACACGACGAATGCGCCCACCTGCTGGCCGGCGCGATCGCCGACATGCCGCCGCTCAAGCTCAGCGATGGTGGCGTGCTGGCCGATGGCTTCGACGCCGAGCTGGATGAGCTGCGCCGACTGTCGACCCACGCCGACCAGTTCCTGGTCGACCTGGAGCAGCGCGAGCGCGAGAGCAGCGGCATCGCCACCCTGAAGGTCGGCTACAACCGTGTGCACGGCTACTACATCGAAATCAGCAAGGGCCAGTCCGACCGTGCGCCGGTGCACTACACCCGCCGGCAGACACTGACCAACGCCGAGCGCTACATCACCGAAGAACTGAAGGCGTTCGAAGACAAGGTACTGTCCGCCCGCGACCGTTCGCTGTCGCGCGAAAAGTACCTGTACGAGCAGCTGCTGGACACGCTGGGCACCCAGCTGGAGCCGCTCAAGCAGTGTGCTGCCGCACTCAGCGAACTGGACGTGCTGGCCGCCTTCGCCGAACGTGCGCAGGCGCTGGACTGGGCGCGCCCGGAGCTGCAGGCCGAGCCGTGCCTGAAGATCGAGCGCGGCCGCCATCCGGTGGTGGAAGCGGTGCGTGACCAGCCGTTCGAGCCCAACGACCTGGACCTGCACCCGGACCGTCGCATGCTGGTCATCACCGGCCCGAACATGGGCGGTAAATCGACCTACATGCGGCAGAACGCGCTGATCGTGCTGCTGGCCCACATCGGCAGCTTCGTGCCGGCCAGCCGTGCGCTGATCGGCCCGATCGACCGCATCCTGACCCGCATCGGCGCAGGCGATGACCTTGCCCGCGGGCAGTCGACCTTCATGGTCGAGATGGCCGAAACCAGCTACATCCTGCATCACGCCACCGCGCATTCGCTGGTGCTGATGGACGAGATCGGCCGCGGCACGTCCACCTACGACGGCCTGGCCCTGGCCGACGCGGTAGCGCGCCACCTCGCCTACGAAAACCGCTGTTACACGCTGTTTGCGACCCATTACTTCGAACTGACCGCGTTGGCCGACGAACAGCACGAAGGCGGTCGCAGCGGCATCGCCAACGTACATCTGGATGCCGTCGAGCACGGCGAAGCACTGGTGTTCATGCATGCAGTGAAGGACGGTCCGGCCAACCGCAGCTTCGGCCTGCAGGTGGCTGCCCTGGCCGGTCTGCCGCGTGCCACCGTGGCACAGGCGCGCCGACGCCTGGCCGAACTGGAACAGCGCGGCGGCGAAAGCCATGCCGCCGAACTCGCCCCGCAGGCGCTGGATGCCCCGCAGCAGTTCGGGCTGTTCGCCGCCCCGCCGAACAAGGCGCAGGAGGCGCTGGCCGCGATCGACCCGGACGAGCTGACCCCGAAGCAGGCACTGGAAGCGCTGTACCGGTTGAAGGCGCTGCTGTAAGGCAGGCCGCAGGTTCCGCCGGCCCTGCCCGGCGGACGCCCGCCATGAAGCCTTCGCATTGCCGTCGTGTACACGGCGTTATGCTCGGGCGGTTCGTCCTTCACAGACCGGAGACCGCCATGAACACCGAATCCCTTGCTGCATCCCTCTTCCAGCAGCTGCAGCAAGGCCAAGGCCTGCAGCAGGTCTCGCTGCAGCTCGGCCTGGACAGCAGCCAGGCCACCCAGGCCGTCGGCAGCGCGCTGCCGCTGCTGCTCGGCGCGATGGGCCAGAACGCCAGCGAGCCGCAGGGTGCGCAGTCCCTGCTCAATGCCCTGCAGCGCGACCACCTCGGTTCGGGCGGCGGTGGCGGTGCTGGCGGCGGTTTCGACATCGGCAGCATCCTCGGCGCGGTGATGGGCGGTGGCGGCGGCAACGCCACCAACGGTGCCGGCATCCTCGGCCACGTATTCGGTGGGCAGACCTCGCAGGCGGCCGAAGTGCTGGGCCAGAAGACCGGCCTGGACAGCGGCAGGTCCAGCCAGCTGTTGGCGATCCTGGCCCCCATCGTCATGTCGTTCCTGGCCCAGCGGTTTGCCCAGAGCGGCAACGCCGGCCAGCTCAGCCAGGCCCTGGGGCAGGAAGCACAGCAATCCGGCGGCGGCATCGGCAGCCTGCTCGGCGGTGCGCTCGATCAGGACGGCGATGGCCAGTTCGGCGCCAGCGATCTGTTCAAGCTCGGCGCGGGCCTGCTCAAGCGCTGATTGCGCACAACGATGCAAGCGCCGCCTGCCATAGGCAGCCACTATCGCATCGGTTGAATCAATCGAATTTACCCATCATTAGGCGATGCCTATGGTGGGTAAGCGATCTGATTCCCTCATTCGCCAGCCCACAGGTAGAGACCCATGAAAAGCGAAGCGAAGTGCCCGTTCAACCATGCCGTCGTCGGTGATGCGACGACCAACCGCGACTGGTGGCCGAACCAGCTGCGCGTGGATCTGCTCAACCAGCACTCCACGCGCTCCAATCCCCTTGATGCGGGCTTCGACTACGCCAAGGCCTTCAACGGGCTGGACTACAGCGCCCTGAAGGCCGACCTGAAGGCGTTGATGACCGACTCGCAGGACTGGTGGCCAGCCGACTTCGGCCACTACGGCGGCCTGTTCATCCGCATGGCCTGGCACAGCGCCGGCACCTACCGCATCGATGACGGCCGTGGTGGTGGTGGCCGCGGCCAGCAGCGCTTCGCTCCGCTCAACAGCTGGCCCGACAACGTCAGCCTGGACAAGGCGCGACGCCTGCTGTGGCCGATCAAGCAGAAATATGGCCAGGCCATTTCCTGGGCCGACCTGCTGATCCTGACCGGCAACGTCGCACTGGAGTCGATGGGCTTCAAGACGCTCGGCTTTGCAGGTGGCCGTCCCGATACCTGGGAGCCGGACCAGGACGTGTACTGGGGCCGCGAGACCACCTGGCTCGGTGGCGACGTGCGCTACAAGCACGGCTCGGAGGGCGTGCAGGAGGACCACGGCGTGCTGGTGTCCGATGACGACGCTGATGGCGATGTGCACTCGCGCAAACTGGAAAACCCGCTGGCCGCGGTACAGATGGGCCTGATCTATGTGAACCCGGAAGGCCCGGATGGCAATCCCGATCCGGTGCTGGCCGCGCATGACATCCGCGACACCTTCGGCCGCATGGCGATGGACGATGAGGAAACCGTCGCCCTGATCGCCGGTGGCCACAGTTTCGGCAAGACCCATGGTGCCGGCCCGGCCGACAATGTCGGCAAGGAACCGGAAGCAGCGGGCCTGGAAAGCCAGGGCCTGGGCTGGGCCAACAGCTTCGGCAGTGGCAAGGGCGGCGACACCATCACCAGCGGCCTGGAAGTCACCTGGACCCGCACCCCCGCGCAGTGGAGCCACGACTTCTTCGAGATCCTGTTCGGCCACGAATGGGAGCTGAGCAAGAGCCCGGCCGGCGCGCACCAGTGGGTCGCCAAGAATGCGGACGCAGTGATTCCCGATGCGCACGATCCGTCGAAAAAGCACCGCCCGACCATGCTGACCACCGACCTGTCGCTGCGCATGGACCCGGCCTACGAAAAGATCTCGCGGAAATTCCTTGCTGATCCGCAGGCGTTCGCCGATGCCTTCGCCCGCGCTTGGTTCAAGCTGACCCATCGCGACATGGGCCCACGTGCGCGCTATCTCGGCCCGGAGATTCCGGCCGAGGAATTCATCTGGCAGGACCCGGTGCCGGAAGCCAGGCACCCGTTGATCGACGCCAAGGACATCGCCGCGCTGAAGCAGAAGATCGCAGCGACCGGCCTGAGCGTGGCCGAGCTGGTGTCCACGGCGTGGGCCTCGGCCTCGACCTTCCGCGGTTCGGACAAGCGCGGTGGCGCCAATGGTGCACGCGTGCGCCTGGCACCGCAGAAGGACTGGGCGGTGAACCAGCCGCAGCAGCTGGCCAAGGTGCTGGCCGCGCTGGAAAAGGTCCAGGCCGAGTTCAACGGCGCGGGCAGCAAGCAGGTGTCGCTGGCCGACCTGATCGTGCTGGCCGGTGGCGTCGGCATCGAGCAGGCAGCGAAGGCCGGCGGCCATGACCTGAGCGTGCCGTTCACTCCGGGCCGCACCGATGCAAGCCAGGAACAGACCGACGTCGAATCGTTCGCGGTGCTGGAACCGGCTGCCGATGGTTTCCGCAACTACCTCAAGGGCGCTTACAGCGTGCCGGGTGAGGCGCTGCTGATCGACAAGGCTCAGCTGCTGACCCTCACGGCACCGGAAATGACCGCCCTGGTCGGTGGCCTGCGCGTGCTCGGCGCCAATGCCGACGGTGGCAGGCACGGCGTGTTCACCAGCCGTCCCGGCACGCTGAGCAACGACTTCTTCGTCAACCTGCTGGACATGGGCACCACCTGGAAGGCGACCGGTCGCGAAAGCTATGAAGGCCGCGGCCGCAGCGATGGCGCTGCGCGCTGGACCGGCACCCGTGCCGACCTGGTGTTCGGCTCCAACGCCGTGCTGCGCGCCCTGGCCGAGGTCTACGCCAGCGCCGATGGCGAGAAGAAGTTCGTGCAGGATTTCATCGCCGCCTGGACCCGGGTGATGGAGCTGGACCGGTACGACCTGCACGGTTGACCGGATATGCCATGTGCCAACCTTGGTTGGCACATGGCACGGCGCCCACCAAGGTGGGCGACTACCAAACACTGCTGCGGGGCCTTGACCCGGTAGATGCCGGCCTTGGTCGGCACATGGCACGGCGCCCACCAAGGTGGGCGACTACCAGACTCTGCTACGGGGCCTTGACCCGGTGGATGCCGACCCTGGTTGGCACATGGCACTGCGCCCACCAAGGTGGGCGACTACCCGACCCCGCTGCGGGGTCTTTACCCGGTAGATGCCGACCCTGGTCGGCACATGGCACGGCGCCCACCAAGGTGGGCGACTACCAGACTCTGCTGCGGGGTCTTTACCCGGTGGATGCCGACCTTGGTCGGCACATGGCGCAACGCCCACCGAGGTGGGCGACTACCAGCGCCCGGGCGGCGCCGTCATAGCGCGTCGATATCACCCAGTGCGCGGATCAACCGGCGTGCGCGCTTGTCCGGCTTGTGCTCCGGTGCCTGGTAGCCATCACGCGCGGCAATGCGCAGCGCACGCTGTTCGGCGCGGCGGGCCTTGGAGGCTTCGCTCTCGGCATACAACTGCTGCGCCACCGGCGCCGGACCGCGCTGGTCGCTCAGGCCCAGCACCTGGATCTCGAAGTGTTCTTCACCGCGATCGACCAGCAGCTGCTCTCCAACGCGTACTGCGCGCGAGGATTTCGGACGCTGCCCGGCCACGGATACCTTGCCGGTCTCGATCGCCTGTTTGGCCAGGCTGCGGGTCTTGAAGAAGCGGGCCGCCCACAACCAGATGTCCAGACGGACGCTGGGCGCCAACGGGGAAAGCTCGGACATCGGTGGGGACTACTCCGTTCGCTTGTTCAGGGGGCGCGGATTGTCGGGGTCGGTGCGGCAGCCGCTGCCCCCGATCAATGCCGGCGTGCCGGCCGCCAGGTCCTGGCGCTGGCTGCCGACCAGGCACTCAGGGCGGTCGGTCGGCCGCACCTGGGCATCGCCCAGCCGGTCACCCGACGAACATGCGGCCAGTGCCGCTGCGATCAAGGCCGCCACGATCATCCGCATCGCCTGTTGTGGTTGATGCATTGCCACATCCTGCAAACCGGCTTGATGCTAGTGTGCGCCTCCCGGGAATCGATCACCACTCCATGGCCAAAGCGCCGCTTGACCTGACCTCCGGCCCGATCGGCCGCAACCTGCTGCTGTTCGCGCTGCCGATCCTGGCAGGCAACATCGCGCAGTCGCTGAACGGCTCGGTGAATGCGGTATGGGTGGGGCGCTTCCTTGGCGAAGCGGCACTGACCGCGACCGCGAACGCCAACAACATCATGTTCTTCCTGATCGGTTCGGTGTTCGGCTTCGGCATGGCCTCGACCATTCTGATCGGCCAGGCCATCGGTGCGCGCGACATCGCCCAGGCACGACGCGTGGTCGGCACCAGCGCCACGTTCTTCATCGGCCTGTCGGTGATCATCGCCATCGCCGGCTGGTTCCTGGCCCACCCGCTGCTGGCGGCGATGGGCACGCCCGCCGCCTCGCTGCCGTTGGCCGAGGCCTACCTGCGCATCATCTTCCTGGCAATGCCAACGCTGTACGCCTTCGCCTTCCTCAGTGCGGCGCTGCGCGGTGCCGGCGATTCGCGCACGCCCTTCCGCTTCCTGCTGGTCTCGGTGGTGCTGGACATCGCCCTGAACCCGGTGCTGATCTTCGGCATGGGGCCGTTCCCGGAACTGGGCATCGCCGGCTCGGCCTGGGCCACGCTGGTGTCGCAGACGCTGTCGCTGGCCGGCCTGCTGCTGTACATGCGGCACAAGCGGCACACGCTGTGGCTGGGCCGCGCCGACATGCACCTGTTCAAGCTGGACATGACCATCCTGCGCGCGCTGGTGGTCAAGGGCGTGCCGATGGGCCTGCAGATGGTGCTGATCTCGCTGTCGGTGATCATGCTGATGACCATGGTCAACCAGTACGGTACCGACACCGGCGCAGCCTACGGTGCATCGCTGCAGCTGTGGAACTACGTGCAGATGCCGGCGATGGCGATCGGTGCGGCGTGTTCGTCGATGGCCGCGCAGAATGTCGGTGCGCAGCGCTGGGATCGCGTGCGCGGTACCGCACGCCAGGGCATCGCGTTCAACTTCCTGCTGACCGGCGCGTTGATCCTGCCGCTGGTGCTGCTGGACCAGTATTCGCTGGCCCTGTTCCTGCCGCAGGGCAGCGAGTCGCTGCAGATCGCGCGGCACCTGAACCACATCGTGATCGGTTCGTTCCTGTTCTTCGGCGTCAGCTTCGTGATCTCCGGCGTGGTGCGCTCCACCGGCGCGGTGCTGCCGCCGCTGCTGATCCTGGCCGCGTCGCTGTGGGGCGTGCGCGTGCCGTTCGCCGAATTCCTGCAGCCGTACTGGGGTGCCGATGCGATCTGGTGGAGTTTCCCGGCCGGTTCGCTGGTGTCGATGCTGCTGTCGCTGGCGTATTACCGCTGGGGTGGCTGGCGCAAGGCGAAGATGATCAGTACACCGGTGCATGCCGAAGAACTCGCCACGCCCTCGGAGATTCCCGCCTGTCCGCCTTCGCCGGTGGCCGACCCGGATGCGGCGTTGGAAACCATTCCACCGCGTTGAACATGCACCGGTCATGCACCGGTCATGCACCGGTAGTGCCGGCCGCTGGCCGGCAACCGCGCGATACCTGGGAAGTCCATGGGATTGCCGGCCAGCGGCCGGCACTACCGTTTTTTATTTTCCGCGTTGTGCCTGGCGGCGGCGCGCAGCAGTGCTTTCAGCGCCGCGCCGTTGGGCATGCCGCCTTCGTGGATGTCGATCGCGCGGCGTGTGCCGCCTTCCAGGCTGGCATTGAACAGACGCTTCGGGTCCGGCAACGCGGCGCCGTGGGCGAAGGTCAGCTTCACCGCCTGCTTGTAGGTTTCGCCGGTGCACAGGATGCCGTTGTGCTCCCACACCGGTGTGCCGCGCCATTTCCAGGTTTCCTCCACGTCCGGCAGCGCCTCGTGGATCAGCGCGCGCACGCGGGCTAGGATGTCGCCGCGCCAATCAGCGAGCTCGGCGATGCGGGCGTCAATCAGGGCGGCAGCGGGGAGAGCGGCATCTGCGGGATCGGACTTCTGCGTGGCCATCGCGTGGTCTCGTTCGGGGAAAGAACCTGGGGGATTACATGCGTTCGCCAGGCAGCTGGCTGGCCTGTCGCACCCAGTCGAGGAAGCCCGTCTCGTCCAGCGGCTCGTCCTCAAGGATGTGCAGGTAGCGCGTGTCGGCGCTCTTGGACGGTTCAGGCGGAACAGGCTGCAACAGCGCGCCGCGAAAGAACGCGACCTTGATGTAGCGGGCGAAGCAATGGAAGCTGAGGAACCAGCCCTCGCCGGCAGCAACGCCGTACATCGGCGAGTTCCATTTCACTGCCTTGTGCACACCGGGCACGGCCTGTTCGATCAGGGCATCCAGACGCTCACCAACGGCCCGTTTCCAGTCCGGCATGGCAGCGATATAAGCCTGCACGGGCGCATCCCCCTCACCCTTGGCGATCTGCGGGTTACCGCCGGACAGCAGCTTCGGCGCGGCACTGCTGGCAGGTCGCTTGGCGGGCATCGCAGGGGCCATGAGGGTCGAAGGCCCGAGCGTACGCCGCCGCCCGGCAGCGGTCACGGCGCACTGCGCCATGGTCTCAGAGGCTGCTGCGGAACTGCCGCCAGGTGGGCAGCTTGCGGGCCCCGCGCAGGAACCACATCAGGGTGGCCATCACCAGGCCGAACATCACGCCTGCCGCCACCCCGGCAAGCAACAGCAGTTCCAGCGCCGGGGCCCTGCCCTGCCACAACAGCAGCCACATCAGTACCGTCCAGAACACGCCAAACAGCAGGCCCTGCAGCAGCGTATTGGTCAGGAAACCGGCCAGTATCGGCGGCGGAAGCGCGACACCCAGCCGCCACAGCATGCGGTGCAGCAAGGGGGCCGCTTCCCTCCGTGGCACCCCGGAACGGTCCAGGAAGCGCAACGCCACCTGGATGTCCGCCGGGTATCGATGGTCGGTCTCATCCATCCACTGAAACTAACGAGGCGGCAGCACAAACGCAAACGGCCGCCCGAAGGCGGCCGTCGCGGCAACAACCGAAGTTGTTTATCAGCCCTTGGTTGCCAGACGGGCAGCCTTGGCGGCAGCAGCAGCAGCCAGATCTTCCTTGATGCGGGCAGCCTTGCCTTCCAGGCCACGCAGGTAGTACAGCTTGCCGGCGCGGACCTTACCACGACGCTTCACTTCGACCGAGTCGATGATGGCGCTGTGGGTCTGGAACACGCGCTCGACGCCGTAGCCGTGCGAGATCTTGCGCACGGTGAACGAGGAGTTCAGGCCGCCGTTCTTGGTCGCGATGACAACGCCTTCATAGGCCTGCACGCGCTCGCGGGTACCTTCCTTCACCTTCACGTTGACGACAATGGTGTCGCCCTGGCTGAACTGCGGCAGTTCGCGGGTGATCTGGGCGGATTCGAATTCCGCGACGATGGACTTGTTCAGCTTGCTCATGGGTTACACCGATTCATTGTTCGGGTGGGCGTGTCATTCGACAGCGTGGGCTCATGCAGTCACCGGACTGTGCTGCACGTTTGTTTTGGGTACTGCGCACCGGCCGGGGCCGGCGTAATTGGCCATGATAGCCGATAAAGCAGGGCTGGCGCTAGACCTTGCCCTTTTCCGCCGGGACCTGGCGGGCCAGGGCCAGCAGCTTGCGGTCGGCCTTGCCCAGCGCCTGTTCATCCAGCAGGTCCGGGCGCCGCTGTGCGGTACGGATCAACGACTGCTGCCGGCGCCAGGCGGCGATGGCGGCATGGTTGCCCGAGCGCAGCACGTCCGGCACGTCCCCCAGCGGATGCTGGGCCGGCTGGCTGTAATGCGGGCAGTCGAGCAGGCCGAGGTCGCCCTCGAAACTGTCCTGCGCCGCGGATTCGGCGTCATTCAAGGCGCCTTCCTGCAGCCGGGCCACCGCGTCGATGATGACCGCCGCCCCCAGCTCGCCGCCGGACAGCACATAGTCGCCGAGGGAAATCTCCTCATCGACATTGGCGGCCAGGAAACGCTCGTCGATGCCTTCATAGCGGCCGCAGAGCAGGACCATGCGCGGCAATGCCGCCAGTTCCCGCACCTTGGCCTGGGTCAACGGCGCGCCCTGCGGGCTGAGATGGATCACCCGCGCAGGCGTCGGATCGGCCTCACGGATCGCCTGCAGGCAGGCCTGCAGCGGTTCGATCAGCATCACCATGCCCGGGCCACCGCCGAACGGACGATCGTCCACCCGGCGGTAGTTGCCCTCGGCGTAGTCACGGGGATTCCAGCCATGCAGGCTGAACAATCCCTTTTCCTGCGCACGGCCGACCACGCCCAGCCCAGCGGACTGGGCGAGGAAATCGGGGAACAGGGTGATGACGTCGAAACGCATGCTCACACTCAGAACTCGGGGTCCCAGTCGACCACGACCAGATTGGCCTCGAAGTCGACGGATTTGACGAACTCCGGCACGACGAACGGAATCATCCGCTCGCGGTCACCGCGTACGACCACCACATCGTTGGCGCCGGTACTGAACAGGTGCGAGATCTGGCCGAGGGCAACGCCTTCGACGGTCTTCACATCCAGGCCCTCCAGATCGACCCAGTAATACTCGTCGGCATTGGGCGGCGGCAGCGCACTGCGGGCCACGAAGACCTCGGTGCCATGCATCGCCTCGACCGTGTCGCGATCCTCGATGCCCGGGAAACGGGCCACCAAGTGCTTGCCGGTATCCCGGCCACGGGCGCCTTCAAGCGTCGATTCCTGCCCGTTGGGGCTGCGCAGGATCCACGGTTGGTAACGGAAAATAGCGGAACGCGGCTCGGTCCAGGACTCGAGCTTTATTTCGCCGCGCACACCAAAAGCGCCGACAATCCTGCCAAGCAGGATGCGGCGCTCGTTATCTTTCATCTGCGTTCAATCAGATGGGCCGCACCAGGGCGCGGCCCGTCAGGATCAGGCCGCAGCGGCCTGGGACTTGCTCGCTTCCTTGATCAGGTTGCGAACTTTCTCGGTCGGCTGGGCGCCGTTCTTGACCCAATGGTCAACGCGGGCCAGGTCCAGCTCGATGCGCTTCTCGCCGCCCTGTGCAACCGGGTTGTAGAAGCCAACGCGCTCGATGTTGCGGCCGTCGCGGGCGCTGCGGACGTCGGTGACGATGATGTGGTAGAACGGACGCTTCTTGGCGCCGCCGCGGGTCAGTCGAATCTTGACCATGGTGGTTTTTTCCTATTGCCCAGTCGCCAGGATGGCGCGGTAAGCGGGCGATTATAGCGGCAGAGTCCGGCCGAGCCAACCCCGGGCGTCTACCCCGGGGTCAGATCCCTTTTACCGAGCAAAAGGGTTCTGACTCCAACGGTTCCATTCAGGAAAGCGACTGCCAGGGCACCCGGGCCAACACCGCCCTGCCCTGTTCGGCCAGGGCCTGCGAACCCGGCAGCGCCTGACCATTGATGGCATCCAGCGCCCACAACCCGCTGGCGTTGCAGGCGAAGGCCGCCCGCATGCCGGCCAGCTCATCCAGCCGCAACGGCCGGGTCTGCTGTGGGCCCACCCAGCCCGCCTGCAGCAGCGCTTCAGCGGTTCCCCGCAGCGCAGGCGCCTGTGGCCAGATCAGGTGTTCGCCGTCATGCACGGCCAGGTTCCAGGTGGTGCCCTCGCTGATCTGCCCGTCGGCAGTGACGAACAGCGCATCGTCGAAACCCGCGGCCAGCGCCGCACGGCGCTGGGCGAACAGGCCAAACGTACCGACATGCTTGATCTGCGGCAGCTCTCGCTGCCATGTCGCGCTGCGTACGCGTTTCGGCGCGGTCAGCGCGACCGGCGCGGAGACGGCAACCAGTACATCCACCGGCACGCTTGCCAGCGGCGCGCGGAAATCGAAACGGCGCGAGAACACGGTGACCCGCATCGATGCGTCGACCTGGCCGGCCTGTTGCAGCGCCTGCGCCATCCACGCCTGCACCTGCGCGATATCGAGCCCGCTGCCGAACAGTTCCTGCGTTGCCTTGGTCAGCCGCTGCAGATGCAGATCAAGACCCTGCACCGCGTTGCCGCGCACCTGCAACGAGGTGAAGTGGCCGTAGTTGGTCAGCGCCGGCAGCAGGTCTTCGGCCCGCGCCGTTGCGCCGTTGCAGGTCACCGTCATCACAGCAGCGCCTGCGCCTGTTCCCACATGCCACGCAGCACGCCAGCGGCCGGCGCTGCCGGTGCCATCCACGCCGACTGCCCGGCCCAGGCCTGCATCGCAGCAAGCCGGTTTTCCTGCGTGGCCTGCTTGCGCATCGGTCCGGTCAGGCCACGCTGCACCGGGTACGGGCGCGGCGCGGGTGCGCCCTCGGCAGCAGCTGCACGCACGTAGGCAGTCGCCAGGCCACGGCCAAGGCGCCCACTGAACGCGCGCGTCGGCCAGGTGTCTTCGGGTTCGCTGCGGGCCAACGCATCGGCCCATGCCGGCGCCACCGCTGCTTCGGGTGTGCGCAAGAAGGCCGTGCCGATCTGCACGGCGCTGGCCCCGAGCATCAAGGCAGCAGCAATGCCGCGACCGTCGCCGATTCCGCCCGCAGCGATCACCGGAATATCCAGGTTGTCCGCCAGCCGCGGCAGCAGTGCGAACAGGCCGACCAGCTGCTGCTCTGCACGCATCGGATCGAAGGCGCCGCGATGGCCGCCGGCTTCGGCGCCCTGTGCGACCACCGCGTCAGCACCCGCGTCCTGCGCAGCGCGCGCTTCGGCCAGCGTCGTAGCGCAGGCAATCCAGGCGATGCCCGCATCCTTCAACTGCTGCACATGACGCGGCGACAGCACGCCCATGATGGTCGAGGCCACCGCCGGCCGTGCCGCCAGCAGCGCCCTGAACTGCTCCTCGAAATCGGCAGGCGTGGCATCCGCTGCGCTGGCCGCAACCTCCGGCCCCCACCGGCCCAGGAACGCACGCGTGGCGGCCTCGGCGGCCACATCGCGCACCGGCGCGGGATCGGGCAACCACAGGTTCACCTGCGCCGGCCCGCTGGACGCTGCACGGAAGTCCTGCATCCAGCGACCGATATCCGCCGCCGGCGACAACACGGCCCCCATCGCGCCCATGCTGCCGGCGTTGGCCAGCGCGGCGGAAAGCGGAACCGGACAGGCACCGGCCATCGGTGCCAGCAGGATCGGCAGCTGCAATGAAAAACGCCGACAGAAATCGTCGGCGCGTTCGAGAATCGGCGAAAGGTTCACGCGACGCACCTGTGGGAGGAGTCGCTGCCAGCATACGCCAGACACTGTGGACGGGAGCGTCGCCGCGGGCGATCCGCTCCCGCCCGGCTCAGCGTGCAGACACCGCGTAGGTGCGGACCAGCTGGCTGTCCATTTCTTCGTTGAACTTGAACGTCACATAGCGCGCGTCATCAGCGGCAAACTCTTCCTCGGCGCTGGCGCGACCGATCTCGGTGCCCTCGGCATCCAGCGCACGCGCCACCAGCTTGCCCTTGAACGCCTTGTCGGCCACCACGTACACCGCCGCGTCCTTGGAGCCCATGCCACGGCTCTTGCCGAGGGTGACGGTGAGACCCTGCGCGGCCAGGCCCGGATCGGCCTGCAGCGTCACGTTCATGCGCTTGTCCACGCCCTCGCCCAGCCCGGCGACGAAATCGGCAGCGGTACCACTGATGGCACTACCGGCCTTCTGCGACACGGAGGTGTCGTCCTTGCAGGCAACCAGGCCTAGGGCCAGCGCCATCACCACGATCGACTTGTTCATGCACATTCCTTTGATTGATTCCGCGGGTTGTTCAAGCGTTCGATACAGCGCGCGCTCAGCGGAACGGCATGCCACGGCCGCCCATGGCGCCCATCATGCCCTTCATGCTGCGCATCATGCCCTTCATGCCGCCACCGGCCATCTTGCTCATCATCTTTTCCATCTGCATGTACTGCTTCATGAGCTTGTTGACGTCGGCCGGGGTCACGCCCGAGCCCTTGGCGATGCGGGCGCGACGCGAGCCATTGAGCAGGTTCGGGTTGCGCCGTTCCTTCTTGGTCATCGAGCCGATGATGGCGATCATGCGCGGCACTTCCTTGCCCTGGCTGACCTGCTGCTTGAGGTGCTCGGGAATCTGGCCCAGGCCCGGCAGCTTGTCCATCAGGCCGCCGATGCCGCCCATGTTCTGCATCTGCTCGAGCTGGTCGCGCATGTCGTTCAGATCGAACTTCTTGCCCTTGGCGACCTTCTCGGCCAGCTTCTGCGCCTTGTCCTTGTCGACCTGCTGCTCGACCTGCTCGACCAGCGACAGCACGTCGCCCATGTCGAGGATGCGGCTGGCGATACGGTCCGGGTGGAACACGTCCAGGCCTTCCGGCTTTTCGCTGACACCGACGAACTTGATCGGCTTGCCGGTGATGTAGCGCACACTCAGCGCGGCGCCGCCACGGGCGTCACCGTCGGTCTTGGTCAGGACAACGCCGGTCAGCGGCAGCGCATCACCGAAGGCCTTGGCGGTATTGGCCGCGTCCTGGCCGGTCATGGCATCGACCACGAACAGCGTTTCAGCCGGGTTGACCGCAGCGTGCAGGGCCTTGATCTCGGCCATCATCGCTTCGTCGATGGCCAGGCGGCCGGCGGTATCGACCAGCAGCACGTCGACGAACGACTTGCGCGCGTCATCGATGGCGGCGCGGACGATGGCCTCCGGCTTCTGCTCGGCGCTGGACGGGAAGAACAGCACGCCCACCTGGTCGGCCAGCGTCTTCAGCTGCTCGATCGCCGCCGGACGGTAGACGTCGGCCGAGACCACCATCACCTTCTTCTTGCGCTTTTCCTTCAGGTGCTTGGCCAGCTTGCCGACCGTGGTGGTCTTGCCGGCGCCCTGCAGGCCCGCCATCAGGATGATGGCCGGCGCGGGAACGTTGAGGTTCAGGTCGCTGGCTTCGGCGCCCATCACCGCGGTCAGCTCGTCGCGCACGACCTTGATCAGGGCCTGGCCCGGGGTCAGCGACTTCAGCACTTCCTGGCCGACCGCACGCACCTTGATGCGTTCGATCAGGGCCTGCACCACCGGCAGCGCGACGTCGGCTTCAAGCAGCGCGATGCGGACCTCGCGGGTCGCCTCGCGGATGTTCTCTTCGGTCAGGCGGCCACGGCCGCGCAGGCGCTCGATGGTGCCGGAAAGGCGCTGGGTCAGGGACTCGAACATGCGGCGCAACCTGTCTGAAAGCGGGGGACAATAAGGCCCACAGTATAACGGGTCCATCGCGCTCCCCGGACTGCGACGCCACGCCCGTCGCCAGCACCGCGGGGGTATGCGAAACTTCAACGATGACAATCGTTCTCATCGCCGTCCTGCTCTACCTGGCCGCCAGCGCCCTGCTGGTGCGCGCCCTTGGTCGCAACGACGGGGTGACCTCGCCCGCCTGGCTGTGGCCTGCGCTGCCGGCGATGCTGCTGCATGGCGGTTATCACGTGCTGGTGGCGATGCGCACGACCGGCGGCCCGGACATGCACTTCTTCGCCGCGTTGTCGCTGGTCGGCCTGGGAATGGCCTGGCTGACCTCGCTGGTGGGCGCGCGCGGGCGCATGTCCACTCTGGGCGTAGTGGTGTTCCCGCTGGCCGCGCTGCTGCTGGTGGTCTACCACGGCTACGGCCATGAACCGAGCAAGGTGCTGGGCTGGCGCCTGGCCAGCCACGCCTGGCTGGCACTGCTGGCCTACGCCACGCTGAGCATCGCCGCGCTGCTGGCGATCATGCTGTGGCTGCAGGAGCGTGCGCTGCGGCGCCGTGAATTCCGTCCGTGGCTGCGTGCGCTGCCGCCGATGGCCGATCTGGAATCGCTGCTGTTCAGGGTGATCACCGTCGGCTTCGCCCTGCTGACCCTGACCCTGGTTACCGGCGTGCTGTTCGTCGACGACCTGCTGGCGCAGAAGCTGGTGCACAAGACGGTGCTGAGCGTGCTGTCGTGGATCGTGTTCGGCGTGCTGCTGATCGGCCGCCGCCGCTATGGCTGGCGCGGCACGAAGGCCGTGCATTGGACGCTGACGGCGATGCTGTTGCTGCTGCTGGCGTTCTTCGGCAGCCAGTTCGTGATCGAGCTGGTGTTCGGGCATTCGCGCTAGAGGCGTGCCGGCCAGCGGCCGGCACCCACCCCAACATCACCTGGTCGTGCCGGCCGCCGGCCGGCAATCGGAGCACGGTAGATCCACGCCATGCGTGGATGCCCCGGATGCTCAAGGCAGCGGTTGGGCCAGGATCCTGCGCACCGAGCGACCACTGTTGGTGAGGATGTCGTCGACCTGCCAGCAGCCCTCCCCTTTGCGCACCATCGGCACGCGGGTCACATAGGCCTTGCCCCAGACCGGATAGCGCATTTCGACCTGGCCGGCCGTGGCCGAGGCCTGCTTCCAGCTGTAGCGCACCGGGCTGTCGATCTCCCCGTCCTGCGCGTCCAGCCACGGATCGGAATCGAGCGTGCAGATGCCCTCTTCGCGCACCTGGCAGGCACGCTCGCCGTGCAGCGCCTTGGCAAACGCCGCACTGACCAGTGCCTGCGGCGGCTCCAGCAGGTCGCCCTTGCCGGTGGTCGCTTCGAAGAAGGCCCGCGCCACGTCAGCCGGTTGCTGGCAGGCCGGCGCGGCCTGCACGGTGGGGGCCAGCAGCAGGCCGATGATCACCCACATCCCTGTCTTTCGCATATCCAGTTCCTTGACGGTGGAAGGACGCCGGGCATGGCCGGCGCTACCCATGCGTGTTGCCCGGTAGCGCCGGGCCATGCCCGGCGAACGCGCAGCGCGGCAGGGATTACAACCCGTACCGTTCGATCGCGTCCAGATGCGGCTGGCGGTCCTGGTCGCAGGCCTCGGCCAGGCGCAGCCAGCAGTGTGGATGTGCCCAATCCGCCGTGGCCTGCTGCAGGAAGCGGTGCAGCGCCAGCGGCGCATGGTCCTGCGGTTGGGCGACGGTGAACAACAGGCCCGGCAACGTCCCGTCTTCCGCGTCCGGATCGGTCACGGTGTAGTCCGCACGGCTGTGCGACCACACCTTCCAGCCCTGTGCCTCGGCTGCCTCCACGAAAGCGTTCCATGCCTCCTCGCCCGGATGCGCGCCGTCGACCAGCCAGCTGCGCGCGAAACCACCCCGCTCCAGCACATGCACCTGTGCATAGGTCGGAATGAAGTGCTCGCGCTCCGCTTCGTCCTCTGGTGCGGGGTGTACCAGGCCGGCGTCGAACACCACCCAGTCTCCCACCTGCTGCGCGCGGTTGGCCGGTGCGTTCTCGACGATGCGCGCGGTCACCGGGCCGCTGCGGCGGGCGTAGTACTCCATCGGCTCGCCGCCTTCTTCGCTGCGGATGATCACCCAGCCCCAGGGCTCTTCGACCACGCCCTGCTGGCTGGACAGTTCCATGCCGATCGCTGCCGCCGAGCGGCGCACCGCATCCCAGTCGCGCGCCGCACTGGCCGCACTCATATGGTCCCAATGCGCGGCACTGGGCTCTTCCAGCAGTTCCACCAGCTGCGCATAGCAGGCCTGCGCTTCGCTGAAGCGGCCGGTCTCCATGTACATGCGGGCAAGCGTCCCGCGTGCGCCGTTCGAGCCTGGCGACAACGCCAGCAATGCCAGCGCGGCCTGTTCCAGTGCAGGCCAGTCGGACGCGCGCCGTGCACGCTGCACCTCGCACCAGTGCGCGAACACCGGCACGCTGTCGCGGTAGGTCGCGGCCAGCCTGCGCAGGCCATCATCATCGCCCTGCTCGGCCAGCCAACGCATCAGCGTGTAGGCCGCCGCGCCGTCTTCCTGCGCGTGGCCGCGCACGAAGTCCCACAGCAGCGCCTGCGCTTCGCTCTTCGCGCCACAGGCATGCAGCGCCGAGGCGGCGACCTCGGCCAGCGCGCCGTCGTCCGGCCGCTCGGCGTGCGCCTGCAGCAGCCACTGCGCTTCGCGCTCGGGATCGCGCGACTGGTTCTGTTCGCCCTGCGCTTCCAGCCACGCCAGCAGCTCAGCGGCAGGCACCGGCAGCGGCGCCATCTGCGGCAGCGCTTCGATGCGTGCCGCCAGACCGGCCACCAGCGCGGCAGCGCCGCGGTCCTGCCGCAGCTGCGCCAGATGGGTGCGGGCCAGACCCAGCTGGCGCTGCGCCACCCAGCGTGCACCGCGCTGCAGGGCCAGCTCCAGGCTCAACGCGGCGATCTCGATCACCAGGCGATGCGCGCCGACAGCGGCGAAGTGCTCGATGATCGTGTTGAAGCGCGTTCCCAGATCCCAGGTGTTGCGGGCGGCATCGCGGCTGCACAGTGTCGAAGCGGTATTGGCCCACAACCGCCAGTGATTCGGCGTCAGCTCGCTCCATGGCACCAGCTGCTGCAGCGCCTCTTCATCGCGCCCCAGCTGGGCCAGTGCCCAGGCCTTGGACAGCCGGCGCGGCACCGTGCAGTTGGCAGGCTCGTATTCGCCCGCAGCGGCCACTTCGGCTTCGCGCTTCTCGATCAGCGCCAGCGCTTCCTGCGCACGGCCGCTGGCCAGCAGGATCTTGATCTGCATTTCAGGGAAGCTGTCGAACACTTCCTTGCCGCGCGCCTGGATCGCCGCCGCCTGCACCTGCAGGTAATCCAGCGCGTCCTGGCCGCGGCCGTCGTCCAGCAGCGCGTCGGCCTTCTCGCAGCTCAGGCACTGGAAGCAGGCCCAGCTCGGGTCGATGCGGCCCAGCGTCTCGTCGCAGACCTCGATGCGTTCGGGCACCCAGCCCGGACCATCGATGTTGCCGTAGCAGGCGGCAAGATCCTGGGTGACGCAGATCGACTGCGGGCAGTCCAGGGTATCGGCACGGTGTGCGCGCTCGAACAGCGCCACCGACTCTCCCAGCGCGCTTTCACCTTCCACGCGGTTGCCGACGCGGTTGCGCAGCGCCCAATGGCCGACATAGACGTCGACCCAGGGGTTGTCCAGCGCCTTGCCCAGCGCGCGCGCTTCGGGCAGCAGTGCATCGACGCGGTCGACCTGCAGTTCACTGACTTCATCGGCAAGGCGGGTCAGCAGGTGGGCGTTCTGCGCCTGGCCTGCCTGGCGCAGGTCTTCCTGCAGTTTTTCGACCCAGTTCCAGATATCCATGGGGGTAATGCTCCTGTCTAGCGAAGGCTGGATGAGAGGGAGTAGCGGTGCTCAGCGCAGCATCTGCTGCAGGGCACCGGCAATGTCGGTAAATGCACCATTGAGATCGGGGCCCGGCGTCGCCGCGCTCTGCTGCAGCGGCCGGCCCTGTGCGGACACGATGATCTTCAGCGAGCGCAGCAGGCGCGCTGCCGCCCCGGCCTGCGGGTGGCCCTCGCGCTGGGCCTGCAGCAACGCCTGCACCGCTGGATTGTCCAGGTTGAGGTACAGCCGCGACGGCGCACGCGCCTCGATGCGCGCGGTGAACTGGCGCGCCAGCCGCAGTGCCGCCATCGATACGCGCTTGTCGTTCTCGTCGTCTTCCAGGCGCTGCTTCAGTTCGGCCTCGCGGTCGGGCACCACCACCACCGGCAACGCCTCGGGGCTGAACCGCGCCGGCAGCAGCTGTTCGCCGTCGCCCAGGTGTTCGCGCAGCCAGGCCAACTGCGTATCGTCAAGGCTGTCGTCGGTGCGGAACAGTGCGCGGTTGCCCTGCTCGGTACCCAGTTCGACCAGGCGCAGGCCCTTGGCCTGGGCCCAGCGGCGCAGGAACGGCACCACCGCGTAGCGATGACCATGCGCGACCGGCACGCCCATCGCGCGGAACAGCATTTCCTCGAAGCCACCACCGTTGTCGAGGATCACATGCACTGCGCCGCGCGCCGGCAACGCGCTGGCCGGCAGGTCACCCTGCGAAGTCGGCACCCGCACGTGTTCCAGCAGCAGGTCGAACAGGCGCTCATCGCACAGCGCCGCGCCCAGCAGGGCTTCATTGTGGCGGCTGAGCACGCGGCGCCAGGCTTCGGGCTGCTGCCGGGCGACGTCGGCCAGGCCATCGATCAGCGCTTCCAGCAGGGCGTGCTGCACGGCGCGATAGTGGTCATCGCGCTGCAGGTCCTCGCGGCTGGCGGTCGGGGTCAGCTTCGACGATTCGATCACCCCGCCGATGAAACCGGCCCAAGGCGGGAGCAGGTCGCGTGCATCGTCGTCCAGCAGCATGCCGCGCACGAACACCGACAGGTTGCGGTTGTCGCTGGTGCCGTAGGTGGCACCGTCCTGCACCCAGAGCATGCCGACGGCGTCGCTGCTGCCATCGGGCTGCAGCGGCATCGTCACGATGGGCTCGAAATCGTGTTCGAAACGGGCCGCGAACTGCTGCGCCTGGCGGCGTGCCTGCACCGGATGCAGGGCGACGTCACCCTGCCCGCGCCACGGCGGCGGTTCGGGATTGATCGCGGCGGCCGCCGCACCGATGAAGATCGGCTCGGACAGCAGCGCGCAGTAGCGGCCCAGCACCTCGTGCAGGCGCGCTTCGTTGGCCAGCGGCAGGAAGTCCGGATGCAGCTCCAGCTCGACCTCGGTGCCGATCGCGCGCGCCGGCACTTCGCTGACGGTGTACTGCTCGGCGTTGCTGGACACGTACAGGTGGCCCAGCTGCGGCGCCTGGTACGAGGTGGTGCGCACGCTGACACGGCGCGCCAATACGAAGGCCGACAGGAAACCCAGGCCGAACATGCCGATCAGGCCTTCATCGTCCTCGCCGTCCTGGCGCAGGCCCCGGGTGTAACCGACACCGACCGTGGCCAGGTAATCGTGGATTTCCTGCCGGGTCAGGCCGGCACCGGTATCGGTGATGCGCAGCACGCCGGCGGCGACATCGACCTGCACATCGATGCGCGACACACTCTGGATGCCGGGCTGCTCGATACGGCGACGGATGATCGAATCGTGCGCGTTCTGCACAAGCTCACGCAGCGCCACCATCGGCGTGGAATACAGGTGCTTGCCCAGCACCGTCATCAGTCCATTGAGATCGACCCCGGCGCGGCGGATTTCGGCGGCGGGGGTGCTGAACATCGGGTCCTGCATGTAAACGATTACTCCTTGCCACGGAAAGGCGCCAGGGGGCGCCTTCGTCGAGCCGGGAAAACTAGCACAGGCTGGCTGACCGCTGCTGTGCCGTCGGCCGCATCTGCAGGTCCGAGCACGGACCCGACCCCGGTCACGCCGCGTCGATAGCCTCGGACAGGCGTTCGACCGCGATCACTTCCATGCCCTTCACCGAGCCGCCCTTGGGGGCATTGGCCTTGGGCACGATGGCGCGCTTGAAACCGTGGGTCGCCGCCTCGCGCAGGCGGTCCTCGCCGTTGGGCACCGGCCGGATTTCACCGGACAGGCCGACTTCGCCGAACGCGATGGTCTTCTCGGCCAGCGGACGGTCCTGCAGCGAGGACAGCACCGCCAGCAGCACCGGCAGGTCGGCGGCGGTCTCCTGCACGCGGATGCCGCCGACCACGTTGACGAACACATCCTGGTCGCCGACCAGCACGCCGCCATGCCGATGCAGCACCGCCAGCAGCATGGCCAGGCGGTTCTGCTCCAGCCCCACCGCCACGCGGCGCGGATTGGACAGCGGCGAGGCGTCGACCAGCGCCTGCACTTCCACCAGCAGCGGCCGGGTGCCCTCGCGGGTAACCATCACGCAGCTGCCCGGCTGGTGCGTGCTGGCACCGGAAAGGAAGATCGCCGACGGATTGGAGACCTCCTTCAGGCCTTTGTCGCCCATCGCGAACACGCCCAGTTCGTTGACCGCACCAAAGCGGTTCTTGAACGCGCGCAGCAGGCGGAAGCGGCTGCCGCTCTCGCCTTCGAAATACAGCACGGCATCGACCATGTGCTCCAGCACGCGCGGGCCGGCGATGCCGCCTTCCTTGGTCACATGGCCGACCAGGAACACGGCGGTTCCGGTTTCCTTGGCGAAGCGCACCAGCCGTGCGGCACTCTCGCGCACCTGGCTGACCGAACCGGGCGCGGCGGTCAGCGTCTCGGTCCAGAGGGTCTGTACCGAATCGGCCACGATCAGCCGCGGCCCACTCTTGGTGGCGTGCTGCAGGATGGATTCGACACCGGTCTCGGCCAGCGCGTTGACGCCCTCCAGCGGCAGCTCCAGCCGATGCGCGCGGCCGGCGACCTGGGCCAGTGATTCTTCACCGGTGACGTAGAGCACCGGCAGGACCGCAGCCATCTTCGCCACCGCCTGCAGCAGCAGGGTGGATTTGCCGATGCCCGGATCACCACCGACCAGCACCACCGCGCCCTCGACCAGGCCGCCGCCGAGCACGCGGTCGAACTCACCGATGCCGGTGCTGACCCGGTTGTGTTCGGTCTGCGCCACGTCCTTCAGTGCGGTGATCTTCGGCGGGTCGATCTTGCCCGCCCAGCCGGCACGGCGCGACGCGGGCGCCTTGGCCGCCGCAGCGCTCTCAAGGACGATTTCCGACAGCGAGTTCCAGGCATTGCACTCGGTGCACTGGCCTTGCCACTTGCTGTATTCGGCGCCGCATTCATTGCAGACATACGCGGTGCGGGCTTTGGCCATCGGAGATTTCCTGCAGGGGCAACGAGCGTGGCAGGATAGCCGAGCCGGGTCGCAGCTGCTGCGACCACTCAAGTCCCACCCGTCGGTGCCGATAGCGGTGGCGGGCGTGCGCCTTGCGGGCGCCCCTCCCTTCTCCTCTGGATTCAACATGACTGGTAGTTACAGTCAGAGCCTGGTCGCCATCTCGTTGCTGGTGGCCATGCTGGCATCGTATACCGCGCTGGATATGGCCGGCCGCCTGGCCACGGCCCAGGGCCGGGTCGCCCGCTGGTGGCTGGCCGGCGGTGCCGCCGCGATGGGCCTGGGCATCTGGTCGATGCACTTCATCGCGATGCTGGCCTTCAAGCTGCCGGTTCCGGTCGGTTACGACCTGGCGATCACCCTGTATTCGCTGGCGGTGTCGATCGGCGCGTCGGCCTATGCGCTGTGGCTGGTGTCGCGCCCCAGCCTGCCGTTGCAGCGGCTGGCCGCGGGTGCGGTGCTGATGGGACTGGGTATCGCCGCCATGCACTACCTGGGCATGGCCGCCATGCGCATGCAGCCCGGTATCGATTACCACCCCGGCTGGTTTGCCGCATCGATCGCAGTGGCCATCGCTGCTGCCGGTGCAGCGCTGTGGATTGCCTTCCGGCTGCGCGTGGAACAGCGCAACACGGTGCGCCTGCGGATGCTGGCGTCGCTGGTGATGGGCCTGGCCATCGTCGGCATGCACTACACCGGCATGGCCGCCGCGCGCTTCCCGCCAGGCAGCGTCTGCGGCGCCATCGGCAGCGGCGGCATTGATCCCCGCTGGCTGGCAGTGCTGGTGATCGTGACCACCCTGGCCACGCTCGGCATCGCCCTGGTGGCCTCGCTGTTCGACCGCCAGATGCGCGTGCGCACCGGCCTGCTGGCAGATTCCCTGGCGCACGCCAACGACAAGCTGATCCAGGCCGCACTGCACGACCCGCTGACCCAGCTGCCGAACCGCATGCTGCTGCAGGATCGCATCGAGCAGGCCATCGAGAAGGCGCAACGCCGCCAGCAGTCGGTGGCGGTGATGTTCTGCGACCTGGATGGCTTCAAGGCCGTCAACGATGCCTATGGCCACCAGCTGGGTGACCGCCTGCTGGTCGCGGTGGCCCAGCGCCTGGGCGCGCAGCTGCGCCCGCAGGACACCCTCGCCCGCCTCGGCGGCGACGAGTTCGTGATCGTGCTGGCCATCGATGCACCTGATGATGCGGCGGTGGTCGCCGAGCGGGTGATTGCCGCGGCCGGTGAACCGTTCGTGCTGGACGCGGCCGAGCTGCAGGTCACTGCCAGCCTGGGCATTGCCCTGTATCCGGACGATGCCAGCGACGAACGCGAGTTGATGGCACATGCCGATGCGGCGATGTACCACACCAAGGAAACCGGCCGGAACGGCTACACCTTCTTCATTCCCTCGATGCAGCTCAGCGCCAACCGCCAGCTGCGGCTGCTGCAGGACCTGCGCAAGGCGATCGCGCGCAACGAGCTGCTGCTGCACTACCAGCCGAAATTCCCGGCGGCCGATGCACCGGCCACCGGCGCCGAGGCACTGCTGCGCTGGCAGCACCCGGAACTGGGCCTGCTGGCGCCGGACGTGTTCATTCCCATCGCCGAGCGCAGCGGCCTGATCCTGCCGATCGGCGACTGGGTGCTGGACCAGGCGTGCGCGCAGCTGCGCGCCTGGCATGACGGCGGACACAGCCATTGGACGATGGCGGTGAACCTGTCTCCGCTGCAGTTCGCCTCGCCGGCCCTGCTTGAAAGCGTGCGTTCGGTCCTGCAGCGGCACCGGATCGACCCGGCGCGGCTGACCCTGGAGATCACCGAAACCACGGCGATGAAGGATGTCGAGGCCAGCCTGGCGATCCTCAACGACCTGACCGCGATGGGCGTGCACATCGCCATCGATGATTTCGGTACCGGCTATTCCAGCCTGCTGTACCTCAAGCGCATGCCGGCCACCGAGCTGAAGATCGACCGGGCGTTCGTGCATGACCTTGAACGCAATGACGAAGATTCCGCCATCGTGTCCTCGATCATCGCGCTGGGCCGTACCCTGCAGCTGCAGGTGGTGGCCGAGGGCGTGGAGACCCAGGCCCAGCGCGACTACCTGAGCGAGCTGGGCTGCGACCAGCTGCAGGGTTACCACCTGGGGCGGCCGATGGAAGCCGAGGAATTCCTGCGCAAGGTGGGGTGAGCGGCAACCGCATCCACGCATGGCGTGGATCTACTGCATCTTCCGGGTGCATTGAACGGCAACCGCATCCACGCATGGCGTGGATCTACTGCATACCCCGGATGCATTGAACGGCAACTGCATCCACGCATGGCGTGGAT
>NZ_JAVDSR010000014.1:0-104734 GCF_031455455.1 Stenotrophomonas sp. 1337 | reverse complement strand
GGGGCCGGGTGGGGGGGCCCCCCTAAACCCGGCCCTGGGGGGCGGGGCCGCCCCCCCCGGGGCCCCCCCCCCCCCCCACCCGCCCCCACCCCGCCTTCGACAGTTTCCTGCGATCTGCAGTAGATCCACGCCATGCGTGGATGAACATCTGTCAGATATCGAAGGGTTTGATGAGATCGGAAGCCAGCCGTCGGCTCCGCCACCGGAAACTGTCAGAGGCGGGGCGGTGTGGGTTGGCAGGACCGCAGGCGCCATGGATGGCGCCTACGAGCCCCCATGGAAGGGTTTACGGCGTGTCCTGCCAACCCACATCGCCCCGCCAAGCAAACAGACAACCCAGAGCCAGCTGTTGCTGTTGCTGTTGCTGTTGCTTTGGCCTCGGCGGGTGCCGGGCGCAGCCCGGCCGACCAACCCCTTGATTTCGGGACAATCACCCCTACCCCTTGGCGAGGCCGCACGCGCTTGCGCGGCACCGCACATGGAGCCCTACCCGATGACCGAGACGACCCAGACCGAAACCCTTGGCTTCCAGACCGAAGTCAAGCAGCTGCTGCAGCTGATGATCCACTCGCTGTACTCCAACAAGGAGATCTTCCTCCGCGAGCTGGTCTCCAATGCCGCCGACGCCGCCGACAAGCTGCGCTTCGAAGCCCTGACCCAGCCTGAGCTGCTGGAAGGCGACAGCGAGCTGCGCGTGCGCGTCAGCTTCGATCCGGCCGCCCACACCATCACCATCGAAGACAACGGCATCGGCATGAGCCGCGCCGATGCCATCACCCACCTCGGCACCATCGCCAAGTCCGGCACCGGCGACTTCCTGCGCCAGCTGTCCGGCGACCAGAAGAAGGACTCGCAGCTGATCGGCCAGTTCGGCGTCGGCTTCTACAGCGCCTTCATCGTCGCCGACGAAGTGGAAGTCACTTCGCGCCGCGCAGGCCTGGCCGCCAATGAAGGCGTGCGCTGGACCTCGCGTGGCGAAGGCGATTTCGATGTCGCTACCATCGACAAGGCCGAGCGCGGCACCCGCATCGTCCTGCACCTGAAGGACGGCGAGCACGACTTCGCCGACGGCTGGCGCCTGCGCAGCATCCTCAAGAAGTACTCCGACCACATCGGCCTGCCGATCCAGATGCCCAAGGAAGGCGGCGAAGAAGGCGCCGCGATCGAGTGGGAAACCGTCAACCGCGCCAGCGCGCTGTGGACCCGCCCGCGCACCGAGATCAGCGATGCGGAGTACACCGAGTTCTACAAGCACGTCGCCCACGACCACAGCGACCCGCTGGCGTGGAGCCACAACAAGGTCGAAGGCAAGCTGGAGTACACCTCGCTGCTGTACGTGCCGGGCCGCGCGCCGTTCGACCTGTACCACCGCGATGCGCCCAAGGGCCTGAAGCTGTACGTGCAGCGCGTGTTCGTGATGGATCAGGCCGAGCAGTTCCTGCCGCTGTACCTGCGTTTCATCAAGGGCGTGGTCGATTCCAACGACCTGTCGCTGAATGTCTCGCGCGAGATCCTGCAGTCCGGCCCGGTCATCGATTCGATGAAGGCCGCGCTGACCAAGCGTTCGCTGGACATGCTGGAGAAGCTGTCCAGCGACAAGCCCGAGCAGTACGCCACGTTCTGGAAGGAATTCGGCCAGGTGCTGAAGGAGGGCCCGGCCGAGGACTACAACAACCGTGAGAAGGTCGCCGGCCTGCTGCGCTTCGCTTCCACCCGTGGCGAGGCCGATGCGCAGACCGTCTCGTTGGCCGACTACATCGGCCGCATGGCCGAAGGCCAGGACAAGATCTATTACCTGACCGGCGAGAGCTACAGCCAGGTGCGCAACAGCCCGCACCTGGAAGTGTTCCGCAAGAAGGGCATCGAAGTCCTGCTGCTGACCGATCGCATCGACGAGTGGCTGATGGGGTACCTGACCGATTTCGACGGCAAGGGCTTCGTCGACATCGCCCGCGGCGACCTCGACCTGGGCGCGCTGGAGAGCGAAGCGGACAAGCAGGAGCAGGAAGCCGCAGCCAAGGACAAGCAGGGCCTGGTCGAGCGCCTGAAGAACGTGCTCGGCGATGACGTGGCCGAAGTGCGCGTGTCGCACCGCCTGACCGATTCGCCGGCGGTGCTGGCCATCGGCGAACAGGACCTGGGCCTGCAGATGCGCCAGATCCTGGAAGCCAGCGGCCAGAAGGTACCCGACAGCAAGCCGGTACTGGAGATCAACCCGGGTCATCCGCTGATCGCCAAGCTGGATGCTGAAGCCGATGGCGCACGTTTCGACGACCTGGGCCGGGTGCTGTTCGACCAGGCCGCACTGGCCGCCGGCGACAGCCTGAAGGACCCGGGTGCCTATGTGGCCCGTCTGAACAAGCTGCTGCTGGAGCTGTCGGCCTGACCGATGCCGGGATCGCCCGGCCTGGTGGTGCCAACCTCGGTTGGCACCGCCATTGCCCCGGTAGATGCCAACCTTGGTTGGCGCTTGAAAAGCTGCCGAGCATGGCTTGACTGCAAAAGCGTGCCAACCAAGGTTGGCACCTACCAGAGCAGGTCGGATCAGACCCGTCCCGGAGCAGGTCGGATCAGACCCGTCCCAGATGCGGTCCGATCAGGCCTGCCGATCCAGCAGCGAGCCCAGCATCTGGTCCTCGCGGCGGATCAGCGCGGCATTGGCAGCGAAGGCCACCACCTCGGCCTTGGCAGCCAACAGGTCGCCCAGCGGTGCGGTCGGATCGGTGTCGCCATGGGACGTCACGCGGGTGTCCACCCCACCCTGCGCTGCGGCATCGCGCTGCAGTTGCAGTCGTGGCGCATCCGGGGTCGCCAGGTTGGCCACATTGTGCGCGGCCACCTGCACGCCCTGCTGGGCCGCACGCATCCCGCTGAGCGCAACACCTGTCACATCGTTCATCGGCGGTCTCCCAGGCCACCCAACGCAGCCCTCCGGACCGGTTAACGGCCGCGTAGCTGCGACCTTGAGTCCACGCCGGCCATACAGGCCCGGGTGGTAGCATATCCCTCTGATTTCAGCGCCTTTTGCCAATGCTCAGTTTTTTCCGCCGCAAGAAGCCCCAGGACGCCGCCACACCGGACGCGCCCAAGACCCAGCACTACTCGGCTGAAGAGCTGGCGGCGGCATTCCCGTCGGCCGCGCCACCCGAGCAGGCCCCGGCCGCACCGGTAGCCCCGCCGATGGTGGAAGCGCCTGTGCCCGCTGCCACGCCCGAGGTCGTTGCGCCCGCAACGTCAACCGCGCCGGCCCCGCAAGCACCACTGCAGACGGCGCAGGAAACCATCCCCGAAGCCGCGCCCGCACGCGTGCTGGCGCCGGAGAACTTCGAAGCCGAAGCGGCCGCCGCCGCCGCGGTGCTCGCCCCGCTGGCCCCGGTCATCCCGGCGCAGGAACCAGCCGCCCCAGCCGCCGACCTGCCGGTACTGGTTGATGCCCCGGCTGCTGCGGCGGGCAAGCCCGGCTGGCGCGAGCGCCTGCGCAACAGTGCGTTCGCCCGCAGTTTCGGCGGCCTGTTCTCGCGCAACCCCAAGCTCGATGACGACCTGCTGGACGAGATCGAGACCGCGCTGCTGACCGCCGACGTTGGCGTTGCCGCCACCACCGACCTGATCGCCGACCTGCGCAAGCGCATGAAGGCGCGCGAGTTCATCGATGCCAATGCCCTGCTGGCGGCACTGCGCGCGGACCTGATCGCGATCCTGCAGCCGGTATCCAAGCCGCTGATCATCGACCGCAACGCCAAGCCCTTCGTGGTGCTGACCGTGGGCGTCAACGGCGTCGGCAAGACCACCACCATCGGCAAGCTGGCCAAGCGTTTCAAGGACGAGGGCCACAGCCTGATGCTGGCCGCTGGCGATACCTTCCGCGCCGCCGCCGTCGCCCAGCTGCAGATCTGGGGCGAGCGCAACGGCGTGGCCGTGGTCGCGCAGGGGCAGAACGCTGATGCCGCCTCGGTGGCCTACGATGCGCTGCAGGCCGGCAAGGCCCGCGGCACTTCGGTACTGATCGCCGATACCGCAGGCCGCCTGCACACCCAGTCCGGGCTGATGAACGAGCTGGGCAAGATCCGCCGCGTGCTCGGCAAGATCGACGAGAACGCGCCGCACGAAGTGCTGATGGTGATCGACGGTACCACCGGCCAGAACGCGCTTTCGCAGCTGCGCCAGTTCAATGCCGCGGTCAAGGTAACCGGCCTGGTGGTGACCAAGCTGGACGGTACCGCCAAGGGCGGCGTGGTGTTCGCGCTGGCCCGCGAGTTCGGCATTCCGATCCGTTTCGCTGGCATCGGCGAGCGCCCGGAAGACCTGCGCGTGTTCGATCCGGAAGCCTTCGTCGACGCCCTGTTGCCCGAAGCGCTGGGCACTGCCTGACGCGTCCGCATCCACGCATGGCGTGGCTCTACTGCAACCCGGTAGAGCCACCCCATGGGTGACCGGCCGCTGCCGTAGTAGAGCCACCCCATGGGTGGCTGCCTTTTGGAGTACCGATGCCCCGCCAGCCGAACGCCAGCGCCACGTCCGCCCCTGAGCACGGCTTCGTTGCCCGCCTGCTGCACTGGTTCGACGGCCACGGCCGCCACGACCTGCCCTGGCAGCATCCGCGCAGCCCGTACCGGGTGTGGTTGTCGGAGATCATGCTGCAGCAGACCCAGGTGGCCACGGTCATTCCGTACTTCCACCGTTTCCTGCAGCACTTCCCCACCCTGCCCGACCTTGCCGCCGCCAGCAACGACGCGGTGATGGCGCAGTGGGCCGGCCTGGGCTACTACGCACGTGCACGCAATCTGCACGCGGCCGCCAAGCGCTGCGTCGCCGAGCACGGCGGCGACCTGCCGCGTGATTTCGATGCCCTGCACGACCTGCCCGGCATCGGCCGCAGCACCGCCGGCGCGATCCTCAGCCAGGCCTGGAACGACCCGTTCGCGATCCTCGATGGCAACGTCAAGCGCGTGCTCAGCCGCTATCACGGCGTCGAAGGCTTCCCTGGCCTGCCCGCCATCGAAAAGCAGCTGTGGGCCATCGCCGAAGCGCAGGTCGCCCAGGTGCCGGCTGGACGCATGGCCGACTACACCCAGGCGCAGATGGACCTCGGTGCCACGGTCTGCAGCCGGTCCAGACCGGCCTGCGTGATCTGTCCGCTGCAGGCCGATTGCGTGGCACGTCGCGAAGGCCGCACTGCCGAGCTGCCAACCGCAAAGCCAAGCAAGACACTGCCCGAACGCGAGGCGGTGGCCCTGCTGCTGCGCGACGAGCAGCAGCGCGTACTGCTGCAGAAGCGGCCGGACACCGGCATCTGGGCACAGTTGTGGACGCTTCCGCAGGCCGAAGCGGGCAGCGAGCTGCAGGACTGGTTCGACGTCCACGTCGATGGTTCGCTGGAAGATGCCGAGGAACTGCCAGTGCTGCAGCACACCTTCAGCCACTACAAGCTGCACCTGCAGGTATTGTCACGGCAGGTGCGCGGCCTGCGCGTGGAAGTACCCACGCTGCGCTGGGTTGGCGCCGCCGAACTGCCTGCACTGGGCTTGCCTGCCCCCATCCGCAAACTGCTTGAGGGCGCGCCCATCAAGAGCCCGAAGCGAACTTCCGCAAAATCCCGCAACCACGAGTGAGTGCCATGCCCCGAACCGTCTTCTGCCAGTACGAACAACGCGATGCCGAGGGCCTGGACTTCGTGCCTTACCCGGGGGAACTGGGCCAGCGTGTGTTCAACCACATCGGCAAGCCGGCGTGGACCGCATGGCTGGCACACCAGACCATGCTGATCAACGAGAACCGCCTTTCCCCGCGAAAGCCGGAGCATCGCGCCTTCCTGGAGACGGAACTGGTGAAGTTCCTGTTCGAGAAGGACGCGGAGAAGCCCGCCGGGTTCACCCCGGAAGCCTGACCTGCCGGTAGCGCCGGGCCATGCCCGGCGTCCAGCCATCCGCCGGGCATGGCCCGGCGCTACCGCTCTATTTCGCGGATTCCTCGCGCTCCTGCACCTGCGCCTGGCGCAGCTCCTGCTCGGAGGCGCGTAGCGCCTTCACGTCGAGCTTGCGTATGGTCTTGATGAAGCACGGCATGCGCGGGCCAGCGGTCGGGTCACGTACCAGCACCTTGTCGAACGGCGCCGAGACGCGGTTCATCCGGCTGGTCAGGCCGATGGCGGTCGCATACGACAGATCCTGGCAGGGACCATTCAATTCCAGCAGGTAGGCCTCGCTCGGACGCGTCCAGACCGCCAGCGCACTGTCGCCCAGCTCGGTCCAGCCATTGAGGCTGCCGAAGAACTGCATGTCCTTCTGCGGTGCGCCGGCGTGGGCACGATACAGCTCCAGCTTCTCGGCACTGCCCAGGCGGCCGGTGGTGGCACAGCCAGCCAGAGCCAGGCACAGCCCGGCGATCAACAGTGGGGTCTTCATGGCCATCTCCACGGGGGAACTGTGCCGATCATGCACCCGCCGGGGTGGTGCCGGCGCAACGGCCGGCAGCCTGGTTCAGCCGTTGGTCGGCGGCCCCCAGCCGACCAGGCCCTGCATCGAATCCGGTAGTCGCCAACCTTGGTTGGCGCTTGGCCGGCCGCTCAGACGTCGGCGTGGGCCAGCGCGTGCAGGCGCCCTTCGCGCAGCTCCAGCACCCGGTCCAGACGCCGTGCCAGCGAGCGGTCATGGGTCACCAGCACCAGGCTGGTATGCCGCGCACGGTTGAGCTCCAGCATCAGCTCGAACACGGTCGCAGCAGTGCGGTCATCCAGGTTGCCGGTCGGCTCGTCGCCCAGCACGCAGGCCGGGTGATTGACCAATGCACGCGCCACCGCGGCGCGCTGGCGTTCACCGCCGGACAGTTCGCCGGGCTTGTGGTCCAGGCGATGACCCAGGCCGACCGATTCCAGCAGCGCAGTCGCACGCGTGCTGGCCTCGGCCACCGCGGTACCGGCCAGCATCACCGGCATCATCACGTTTTCCAGCGCGGTGAATTCCGGCAGCAGGTGGTGGAACTGATAGACGAAACCCAGCGCCTGGTTGCGCAGCAGGCCGCGCGAGGTGTCCGACAGCGCCGACATGCGCTGGCCGGTGACATATACCTCGCCCGCAGTGGGCGTATCCAGCCCGCCCAGCAGGTGCAGCAGCGTGCTCTTGCCGGCACCGGAGGCACCGATGATCGCAACCGTCTCACCTGCAGTCACCGTCAGGTCCAGCCCGTCGAACACCGGTGTCTGCATGCGCCCTTCGGCGTAGGTCTTGCCCAGCCCTTCGGCACGGATCACTTCATCGCCGCGGTTGAAGACCTTATTCATAGCGCAGGGCCTCCGCCGGCTGGGTGCGTGCTGCCCGCCAGGCGGGATACAGAGTGGCCAGGAAGCTCATCAGCAGCGCGACCAGGGTGATCACCACGATGTCGCTGGTCTGCATGTCGGTCGGCAGGCCGGTGATGTAGTACACATCCTCCGGCAGCAGCTTGACGTTGAACACCGACTCGATGGCGCCGAGGATGCGTTCCAGGTTCAAGGTCAGGGTGATGCCGCCGATCAGGCCGGCAAGGGTGCCGAAGATGCCGATCAGCGAGCCCTGCACCATGAACACCTGCATCACCCCGCCCGGGGTCAGGCCGAGGGTGCGCAGGATCGCGATGTCGGCCTGCTTGTCGGTCACCAGCATCACCTGCGAGGACACCAGGTTGAACGCGCCCATGGCGATGATCAGCGAGAGCAGGATGCCCATCACCACTTTTTCCATGCGCAGCGAGTGGTACAGGTTGGCGTTCTGCTGGGTCCAGTCGCTGACCCGATAGGCACCGCCGAGGTTCTGCGCCAGGTCCACGCCCACCTCCAGCGAGCGGTCCATGTCATGCAGTTTCAGGCGCACGCCGGTGGCGCCATCGGAACGCAGTACGCGCTCCAGGTCTTTCATGTTGGCAAAACCCACACCGCGATCGACCTCGTTGTAACCGGCCTCGAAGATGCCGCTGACGGTGAAGCGCTTCATCCGCGGCACCGCGCCCGCTGGCGTGCCCTGCACTTCCGCGAAGGTCACCAGCACCTGGTCACCGACGTCCACGCCCAGCCAGACGGCCAGTTCCTTGCCCAGCAACAGGTTGAAGCTGCCCGGGGTCAGGCTGCCGTAGCTGCCCTTGGTGACCTTCTTGTCGATCACCGACACCTTCGGCTCCAGTGCCGGGTCGATGCCCTGGATGATCGCACCCTGCACGCGCGGGCCGCTGATCATCGACTGGATCTCGATATACGGCGCAGCACCGGCCACGCGCGGATCCTTGTTGGCCACATCGACCACGCGCATCCAGTCCGGCATCGGTTCGCCGTCGCGGCTGATGGTGGTGTGCGCGGTCATCTGCAGCAGGCGGCTGCGGATTTCCTTCTGGAAACCGCTCATGACCGCCAATGTGGTGATCAGCACCGTCACCCCGAGCGCGATGCCCAGGATCGATGCCATCGAAATGAAGGAGATGAAGCCGTTGCGGCGCTTGGCGCGCAGGTAGCGCAGGCCAATGGCCACGGGAATGGGTTTGAACATGCAGGCACGCCAGTCGATTCAGCCTATGGTGCCACCGACCGGGGCCGACGGGAAACGCTTCGTGCGGCCACGGCCAGTCGCAGTTCACGTCGTTGTGCGCGATCAAGCACGTCCGGCCAGAACAACAGGCGCCTGCGACGCCAGCCCTCGCGCCAGTGCAGCAGCAGCCAGGGCCCGCGCACCACCAGCCGCGGCTCGGCAATATCGCCGCCGTCCAGCCGCAGCAGCGCTGGCAGGGGCGGCAGCTGCAGCACGACAGGGCGCCGCCGCAGGCGCCAGGCCAGCTCAGCCAGGCCAAGCGCCCAGACCCCGATCAACGCCGGAAGCAGATGCGCGGATGGCAGATCCGAAGCATGCAGCAGCCACGGTGCGGCCAGCAGTACCGCCAGCTGGGCGCCGGCCTGCAGCCGCGACGGGCGCCACTCAAGGCTTGAGGGCAAGGATCCTGTGCATGAGGGGGACGGCGTGTGCATGCGGGCAGGCCTCGTAGCCCATGAACCAGCGCCACAACTTATCGTCCTCGCAATCGAGCAGGAACAGGAAAACCTCGCGGTCTTCGGTCGGCGCACTGCTCCATTCGCGGTCCAGGTAGCGACCGAACAACTGGTCCAGTTCGCGCATGCCGCGACGGCAGCGCCAGCGCAGCTTCTTCAGCAGGATTTCTTCATCCATTGTGTTTCTCCAGATACAGCAAAGCCACGCATGGCGTGGCTCTGCTGGGGTCATGCAACCACCCGGCACCGTATCAGGCGCGGCGTTCCATCATCAGCTTCTTGATCTCGGCGATCGCCAGCGCCGGGTTCAGGCCCTTCGGGCAGGTCCGGGCGCAGTTCATGATGGTGTGGCAGCGGTACAGCTTGAACGGATCTTCCAGATCGTCCAGGCGCGCACCGGTGTCCTCGTCGCGCGAATCGATGATCCAGCGGTAGGCCTGCAGCAGGATCGCCGGGCCGAGGTAACGCTCGCCGTTCCACCAGTAGCTCGGGCAGCTGGTCGAGCAGCACGCGCACAGGATGCACTCGTACAGGCCATCGAGCTTCTTGCGGTCTTCCGGCGACTGCAGGCGCTCACGGTCCGGCGGTGCCGGGGTCTGGGTGCGGATCCACGGCTTGATCGAGGCGTACTGCGCGTAGAAGTGGGTCAGGTCCGGAACCAGATCCTTGACCACGTTCATGTGCGGCAGCGGGTAGATCGGCACTTCCTTCTTGCCGCAGTCCGAGATGGCTCGGGTGCAGGCCAGGGTGTTGGTGCCGTCGATGTTCATCGCGCACGAACCACAGATGCCTTCGCGGCACGAGCGGCGGAAGGTCAGGGTCGGGTCGATCTCGTTCTTGATCTTGATCAGCGCGTCCAGGACCATCGGGCCGCAGGCGTCCAGATCGACGTCATAGGTGTCGGTGCGCGGATTGCTGTCGTCGTCCGGACTCCAGCGGTAGATCTTGAAGGTGCGCACGTTCTTGCCGCCGGTCTTGGCGGGGAAGTGCTTGCCCTTCGTGATCTTGGAATTCTTGGGGAGTGAAAACTCGGCCATGGCTGCTCTCGTTGGCTCAGGCGGCCCGCGCCCGAGGGCGCGGATTGCATGTTAGGCGGGGTCGGATCAGTACACGCGCGGCTTCGGCGGCACCACGGACACGTCATCAGTCAACGTGTACATGTGCACCGGACGGTAGTCGAAGCTGCACTTGCCCTTCTCGTCCACGCTGACCAGGGTGTGCTTCTGCCAATTGACGTCGTCGCGGTCCGGGAAGTCCTCGTGCGCGTGTGCGCCGCGGCTTTCCTTGCGCTGCTCGGCCGAGTTGATCGTCGCCACTGCATTCAGCAGCAGGTTGTTCAGCTCGTAGGTCTCGATCAGGTCCGAGTTCCAGACCAGCGAACGGTCGGAGACCTTCACGTCCTGGAACGAATCGAAGATCTTGTCCATCTTCTCGCAGCCTTCCTTCAGCGTCTGGCTGGTACGGAAGACCGCCGCGTCGGCCTGCATGGTGCGCTGCATGCGATCGCGGATGACCGAAGTCGGGGTATCGCCGTTGGCGTGACGCAGCTTGTCCAGCAGGCCCAGCGCCTTGTCGCAGGCGTCGGCCGGCAGGGTCTTGTGCGCCGCGCCCGGGGTGATCGTCGCCGCGCAACGGTTGGCCACCGCACGCCCGAACACCACCAGGTCCAGCAGCGAATTCGAACCCAGGCGGTTGGCACCGTGCACCGAAACGCAGGCCGCTTCGCCGATGGCGTACAGGCCCGGCACGACCGCATCGGGGTTCTCGCCGTCCTTGCGCACCACTTCACCGTGGTAGTTGGTCGGGATGCCGCCCATGTTGTAGTGCACGGTCGGAATCACCGGGATCGGCTGCTTGTGCACGTCGACGCCGGCGAAGATGCGCGCGCTCTCGGCGATGCCCGGCAGCTTGTCGTCGATCACGCCCGGGCCGAGGTGGGTCAGGTCGAGCAGGATGTGGTCCTTGTGCTCGCCAACGCCACGGCCTTCGCGGATCTCGATGGTCATCGAACGGCTGACCACGTCGCGCGAAGCCAGGTCCTTGTAGTGCGGTGCGTAACGCTCCATGAAGCGCTCGCCGCTGCTGTTGCGCAGGATGCCGCCTTCACCGCGGACACCCTCGGTGATCAGGCAGCCGGCGCCGTAGATGCCGGTCGGATGGAACTGCACGAACTCCATGTCCTGCATGGCGATGCCGGCGCGCATGGCCAGGCCGCCACCGTCGCCGGTGCAGGTGTGCGCCGAGGTGGCGCTGAAGTAGGCGCGGCCGTAGCCGCCGGTGGCCAGCACCACGCCCTGGGCGCGGAACAGGTGCAGCGTGCCGTCGGACATGTCCAGCGCCAGCACACCACGGCAGGCACCTTCGTCATCGAAGATCAGGTCGAGTGCGAAGTACTCGATCATGAAGCGTGCATCGTGCTTCAGCGACTGCTGGTACAGCGTGTGCAGCATCGCGTGGCCGGTACGGTCGGCCGCCGCGCAGGTACGCTGCGCCGCCGGGCCTTCACCGTACTGGGTGGTCATGCCACCGAACGGACGCTGGTAGATCTTGCCTTCGGCGGTGCGGCTGAACGGCACCCCGTAGTGCTCGAGCTCGATGATCGCCGGAATCGCTTCACGGCACATGTACTCGATGGCGTCCTGGTCGCCCAGCCAGTCCGAACCCTTGATGGTGTCGAAGAAGTGGTAACGCCAGTCGTCCTCGCCCATGTTGCCGAGCGCGGCGGAGATACCGCCCTGGGCGGCAACGGTGTGCGAACGGGTCGGGAAGACCTTGGTCAGGCACACGGTCTGCAGGCCCTTGGCGGCCAGGCCGAACGTGGCACGCAGGCCGGCGCCGCCGGCGCCCACCACGACCATGTCGTACTTGTGTTCGGTAATCTTGTAAGCGGACATCTAGTCTGGATTCCTGTCTTGGCGCCTGGGCTCAGGCAACGCCGAGGGCGATGCGGCCCACCGCAAACACACTGACGATCATGCCGAGCACGGCAACGAACTTCACCGCGGTCTGCAGCACCAGGGCCAGCAGCGATTCGTGGATGTAGTCCTCCAGCACGACCTGCAGGCCGAGCTGGGCATGCCAGAACATGGCGATCAGCAGGCCGATCAGCGGAACGGCGTTCCACGGCTTGGCGATCGCGGCGGTGGCGGTCACGTAATCCGAGCCCAGCAGGCCCAGCACGAACACCAGGAACCAGATGCCCAGCACCACCAGCGCGGCGGCGGTCAGGCGCTGATGCACGAAGTGCTCGGTGCCGGTCTTGGCCGAACCGAGACCGCGCACGCCCTTCAACGGGGTACGGAACTTGCTCATGCGGCACCTCCGAACAGCACATAGGCCCACACGGCCAAGGTGATCAGCAGGCTGCCGATCACCGACATCCAGCTGCTGCGGATGAAGGTGGCAATGCGGAATCCGATCGCGAAGTCCTGCACGATATGGCGGATGCCATTGCACAGGTGATAGGCGAACGACCATGTCCACGCGAACAGGAACACGCGGCCATACCAGGCCCCGGCATGGCCGGTGAAGCAGTTCCAGGATTCGGGCCCCATCATCAGAGCCAACAGGCCTCCGGCGATGATGAGGGCACCAACAGACAGAAAGACGCCAGTGGCTCGATGCAGGATCGAGGTGGCCATCTGAATCTGCCAGCGATACACCTGAAGGTGCGGAGAAAGGGGACGTTGTCTGGTCGCCATTCGCTGGGCTCGTTGTCTCGGCTGGGCGGCATAAGGCCGCGTTGGCTCAATGCTGATCAAAAATCGATGCAGCGTCCGTTTTTTTCCCAATCGCCATACCGCACCGGATCAAGTCCGCCGCGGCCACCGAATTCTTCTTCCACCTCTGGTTGTTCCACGGGCACAGGGACCGGGGGAACCAGCGGGGCTTCAGCTTCGGCGTCGGGAGTGGGGGTTGTTTGGCCTATCATGATGGGTCTCGCAACGCACAAATTTTAGACCTCGTTCACGTGCCTGACAACCTTCCCCCTGCTTTCGTCGCATATCCGCGCCTGCCCGGCCATCAATTGCTGAGCCTGCAGGGCGTGGATGCAGTGGCTTTTGCCCATGCCCAGTTCAGCAGCGACGTGACCGCCCTGCCCCTGCTGCACTGGCAGTGGAGCGCGTGGCTGAGCGCCAAAGGCCGCACCCTGGCGGTGTTCCAGCTGCTGCGGCTGGCCGATGACCATGTGCTGCTGGTGCTCGCCGACGGTGATGCCGATGCGATTGCGTCGCAACTGCAGCGCTTCGTGTTCCGCCGCAAAGTGAAACTGCAGGTGCATGCAGACCTGGCCGTGGCCGGTGCCTTTACTGCGCCGGAAGCCGCCGCTGGCGCCGCCATCGCGCTGGTCGGCAGTCAGGGTTGGGAGCTGGATCTGGGCAGCGACGCACTTCCCCGTACTTTGCGCATCGGCCCGGTCGAGGCCTTCCCGGCCAGCGACGAAGCCGAAGATGCCGCCTTCGCCCTGGCCTGGCGCCAGGCCGACCTGCGCTTTGGCCTGCCACGCTTGGCAGAGAGCCAGCGCGAGGTGTGGACCCCGCAGCAGCTGGGTCTGGACCGCCTCAACGGCTACAGCGTGAAGAAGGGCTGCTACCCCGGCCAGGAAATCGTCGCGCGCACCCATTTCCTCGGCAAGGCCAAGCGCGCGGTGCAGCTGCTGCATACCGCTGCACCTGCGCAGGCAGGCGATGGCGTGCAGCAGGACGGGGTCGCGCTCGGCACCCTGGCCAGCGTGGCCGGCGATCTGGCACTGGCTGTGCTGCCGCTGGAGACCGGCGACAGCGAACTGCAGGTGGGCAACGCGGTCGCGCAGCGGATGCCGCTGCTGGACGGCCTGGCGCGCTGAGGCGCCCGCCGGGCATTTCATCCACGCATGTCATCCACGCATGGCGTGGATCTACTGGGGATCACGGTGGGTGCGGAATGTTGGTTCCGCACCGGATGGGTAGTGCCGGCCACTGGCCGGCAACCACGCCGGGTTGAGGTTGCCGGCCAGCGGCCGGCACTACCGGTTACAGGCGCTCGCCGGTTTCCGGGTTGAAGAAATGCAGGCCCTGCGGGTGGATCGCCACCCGGATGTCCTCGCCCACGCCCGGCAGCGACTGCGGCGCCACGCGCATGGTCAGCGCGTGCTGGCCGCTGCTCATGTTGACGAAGATCTCGTTGCCGACCGGCTCGATGCCTTCGATGCGCGCGGTGAACGCATGCGTGTCTTCGCTACCTGCCGGCTGCAGGTGCTCGGGACGCACGCCCACGGCGATCGGCTTCTGCAGCCACGCCGGATCGATCGTCGCCTGCCCCAGCGGAGCACGCCACTGGCCATCGACCACGGTCACGCCACCGGCGTCGCCCTGCAGCGTGCCGCGCAGCACATTCATCGCCGGGCTGCCGAGGAAGCCGGCCACGAACAGGTTGGCCGGGCGGTCGTACAGCGCCATCGGCGTATCGATCTGCTGGATGATGCCGTCCTTCAGCACCACGATGCGCTGGCCCAGGGTCATCGCCTCGACCTGATCGTGGGTCACGTAGATCATGGTGGTGCCCAGCTTGCGGTGCAGCTGCGCGATCTCGGTGCGCACGCTGTGGCGCAGCTTGGCATCCAGGTTGGACAGCGGCTCGTCCAACAGGAACACCGCCGGCTCACGCACCAGCGCACGGCCCAATGCAACGCGCTGGCGCTGGCCACCGGACATCGCCTTGGGCAACTTGTCCATCATGTCGGTCAGCCCCAGCGTCTGCGCGGCTTCGCTGATGCGCTTGTCGATGGTCGCCTTGTCGTGCCCGCGCAGCTTCAGGCCAAAGGCCAGGTTCTCGGCCACGGTCATGTGCGGATACAGCGCGTAACTCTGGAACACCATCGCGATGTCGCGATCCTTCGGCGCCACGTCGTTGACCACGCGATCACCGATGGTCAACGTGCCGCCGCTGATCTCTTCCAGCCCGGCCACCATCCGCAACAGGGTCGACTTGCCACACCCCGACGGACCGACCAGCACCATCAACTCGCCGTCGGCGACCTCGAAGGTGGCGTCCTTCACTGCAACCTGGCCGTTGTCGTAGACCTTGCGCACACCCTGTAACTGCACTTTTGCCATTTCACTCATCCAGTCCGCCCGACGCCGGGCTGTCTTTTGGGACTGCCTCGGCCCTCCCGATGGCAGTGATGATTGCGCGGTTGCCGCATGACGGCGACCACTGCAATCGAATACAGTTGCCCATTCTGCCATGTAAACGTTTTCACGTGGCACTATCCGACAGTCGGTGCGCGCCGACCTGCATCGTCGACCGAACGAAGGGTTGCCGCTGTAGTGGTTTCGATTGGAACGGTGCTCCGGCAAGCCGGAAAACCGATCCAGATGAGCCTCGGACAGGCAGTTGCGCGGATGTCCCCCGAACCCAGCCATGAAGCGATTGACAACGATGTCACCCGGATCTGAAACTCGAGCGATGCACGACACACTCTTCCTGTTTGGTGCCACAGGTGATCTGGCCCAGCGCTACCTGTTCCCTTCGCTGCTGCGCCTGCTCGGCGACGGCCTGCTGCCGGAGGATTTCCGCATCCGTGCGCTGGCCCTGTCGGGCCACGACACCGAAGCCTTCCATGACATCCTGCGCCCGCGCCTGCAGCAGGCGATGCCGATGGCCAGCCAGGAGGACATCGCCTCCCTGCTGCGCCGCATCGACTACCGCTCGGTGGACCTGCGCGACGTCGACTCGGTCGCCGCTGCCGTGTCCGACCTGGTCGACCGCCGCTGCGTGAGCTACCTGGCGATCCCGCCGGGCCTGTACATCTCCACCTGCGAGGGCCTGGCCAAGGGCGGCGCGCTGGCCGCACCCGCGCGCCTGATGCTGGAGAAGCCGATCGGCAGCGACAGCGAAAGCGCCGAGGAGATCATCACCACCATCGGCCAGTGGATCGACGAAGACCGCGTGTTCCGCCTCGATCACTACCTGGGCAAGGCAGCGGTACAGAACCTGATCGCGCTGCGCTTCGGCAACACGCTGCTGGAAGCGGTGTGGAACCGCAATTACATCGAATCGGTGCACATCCTGGTCGCCGAAAGCGAAGGCGTGGATGGCCGCGATGCCTACTACGCGCGCTCCGGCGCCCTGCGCGACATGGTACAGAGCCACATCCTGCAGCTGCTGTGCATGGTGGCGATGGAGCCGCCGGCGTCGCTGGAAGCCGACCGCATCCGCGATGAGAAGGTCAAGGTGCTGCGCGCACTGCGCCCGCTGGATGCCAAGCACGCCGCGCGTGACAGCGTGCGCGGCCGCTATACCGCCGGCAGCATCAACGGCCAGCCCGCACAGGCCTACCAGCCGCCGGAAGGCAGCGACGTGGAGACCTTCGCCGGTGTCACCGCGCACATCGACAACTGGCGCTGGAGCGGCGTGCCGTTCCACCTGGTCACCGGCAAGCGCCTGCCCGAGCGCACCACCCGCGTGGTGGTGACACTCAAGCCGGTCACGCATTGGTTGTTCGAGCGTCCGCAGCGTGCGCAGGCCGCACCGAACCGCCTGGTGTTCCAGCTGCAGCCGCAGGAGAACATCGAACTGGGCCTGATGAGCAGCCTGGCCGGGCCGGAATGGGGCGCGCTGGAACTGCAGCCGCTGGAGCTGGAGCTGTCGGTGCCGACCGGCCTGCATCGCCGTATCGCCTACGAGCGCCTGTTCCTGGACGCCTTCAACGGCAACCACACCCTGTTCGTGCGCGATGACGAAGTGCGTGCCGCCTGGGCCTGGATCGACAGCGTTGCCGATGCCTGGAAGGCGGCCAACCTGCCGCTGGAACCCTACCCTGCCGGCCAGTGGGGCCCGGCCAACGCGGTCGACTTCCTGCCGCAGGGCGTGGATGCGCCAGATAGCGGAGCGTCGGAATGAGTGCCAGCTCGCAGCCCGTGCTGGTCGCCGACATCGGTGGCACCAATGCCCGCTTCGCCCTTGCCGACACCTCGCAGGACGCCCCGCTGCTGAAAGAGAGCATCCGCGAGTACGCCGTGGCGGAGTTCCCGTCGCTGGGTGATGCCGCGCGCCACCATCTGGAGCAGATCGGCGCCACCGCAAGCCGTGGCGTGTTCGCAGTCGCCGGTCGTGTCGATGGTGACGAAGCCCGCATCACCAACCATCCGTGGGTGATCTCGCGCAGCCGCACGGCCGCGATGCTTGGTTTCAACGAACTGCACCTGATCAACGACTTCGCCGCGCAGGCGATGGCGATTTCGCTGCTGCAACCCGATGACGTCGTCCAGGTCGGCGGTGCCGCCTGGGTTCCGGGCAAGCCGGGTCAGCCGCGCAACTACGCAGTGATCGGCCCAGGTACCGGCCTCGGCGTCGGCGGCCTGATCCTTCGCCACGGCCGCTGTTACCCGCTGGAAACCGAGGGCGGCCATGTCAGCTTCCCGCCGGGAACGCCGGAAGAGATCCGCATCCTGGAGATCCTGTCCGAGCAGTTCGGGCGCGTCTCCAACGAGCGGCTGATCTGCGGCCCCGGCCTGGTCAACATCCATCGCGCAATCTGCGAGATGGCGGGTATCGACCCGGGCCAACTGCAACCGGTGGACGTGACCGCCCGCGCCCTGCACGGCGATCCACAGGCGATGCGTACCGTGGATGTGTTCTGCGCGGTGTTCGGCGCCATTGCCGGTGATCTGGTGCTGACCCAGGGCGCCTGGGATGGTGTGTTCCTGACCGGTGGGCTGACTCCGAAGATGCTCGATTCATTGCAGCACTCCGGTTTCCGCCAGCGCTTCGAACACAAGGGCCGGTTCTCTTCGATCATGGCGCGGGTGCCGTCGCTGGCCGTGATGCATCCCCACGCCGGACTGCTGGGCGCCGCTGCCTATGCTGCCGACGCCGAACGTGACGCACCAGGAGTTGCCGCATGACCCCCATCTTCCAGGACGACCGTATCGACTTCATCAACCACGGCGATGCCGATGGCTGGATCGAAGCGGTTGCAGCCGAAATGGCCCAGGCGATCAACCACGACATCACCGAACTGGGCCGCGCACGCATCCTGCTGTCCGGCGGTACTACGCCGGCCCCGGTATACCAGGCGCTGGCCGAGCTGGACGTGCATTGGGACCGCGTTGAAGTGAGCCTGGCCGACGAGCGCTGGTTGTCGCCGCAGGATCGCGACAGCAATGCATGGCTGGTGCGCGAGAACCTGCTCACGCGTGCCGAAGGTGCGCACTTCGATCCGCTGGTGCGGATCGGCAAGCCGCTGCCCGAATGCGTGTACACCGCCAACCTGCAGGCCCAGCACAGCCAGGCGCCAAGCCTGGTCGCACTGGGCATGGGCAACGACGGCCATACCGCCTCGCTGTTCCCGGGCTCGAAGGACCTGACCCGCGCGCTGGAAAGCACCCTGCCGTACGCCGCGCTGGATGCCACCGGATGCCCCGGCGCCAACCAGTGGCCGCTGCGCATCACCCTGACCCCGCGCGGCCTGGCCCAGTGCCGCCAGCGCCTGCTGCTGCTGCGCGGCAAGCAGAAGCTGCAGGTGCTGCGCCAGGCATTGGACAGCAACGACCCGCAGCAGTATCCGATCCTCAACGCGATCAACCTGGAAGGCGCGCGCCTGCGCGTCCACTGGGCTGATTGATGTCGGCGGCGGCGCCCTGCTGCCGCCAGCCTCTCGCCACCTCGAACGCCGGTAGCCAATGAGCCTCCATCCGCAACTGCAAGCCATCACTGAGCGCGTCATCCGTCGCAGCGCCGCTTCGCGCGCCGCCTATCTGGCAGCGATCGACGCCTCCCTGCGCGATGGCCCGTTCCGCAGCCGCCTCAGCTGCGGCAACCTCGCCCACGGTTTCGCCGCCTGTGGCGGCACCGACAAGAGCCGCCTGCGCGGCGGCGTGACGGCCAACCTGGGCATCATCACCGCCTACAACGACATGCTGTCGGCGCACCAGCCGTTCGAGACCTATCCCGAACAGATCCGTGCGGTGGCCCGCGAACTGGGCGCGACGGCACAGGTGGCCGGCGCTGTGCCGGCGATGTGCGACGGCGTCACCCAGGGCCGTGGCGGCATGGAGCTGTCGCTGTTCTCGCGCGATGTCATTGCCCAGGCCACCGCGATCGGGCTCAGCCACGACATGTTCGATACCACCGTGTACCTCGGTGTGTGCGACAAGATCGTGCCGGGCCTGCTGATCGGCGCCCTCGCCTTCGGCCATCTGCCGGCGGTGTTCGTGCCGGCCGGCCCGATGACGCCGGGCATTCCCAACAAGCAGAAGGCCGAAGTGCGCGAGCGCTACGCCGCCGGCGAAGCCACCCGCGAAGAACTGCTGGAAGCCGAATCGGCGTCCTACCACGGCGCAGGCACCTGCACCTTCTACGGCACCGCCAATTCCAACCAGGTGCTGCTGGAAGCGATGGGCGTGCAGCTGCCGGGCGCATCGTTCGTCAATCCGGACACGGCGCTGCGCGATGCACTGACCCGCGAAGCCACCGAGCGCGCACTGGACATCACCGCGCTGGGCGACGACTTCCGTCCGCTGGGCCGGATCATCGACGAGCGCGCGATCATCAACGCGATCATCGCGCTGATGGCCACCGGCGGCTCGACCAACCACACCATCCACTGGATCGCGGTGGCACGTGCGGCCGGCATCGTGCTGACCTGGGACGACTTCGACGAGCTGTCGCAGCTGATCCCGCTGCTGGCGCGCGTCTATCCGAACGGCGAGGCCGACGTGAACCGCTTCGCTGCAGCGGGTGGCCCGGCGTTCGTGTTCGGTGAACTGATCAAGGCCGGCCTGATGCATGGTGACCTGGTCAGCGTGGCCCGTGGCGGCATGGCCGACTACGCGCGCGAGCCGCAGCTGCGTGATGGCAAGCTGGTGTACCTGCCGGGCCTGGAACGCAGCGCCGATGAAGAAGTGGTGCGCGGTGTCGACAACCCGTTCGAGAGCCAGGGCGGCCTGCGCCTGCTGCGCGGCAACCTTGGCAAGTCGCTGATCAAACTGTCGGCAGTGAAGCCGCAGTACCGCACCATCGAAGCGCCGGCCGTGGTAGTTGATGCGCCGCAGGTGCTGAACAAGCTGCACGCCGGCGGCCTGCTGCCCGAGCATTTCGTGGCGGTGGTGCGTTACCAGGGTCCGCGCGCGAACGGCATGCCGGAACTGCATTCGCTGGCGCCGCTGCTGGGCCTGCTGCAGAACCAGGGTCGGCGCGTGGCGCTGGTCACCGATGGTCGCCTGTCCGGTGCGTCGGGCAAGATTCCCGCCGCCATCCACGTGACGCCGGAAGCTGCACGCGGTGGTCCGCTGGGCAAGGTGCGCGAGGGCGACATCATCCGCCTGGATGGTGAGGCCGGCACGCTTGAAGTGCTGGTGGACGCAGCCGAATGGGCCGCGCGTACACATGCGCCGAATACGGCGCCGGCCGCCAATGACCTGGGCCGCAACCTGTTCGCGATCAACCGGCGCGTGGTGGGTCCGGCCGATCAGGGCGCGATCTCGATTTCGTGCGGTCCGGCGGCGGCTGACGGTGGGCCGTGGGACTACGACGCGGAGTATGAGCTGGGGCACGATGCTGCTGCGGCGGCGGCGCCGCATGAGGCGAAGGACGCCTGAGGGATTGAAGCGCGTTGCGGGTATGTGGCGGCGGTTGGTTTCCAGGGGGCGGCGAAGGGCAGGCCGTCGCCAGGACACGCCGTAAATACATCCCTGTAGGCTCGATCGCGCCATCCATGGCGCGAACGGTCCTGGCGACGCCCTGCCCTCCGCCGCATCACAGTTTCCGGCGCCGATACGCCGCGAAGTGATCATTGAAAGCACAACTAGAGCGAAAGCAAAGGCAGAAGCAGAGCTATGGGTATCGAACAACATCAGGTGCGGGCGGCGGAGCTGTTGCATGCGGCCGGCATCCTGCCGGTGGTGACGATTCATACGCTGGACCAGGCACGTGCGGTCAGCGCGGCGCTGCTGGAAGGCGGATTGCCGGCGATCGAGCTGACGCTGCGTACGCCGGTGGCGATGGAAGCGCTGGCGATGCTCAAGCGTGAGCTGCCGGATGTGGTGGTCGGCGCCGGTACGGTGCTGACGGTGGAGCAGATGCAGCAGTCGATCGATGCGGGCGCCGATTTCCTGGTGACCCCGGGCACGCCGCCGGTGCTGGCCGATGCGTTGGCTGCGGCACCGCTGCCGGTGGTACCGGGTGCGGCGACGCCGACCGAACTGCTGGCGCTCTACGCGCGCGGTTTCCGCGTGTGCAAGCTGTTCCCGGCCACGGCCGTGGGCGGCCTGGCGATGATCAAGGGCGTAGCCGGCCCGATCGCCGACCTCAAGCTGTGCCCGACCGGTGGCATCACCGAGAACACCGCCGCCGAGTACCTGGAGCAGAAGAACGTGGTCTGCATCGGTGGCTCGTGGATGGTGCCGGGCAACTGGATCGACGCCGGCCAGTGGGACAAGGTGCGCGAAAGCGCCGCGCAGGCCGCGAAGATCGTCAAGCGCGTACGCGGTCACTGACGCACTGCGGGGTGAGAGCCCTTTCCCGCCGGGAAAGGGATCCGCCCCCAAGCGCGCAAAGCGCGCGACCCGCTCCTTCCGTTCCCTTCTTCATTCCGCGGTGGCGACACACGGAACCTGTCCGTGGCCCTGCGGAGGGATCGCGCAGGGGCGTAAGCGCCATGGATGGCGCGCCCGAGCCTCCAGGGATGGATTCACGGCGTCCCCTGCGCGATCCCTCCGCAGGGCCACCCCACGAACTCCGTCGCACCACCGCGAGGGGCTCAGCCGTTGGCTGAAATCCTTACAGCGGCCGCGCCGGATCCACCAGCCCGTACTGGCTGGCCATCCGCGCCAACGCGATGTTGTCGTGGATTCCCATCTTCTCGAACAACCGCGCCTTGTGCGTATTGACCGTCTTCGCGCTCAGGCTCAGACGGCGGGCGATGTCTTCCTGGCGCAGGCCCTGGGTCAGCAGCAATGCCACTTCCAGCTCACGCGGCGACAGGTTGTCGAACGGCGAGCCGTTGCCTTCCACGGTGGACAACGCCAGGTTCTGCGCGATGCTCGTGCCCAGGTAACGTCGTCCGGCGGCCACGTCGCGCACCGCACGCAGCAGTTCCTGCGCATCGCAGCCCTTGCCGATGTAACCGGCAGCCCCGGCTTCGAGCAGGCGCTTGGGCAGCGGACCGTCTTCCAGCACCGACACGATCACCACCCGCGTGCTGCGGTGGCCACGAACGATGCGCTCGGTTACTTCCATCCCGCTTACGCCGGGCAGGTGCAGATCACACAACACCACGTCCGGTTGCAGCTGGCGGATCGCGGGCAGCGCGTCTTCGCCCGTTTCGGCCTCGCCCACCACTTCAATGTCGGTTTCACTCGACAGTATCATTTTCATCCCGGTGCGGACCAACGCATGGTCATCCACCAGGTAGACTCGAATCGTCATTCACGTACCTCTTCGAATGCGGCCAATACGGGTCAACCTAGGCAGGAGCACCTGACCACTGCAAGCGCGGATGTTGCGCAATTCCGGCGTTCTGCCTTGCGCATCACATTCTTCACGCACTGATCGTGCCCCTTGCCCTGCAGAACCCGTTACAACGAAACAACCCGTCCCTCAGGTAGACGCCCTTGGGAGGGCATCCACGTCACTCCCCTTGCGTGATCGCTTCGCTGGCCGTCGCTGGCGGCGAACCGTGCCGTCGCCATGGATGACGGCGGCTGAACATGACCAGATAGCACCCTACCACCCAAACCAGCGCGGCACACCACCCGGCGAGGATGTCGGAGGGGTAATGCACCCCCAGATAGACCCGGGAAACGCTTACCAGCAGGCTGAACGACGGCGCCAGCAGCAGTACCGGCCAGCGCCAGCGGGTGTTCCAGGCCAGCAGCACCAGGGTGACCGCCAGGGTCATCGAGCCCATCGCGTGGCCACTGGGAAAACTGAACGTGGATTCCGGCGCGATCGATTCCCACAGGCTGGGCCGGTCGCGCTGGAAGAAGTGCTTGCTGCCCATGTTGAGCAGCGCCGACCCTACGAAGCTCACCGCCACGAAGGTCGCTTCACGCCAACGCCGGTGCCAGGCCAGTGCACCGACAATCAGCACATCGGCCGGGATCAGGAACCACTCGTAGCCCAGCTTCGACAGCAGCACGAACACATGGTCCAGCCACGGCGAATGCAGGCCGTGCATCTGCCACAGCAGCGGCGCATCGAAATGGAAGGATTCGAACTCGTGCACCTCGTCGGCCAGGGCGACGAATCCGGCCAGCGGCAGCAGCACGCCGGCAAACAGCAGCAGCAGCCGCCAGGCATTGCGCGCCATCCAGTGGCGGAAGCCGGAGGCGGGCTCCGGTGCAGCGAGGATCGTCGGCTTACCCGGCGCTTCGGACATAGGTGCGTTCAACGTAATCATCGATCAGGGCGACAAATTCCTGGGCGATGTTCTCGCCACGCAGGGTCACCTTCTTCTCGCCATCGACGAACACCGGTGCCGACGGTGCTTCACCGGTGCCCGGCAGCGAGATGCCGATGTTGGCATGCCGCGACTCACCCGGCCCGTTGACCACGCAGCCCATCACCGCCAGGGTCATGTTCTCCGCACCCGGGTGCTGGATCTTCCACAGCGGCATCTTTTCGCGCACGTGGTTCTGCACCACCTTGGCCAGCTCCTGGAAGAATTCCGAGGTGGTACGGCCGCAGCCCGGGCACGCCGTGACCAGCGGAGTGAAGGCGCGCTGGCCGGTGGTCTGCAGCAGTTCCTGGGCGACGATCACTTCCTGCGTGCGCGACTGGCCCGGTTCGGGCGTCAGCGAAATGCGGATGGTGTCGCCGATGCCTTCCTGCAGCAGCACGCTGAGCGCCGCCGCCGAGGCGACGATGCCCTTGCTGCCGATACCGGCTTCGGTCAGGCCCAGATGCAGGGCGAAGTCCGAACGCTGGGCCAGGTCGCGGTAGACCGCGATCAGCTCCTGCACGCCGCTGACCTTGGCCGACAGGATGATGCGATCGCGCGGCAACCCCAGCTCGACGGCCTGCTCGGCCGAATCCAGTGCCGAACGGATCAGCGCCTCGCGCAGCACGCGGCCGGCGTCCCAGGGCTGTTCGCGGTGGTTGTTCTCGTCCATCAGCTTGGCCGCCAGGGCCTGGTCCAGCGAGCCCCAGTTGGCGCCGATGCGCACCGGCTTGTTGTAGCGGATGGCGAACTCGATCAGCTGCGCGAACTGCAGGTCCTTCTTCTTGCCGAAGCCTACGTTGCCCGGGTTGATGCGGTACTTGGCCAGTGCTTCGGCGCAGGCCGGCTCGGCCGTCAGCAGCTGGTGGCCGTTGTAGTGGAAGTCGCCGATCAGCGGTACGTCGATGCCCATCATCGCCAGCTTGTCGACGATGCGCGGGATCGCCGCGGCCGCTTCGACCGTGTTGACGGTCAGGCGCACCATTTCCGAGCCGGCACGCCAGAGCTCAGCGACCTGCTTGACGCTGGACGCCACATCGGACGTGTCGGTATTGGTCATCGACTGCACCACGACCGGCTTGCCACCGCCCACGGTGACTCCACCGATCTGGACCGCTTGGGTCAGGCGACGGGGCCAGGAAGTGGCATCGGAGGGGGCTGTAGGGCGGGTGACGGCGTCATGCATGCGGGCATTCTAACGCCCGCCCCGACCTTCCGGGTGTGTCGCATTCAGGCCACAGTCCGGCTGCGGCCGATTGTCGCAGGCAGCCGTCCCCGCGAACGCATACGATGGGCGCGAATGACCGGTCCCGACGCCCCGTTTCTCCGAACCCTGTGCAGCCTGCGCTGGTTGGCCGTGGCTGGCCAGGCGGCCACCATCCTGGTTGCGACCTGGGTGCTGGGACTGCCCTTGCCGCAACTGCCGCTGTGGTCGGGCGTGGCCGTGCTCGCCGTATTCAACCTGTATACGCAGCTGCGCCCGGAGCCGGCCGATACCGCGCCGCTGACCGCCTTCGGCCACATCCTGGTGGACGTGATCATCCTCACCTGGATGGTCAGCTGGAGCGGCGGCATCGCCAATCCGTTCGGCTCGCTGTTCCTGATCCTGATCGCCCTGGCGGCCTTCGCCCTGCCCCTGCGCTGGGCACTGGCCGTGGCCAGCGCCTGCCTGCTGGGCTACGCCGCCAGCGGACTGTTCGGGCAACCGCTGCCGGCGGGCTATTTCAACGCACTGGACCTCAATCGCTGGGGCGTGATCGCCACCTTCCTGCTGTCCGCTGCGGTCGTACTGATCTTCTCTACCCGGCTGGCGATCGCGCTGCGCGAGCGCGAGCTGGAACTGTCGGCACTGCGCGAACGCTTCGCGCGCAACGAGGGCATCGTCGCCCTGGCCACGCATGCAGCCTCGGTGGCGCATGAACTGAACACGCCTCTGGCGACGATGACCCTGCTCGCCGACGACGTGGCCGAACGCAGCGAAGAACCGGAAGTGCGCGAGGACATGGAAACCCTGCGCGAACTGCTGGTGCAGTGCCGGGAGCGCGTGCTGGCCCTGGCCGCCCCGGCCTCCAATGACGGCCCCGGGCGCGCCCACTCCACGGCCCAGCAGGTGCTGGAGCAATGGCGGCTGGTGCGCCCGACCATCGACCTGCATCGCAACGACGACGCACCGCTGCGCCTGCCGCTGGACCCGGGCGTCGGCCACCTGCTGATGGTGCTGCTGAACAACGCTGCCGATGCCGGCGAGCAGGCCGGCCGTCCGCGCGTCGATCTCAGCCTGCGCATCGAAGGCGACGACCTGATCGGCGAAGTGCGCGATTACGGCCACGGCTTCAACGCCCGCGCCGCCGTGCTGCCGGGCAAGCTGTTCGGCAGCAGCAAGAGTGAAGGCATGGGCGTCGGTCTTGCCCTGTCCCATGCCACCATCGAACGCCTGGACGGCGAGATGTGGATGCGCCCGGCCCAAGGGGCCGGTAGCCGCGTCGGCTTCCGCCTGCCGTTGGCCCCCCGCGAGGAATGACCATGACTGCTTCCACCCTTGGCCTGCTGGTCGACGACGACGAACTCTACCTGCGCACCCTGCAGCGCAGCCTGGCCCGCAAAGGGCTGGAGACGCAGACCGCACAGGATGCGGCCAGTGCGCTGGCACTGGCCCGCCAGCATCCGCCGGCGTTCGCGTTGATCGACCTGAAGCTGGGCAGCGATTCCGGCCTGGCCCTGATACAGCCGTTGCGCGCGCTGCGCGCAGACATGCGGATCCTGCTGGTGACCGGCTATGCCAGCATCGCCACCGCAGTGGAGGCGATCAAGCTGGGCGCCGACGACTACCTGCCGAAACCATCGACGGTACCGATGATCCTGCGTGCGCTGGGCGAGGAAGACGATGGCCCCGCCGATGACGGCGAGATGGAAGTGCCTGATGCGATGACCCCGATCAGCCGCCTGCAGTGGGAACACATTCAGCAGGCGATGCATGAAACCGGCGGCAATGTGTCGGCGGCCGCGCGGCTGCTCGGCATGCACCGGCGTTCGCTGCAGCGCAAGCTGGCCAAGCGGCCGAGCCCGGAACGCGATCCGAGCCGGTGATGCGTCGTCGTATTCGCCGGGCATGGCCCGGCGCTACCGGCATGACGAAGGGTAGCGCCGGGCCATGCCCGGCGGCATTCCCCGCCCGCGTCAGCCCTTCAGCTGCGCCAGCAGCTCACGGGTCAGCGGATCATTGATCTGGACATCCTCGCCCTGCCTGGCCTCGGCGTCCACTTCTGCAATCCATTGATCCACCCCACCACGCATCAGATCTGCCCGACTGGGCAGGACGTCGCGCGCAGGGCTATACAGATCGAGCAGCAGTCGGTTGCGGGCCTCGACTGTCATGTCCGCGCCGCCAGACCGCTCGACGATGATGTCAGCCCGCGCCAGGCCCTGCTCATCCACGCACCGCTCGCCATGACGCAGCAGAACCAGCACCGGCACATCGGCGCCCTCCTGCACGGCTGCCTGCAGCCGGTCGTGTCCGTCCAGCACCACGTGTGCCTGCAGGCCACTGACCCACATCAGCAGCACCGGTGGCAGTGATCCTGCCCGGGCCTGCCTGGCCCAGGCCTTGACCCGCCCAGCCGTGGCCAGAGACGGTGCCCGCAGCAGGACGGGAGGCAGGCATTCGCCGTGCGTCACGCTCGACCAGTCCAAGGTATCCACCGCCGGTCGGGCCAGCGCATCTGACGCGAGCGTGAGCGGCATCCGCGCACGCTCCAGGCCATGCAGCGTCGGCTGCAGCAGCCATTCGCCCTGGGCCAGCGGAGATCGATCCGAACGGGTAAGGGCCCGTGCGAAATGACGTGCCCACGCTGCGGCAGTCCGCACCGGATCATCCGAATGCAACGCCCGCACCTCGGCAGCCGTGATCGGTGGAATGATCGCCGGCGAGGCCGGGGAGGCGCTGCGAAGCAGGTCCACACCGAAGTAGTCGGGCTCCACCCTCGCCCACAACATGGGGCGTTCCTCGGTACCCACCCGTATCCGGTCCGGCGGGCAGACCGAAACCACAAGCGCAGGGCGCACGGGGGCCTGCACGGTCAGGTGCAGACCCGCCCACACCTCGGGCTGCCTTCGTCGAACGAGATCGCGCCAGTGCATCGACGCACGCATCCGGCGCGCCGCGCTCAGCCCTTCAGCTGCGCCAGCAGCTCACGGGTCAGCGGATCATTGATCTGGACATCCTCGCCCTGCAGGGCCGGCAGCAGGCCACTGGCCAGCTGCTTGCCCAGTTCGACACCGAACTGGTCGAAAGCGTTGATGTTCCAGATCACCGACTGCACGTACACCGCGTGCTCGTACATCGCGATCAAGGCGCCCAGCGCCTGCGGGGTGAGCGCGTCGAGCAGGATCATCGTGCTCGGGCGGCCGCCCGGGTAATCGCGGTGCGGATCGTCGCTGCCCTGGCCGTTGGCCAGTGCTTCGGTCTGCGCCAGCAGGTTGGCCATCAGCGCCTGGTGGTTGACCGTATACGGATCATCGTTGTGCACGCAGCCGATGAAATCGGCCGGGATGATGCTGGTGCCCTGGTGCAGCGCCTGGAAGAAGCTGTGCTGCACATCGGTGCCCGCACCGCCCCACCACACCGGCACGGTGTCGGTGGTGACCGGCTGGCCATCGCGCTGCACGCGCTTGCCCAGGCTTTCCATCACCAGCTGCTGCAGGTAGGCCGGCAGCAGCGCCAGGCGCTGGTCGTAGGTCATCACCGCATGCGTGGCGTGGCCCAGCAGATTGCGGTTCCAGATGTCGGTCAGGCCGTGCAGCACCGGCAGGTTGCGCTCCAGTGGTGCGTCCAGCGCATGCGCATCCATCTGCGCGGCACCTTCCAGCAGCTGCTCGAAGCGCTCGAAGCCGATGGCCAGTGCGATCGGGAAACCGACGGCCGACCACAGCGAATAGCGGCCGCCCACCCAGTCCCACATCGGCAGCACGCGCTCGGCGGCAATGGCGAAGGCCTTGGCGGCGCGTTCCGGATTGGCGCTGACCGCGTACAGACGGTCGCTGCCGCCCAGCCAGTCATGCAGGATCTGGCCGTTGAGCAGGGTTTCCTGGGTACCAAAGGTCTTGGAAATGAGGATGCCGGCGGTCTTCGCCGGATCCAGCGTGGCCAGCGTGCGCTGCATGGCGGCGCCGTCCACGTTCGACACGAAATGCACGCGCAGGCGTGCGCCTGTGACCGGGCGCAGCGCATCGGCGACCAGTCGCGGGCCGAGATCGGAACCGCCAATGCCGACGCTGACCACATCGGTCACGCCGCTGTCTTCCAGCGCGCGCACCAGCACGCCCATGCGCTGGCGGATGCCGCGCGCGGTGGCATAGGCCTCGGCCGCCACCGGCGCATCGACTACATCACCGCGCAACGCGGTATGCAGCGCAGCGCGGCCTTCGGTCAGGTTGACCTGCTCGCCACGGAACAGGCGCGTGATGGCACCACCGACATCACGTTCGGCAGCCAGCGCCAACAGCGCCTGCAACGCTGCGGCATCGTATTTCTGCCGGGCGAAGTTGACATACAACGGACCGACCCGCAGCGCCAGGTCCTGTACACGGCCGGGTTCGGCGGCGAGCAGGCCGGGAATGCTTGCGCCCTTCAGGCGCTGGGCGTGGGAATGCAGCGAGTCGAATCCGTTGTTCGTTGTCATGCGGCCTGGGTCGGGATCGTGTCGTTGGTGTGGGAAATCTGGTTGTTGCCATCCACGTACACCAGCTTCGGCTTGAAGCTGTCGGCTTCCTGCTCGGTCATGCTGGCGAAGGCGGCAATGATGATGATGTCACCGACCTGCACGTGGCGCGCGGCGCCACCATTGAGCGAGACGACGCCGCTGCCGGCTTCGGCGCGGATCGCATAGGTCGAGAAGCGCGCACCGTTGGTCACGTCCCAGATGTGCACCTGCTCGAACTCACGGATGCCGGTGGCAGCCAGCAGGTTGTCATCGATGGCGATGGAGCCTTCGTAGTTCAGCTCGGAATGGGTGACGGTGGCGCGGTGGATCTTGGTCTTGAGCAGGGACAGGTGCATGGGGGCGCTGCAACGGCAAAGGAAAGAGCGGATTCTAGCACCCACGCGGCAGCGGTCAGGTAGCGGCCGCAGGATGCTGAAGACCGTTCAGCCGGTGCGCTGCTGCGCGCCCGGCGATGGCGCCGCGGCACCGGCCAGCACGGCCCGGAACACGGCATGGAACGCCAGTCCGGCCATCAGGCCGAATCCGGCGGCCACCAGTACCGAGAAGGCATAGCTGGCCCAGTCGAAGTTGCCCGCAGAGGACAGCGGGCTCATCAGAGCGCCGCCAGAGCCGTCGGGCCAGGCACAGGTGGCCATGGCCAGCGCGCCCAGCCCTGCCCCGACCAGCGCGAACCACACCCAGCGCAGGCGGCCGGAAGACAGCAGGATCAGGCCCATCGGCAGCAGCACCGCCACGGCGTGGGCGAAGGCCAGCACGAACATCAATGCGGCCGCCAGCGCGGCCGTGGCCACTTCCTGGCCGAGACTGAGACCGGCAATCAGGCCACCGATCACCAGCGAAGGCAGCAGCGCGGCGGCGAACACCGCCAGGATCGCCGCCACGGCGCGGCGGCCGGGGCTGGCTGGAAACGAGGTCATATCGGCAGGTCATCCTTGTCCGGCGAACACGGGCGCCCACTGCGGGCGCCCTGCACAACCGCGCGGGGCGGTTCAGAACTCCAGGTTGTCGATCAACCGGGTGGTGCCCAGGCGCGCGGCGATCAGGGCCACGCGGCCGCCGCCATCGAAACTCGGCTCGGCCAGCTCCGGAGTGCGCAGTACCGCGTAATCCACCTGGAAGCCCGCTGCCTGCAGCGCAGCGACGGCGTCGGCCTCGATGCGTTCACGCGCGTGCCCGGCCACATAGCCTTCGCGCATGCCCAGCAGGGTGCGGTGGAGGGTGGTCGCGAGCGGGCGCTGTTCGGCGCTGAGGTACTGGTTGCGCGAGCTCTTGGCCAGGCCATCCTCATCACGCACGATCTCGGCACCGACGATCTGGATCGGGAACGACAGCTCGGCCACCATCTGCTTGATGACCGCCAGCTGCTGGTAGTCCTTGCGGCCGAACACGGCCACATCCGGCTGTACCTGCAGGAACAGCCGCGCCACCACCGTGCACACGCCATCGAAATGGCCCGGGCGGCTGGCGCCTTCCAGCACCTCGCTGACGCCAGGCGCATGCATCTGCGTGGTCTTGTCCACGCCCAGCGGGTACATCGCTTCCACGCTGGGCAGCCACACCGCATCGCAGCCCACCTGCTCCAGCCCGGCCACATCGGCTTCGGGGGTGCGCGGATAGCGGCTGAAATCCTCGTTCGGCCCGAACTGTGTCGGGTTCACGAAGATGCTGGCCACGACCTTGTCGGCGTACTGCTTTGCCAGGGTGACCAGCGCGTGGTGCCCGCCGTGCAGGTTGCCCATGGTCGGCACCAGCGCCACGCGCAGGCCCTCGCCCTTCCACTGCGCGATCTGCGCGCGCAGCGCACCGAGTTCGTTGAAGGTCTGGATCATTGGGCGTACGCGTGTTCTTCGTCGGGGAAGCTGCCATCGCGCACGGCATCGGCGTAGGCACGGGTGGCGCCGGCCACCGAACCGCCTTCAGCCAGGAAGTCCTTGACGAACTTCGGGCGACGGTGGCCGCTGTCCAGGCCGAGGAAATCGTGCAGCACCAGCACCTGGCCGTCGCACTGCGGACCGGCACCGATACCGATGGTCGGCACCGGCACCGCGGCGGTGACGGCGGCGGCAACCGGGGTCGGCACGCATTCGAGCACCATGATGCTGGCACCGGCTTCAGCCACGGCCTTGGCATCGTCCACCAGCTGGCGCGCGGCATCACCACGACCCTGGATCTTGAAGCCACCCAGGCGCAGCACCGACTGCGGGGTCAGGCCCAGGTGCGAACAGACCGGGATCTCGCGCTCGACCAGGTAGCGGATGATGTCGACCTTGAAGCCGGCGCCTTCGATCTTGACCATCTCCGCACCCGCCTGCAGCAGCTGCAGCGAAGCATCCAGCGCGCGTTCCGGGGTGGCATCGGCGCCGAACGGCAGGTCGGCGATCAGCAGCGCACGCTGCAGCACGCGGGCGACTGCGCGGGTGTGATAGACCATGTCGGCGACGGTCACCGGCAGGGTCGAATCGTGCCCCTGCACGACCATGCCCAGCGAATCGCCGATCAGGATCAGGTCGACGCCATTTGCATCGAAGGTGCGGGCGAAGCCTGCGTCGTAGGCGGTCAACATGACCAGCTTCTGGCCATTGCGCTTGGCCTCGGCCAGGGCGGGAACGGTCCAGGGCTTGCTGTCTGCGTGGGTGCTCATGTGCTGATAACCGGGGGAGATAACCCGGGCATTATCACCCTAACGGCGCGATCCCGCAGGCATCCACCCGCATCACTGCATCCCGTACGCGACCGTGGCCGGGAATGGCCAGATCGGCGGCGATTTCGGCCAATGGCACCAACACGAAAGCACGCTCGTGCAGGTAGGGATGCGGCACCTTCAGCTCGGGCAGGTCCAGCACCTGCTCGCCGAACAGCAGCAGGTCCAGATCCAGCGCACGCGGCCCCCAGTGCACGGCGGGGTCGCGTACGCGGCCGAAGCGCTGCTCCAGCGCGAGCATGGCCTGCAGCAGCTCGACGGCGGGCAGATCGGTGTCGACCGAGGCCACTGCGTTGACGAACGGTGGCTGGTCCTGGTTGCCCCATGCCGGCGTCGCGTACAACCGCGAGGCCTGCGTCAGCCGGGTTCCGGGCAGCTCGTCCAGCGCGGCAATGGCCGCGCGGACGGTGTTGGCTGCGTCGCCAAGATTGGCGCCCAGCCCGATCCAGGCACCGGTCATGGATTACTCGGCAGCACCGGCAGCTGCGCCATCGGGACGACGACGGCGACGACGACGCTTGCGCGGCGCTCCACCCTCCTCATCGCCGGCATCGCTGTGCAGGGAATCCAGCGACGAATCCAGCTCATGCCCGGACTGCGCCTGCGCTTCGCGCCAGAACGCGACGTCGGCTTCGTGCTCTGCCGATGCCACCTGGCGCAGGGCCAGGAAATCGAAGGCGGCACGGAAACGGGGGTGGCTGAGCGTGCGCATCACGCGCTTGCGCTGGCGCGAACTGAAGCGCGCCTGCAGCAGCCAAATCTCCTGCATCGGCAGCGAGAAACGGCGCGGCAATGCAATGGTGCTCAGCTGCTGCACGGTGACACGGTCGGCGGCACGACGCTGTGCCTCTTCCGGTGCCACGCCCTGCTTGAGCAGCGTTGCCTGTGCGCGGCAATACGCCGGCCACAGGAGCAGCGCGAACAGGAACGCCGGCGACACGGGCTCGTCATTGGCCACGCGTGCATCGGTGTTGGCCAGGCCCTCGACCAGCATGCGGCGCAGCGCGCCGGTGCGGTTCGACTTCAGCGCCTTGGCGCTTTCCGGGAACAGCACGTCGAACAGGCCGTAGCGTTCCAGTCCTTCGAAGCTGGCAACGCCATGCCCGGACAGGAACAGCTTCAGGACTTCCTCGAACAGACGCGCCGGTGCGGCTTCGTTGAGCAGGCCGGCCAGCTGCGGGATCGGTGCGGCAGTGCCCTCTTCGATCTGGAAGCCGAGCTTGGCCGCCAGGCGGACCGCACGCAGCATGCGCACCGGGTCTTCCTGGTAACGCTGCACCGGGTCGCCGATGAGCTTCATCAGGCGTGCCTGCACGTCTTCGAAGCCGCCGGTGTAGTCACGCACCGAGAAGTCCTCGATGGCGTAATACAGGGCATTGCAGGTGAAGTCGCGGCGGATGGCGTCGTCTTCGATGCTGCCGTACACGTTGTCGCGCACGAGCATGCCGTTTTCCATCTCGCGGTCGCCGCTGCCGTCATCGATGTTGGCACGGAAGGTGGCGACTTCGATGATCTCGCGGCCGAACACAACATGGGCCAGGCGGAAACGGCGGCCGATCAGGCGGCAGTTGCGGAACAACTGCTTGACCTGTTCGGGCGTGGCATCGGTGGCCACGTCGAAATCCTTGGGTTGGCCATTGACCAGCAGATCGCGCACCGCGCCGCCGACAAGGTAGGCGCCGAAGCCGGCATCGCGCAGTCGATAAAGCACGCGCAAAGCGTTCGGGCTGATGTCCTTGCGGGAGATCGTGTGCTGGTCGCGCGGGATGACGCGCAGGCTGAACGGTGATGTAGCAGAGGAAATGATGTTGGCGCTTCCGGTTGAAGTTTCGGGATTGCCCAATGGCATCGAGGTGCATATACTAGCGCTCCTGCACCGGCAGCGACACACTGCTCCCTTCGTCTAGTGGTTAGGACGTGGCCCTCTCAAGGCTAAAACAGGGGTTCGAGTCCCCTAGGGAGCACCAGTCGCCGCAGCAGGAACCGAAAAAGCCCGCCTTGTGCGGGCTTTTCTGTTTTCCGGATTCGTGTCGCCGACTGGGCTGGTCGCTTGAGCGCCTCCTTGTTCCTGTGAGGGAGGGGGCGGGCCACCCTGTCCTGGACACGCAAAAGCCCATCCATGGTGCTCGATGGCGCCATCCATGGCGCCAACGGTCCAGGACAGGGTGGCCCGCCCCCTCCTGACAATTCCCGCGCCGGCGGCAAGATCAAGAACAGCCTCGCTCCTCCGCAGCAGATCAGCCCGGACGCGCTTGCGTGTGTCCGCCACCCGCGATCTGTCGAGAGGCCGCAGGCCAGCTGCTCCAGGACCGTTGGCGCCATGGATGGCGCCATCGAGCCCCCATGGATGGGTATACGGCGTGTCCTGGAGCGGCTGGCCTGCCGCCTCCCCTCGGAACAGGGAGGCGCTGAAACTCAGGCCAAGCCATCAGCCTTCCATCTGCTCCAGCTCTTTGCCCTTGGTCTCGCGCACGTAGCGGATGACGAAGATGATCGAGAGGATCGCGGCGACGGTGTAGATGCCGTACGCACCGGCCAGGCCGATGCCGGCCAGCAGCATCGGGAAGGTCACGGTGATCGCGAAATTCGAGGTCCACTGCGCCGCACCCGCCACGGCCAACGCCGGGCCGCGGATCTGGTTCGGGAACATCTCGCCCAGCATCACCCACATCACCGGGCCCCACGACATGTTGAAGAACACCACATAGACGTTGGCCGCTACCAGCGCCAACCGGCCCATGCCGTCGGACAGCTGCAGGCGCCCCTCGGCCAGGCTGCCGCTGGCGAAGGCCACCACCATCAGCACCAGGGCCACCGACATGCCGACCGAACCGACCCACAGCAGCGGCTTGCGGCCGATGCGATCGATCAGCACCACCGTCAGCAGGCAGGCGCCGATGCTCAGGGCACCGGACAGGACGTTGATCAGCAGCGCATCGCTTTCCGAGAAACCCACCGCCTGCCACAGCACCGCGCCGTAATAGAACACCACATTGATGCCGACCAGCTGCTGGAACATCGCCAGGCCGATGCCGACCCAGACGATGGGGCGCAGCTTGCCGGTGGCCTTGTTGATCAGGTCGCCGAATCGCGGCTTGTGCTGGTCCTGGGACAGGCTGGCTTCGATCTCGGCCTGCTTGTTCACCGCGGCACGTTCGCCGTACAACCGGCCAAGCACCGCCCTCGCCTGCGCCTGCCGGCCCTTCATCACCAGGAAGCGCGGGCTTTCCGGGATCACCAGCAACAACAGCAGGAACAGCAGCGACGGCAGTGCCTGCATCCAGAACATCCAGCGCCAGGCTTCCTGCCCCAGCCAGAGCGGCTCGGTCGACGCACCCGCCGCCCGGGCCAGCAGATAGTTGCTGAGGAACGCTGCGAACAGGCCGCAGATGATCGCCATCTGCTGCACGGTCGCCAGCCGGCCGCGATAGCGCGCAGAGGCGACTTCGGCGATGTAGGCCGGCGACATCACGCTGGCCGCACCGACAGCGAACCCGCCGAGCACGCGTGCGCAGACGAACAACCAGGAGGCATGTGCAGCGCCGGCGCCCAGCGCCGACACCAGGAACATCACGGCCGCCACGATCAGCACGCCGCGACGTCCCAGCCGATCGCCAAGCCAACCGGCCACGAACGCGCCGATCGCGCACCCCAGCAGCATCGAGGCGACCTCGAAGCCGAGCGCGGCCTCGCTGGAGTTGAAGGCCTGGCGCAGGCCATCGACGGTGCCATTGATGACGCCACTATCGAAGCCGAACAGGAACCCGCCGAGGGTGGCGGCGCAACTGATCAGGACGATGAAGGCAGTGTTCTCACCGCCGTTGGAGGCGGCACCGGGCTGGACTGGCGACATGAAGGATCCTGCAAGGAAGGGGGCCGACCGAAGCGGGCCGGCGGCCCTGGCAGCGTCGCACAGGGCGGGCACGCCGCCAAATGGGTCTTCGGGCCGCCCATCCGCCCCACTTTCACACGGCAACCGACACCGGGGGCCAACCTGTTCTAGAATTGGCAGGTTCAGAAAGCGATTCGCCCTCTACCCATGCCATTTGTCGTCACCGAAAACTGCATCAAGTGCAAACACACCGATTGCGTGGAAGTGTGTCCCGTGGATTGCTTCCACGAAGGCCCGAACTTCCTGGTGATCGACCCGGACGAGTGCATTGACTGCACCCTCTGCGAACCCGAGTGCCCGGTCAACGCGATCTTCCCGGAAGACGATGTTCCCGCCGGCCAGGAAGGTTTCGTCGCCCTCAATGCAGAACTGGCGAAGGAATGGCCGGTGCTGACCGTGCGCAAGGACCCGCCGGCCGACGCCGGTGAGTGGGATGGCAAGCCGGACAAGCTGAAGTTGCTGGAGCGCTGAGGCGCAGGCACCATGGCCGTGGTAGCTGCCAACCTTGGTTGGCACAAAAGCGCCGACCAAGGTCGGCCTCTACCACGGCAGGTGCGAACCAGCAGGCAATGAAAAGGGCGCCCAGGGCGCCCTTTTCCGTTCCGGCCCTGGTAGCTGCCAACCTTGGTTGGCACAAAGGCGCCGACCAGGGTCGGCCTCTACCACGGCAGGTGCGAACCAGCAGGCAATGAAAAGGGCGCCCAGGGCGCCCTTTTCCGTTCTGGCCTTGGTAGCTGCCAACCTTGGTTGGCACAAAAGCGCCGACCAAGGTCGGCCCCTACCACGACGGGTGCGAACCAGCAGGCAATGAAAAGGGCGCCCAAGGCGCCCTTTTCCGTTCTGGCCCTGGTAGCTGCCAACCTTGGTTGGCACAAAGGCGCCGACCAGGGTCGGCCTCTACCACGGCAGGTGCGAACCAGCAGGGTCCGCACCCGCCCAACCAGCCATTACGGGGCCAGCTTGGCCTTCAGCGCGGCAATCAGCTTCACCGGGGCTTCGGCGGTGGCCGGCAGGCCACGCGGGTCGACCGCGGAGATGTAGGCACCGGCGTCGACGGCGACCACGCGGACCAGGAAGTTGCTGCCTTCATAGGCCACGTCGTACGAACCCAGCAGCTGCGCGCGGGTAGCGATGGTCAGGCCTTCCACGCCTTCCAGCGCGGTACCGACCTTGGCGAAGGCTTCATCCTTGCTGCCGGCAATGGTGAAACCGGTGGCGCTGACGGCGGGGGCAGCGGCGGCCGGGGTGGCCGGCTTGGTCGCCGAGCTCAGGGTCGGCACCTGGTTGTTGCCGGCGCCTGCCGGCAGGTTCAGGTCCGGCGGCACTTCCAGCGGACGCACTTCCGGGGCCAGAGCGTAGTCGCCCTTGACGCCACGCTTGAAGCAACCGGTGGTGCCGGCTGCGGTGGCCACGGCAAGGAGCGCGAAGGACAGCACGCGGACGGCGGAAACGGATTGGCGCATGTGAATCTCCTGGATCAGACCAAGACGGAAGGTCAGTGGCTGGAAAGGGCTTCGAGGGCGGCGATATCGCCGGCGAGATGGTCGGCGGCAGGCGCGTGTGCGGCAGAAAGCGGCAGCAGCGGCAGGCGCAGATCGTGACCGATGCCGATCCGACGCAACAGCGCCTTGACCGGAATCGGGTTGGATTCGACACCGCAGAAGTCATGGAACGGCTGCAGGCGAGCGTCCCAGGATTCAACGGCTTCGTGGTCGCGGGCAGCGGCCAGGTCGCACATCCGGCGATAGGCGCCGGGCAGCACGTTGGAACCGACCGAAATCAGACCGTCCATGCCGGCCTGGATCGAACGTGCGGCCGTGCCGTCATCGCCGGTGAGCACGGCAAAGGTCGGGCTGCGCAGGTCAAGCAGTGCCCGCACGCGGCCGGTATCGCCCACCGCTTCCTTGATGCCGACGATGTTCGGATGGCTGGCGAGCTCGGCCACGGTCTCCGGCAGCATGTCGCAGCCGGTGCGGCCAGGCACGTTGTACAGCACCACCGGCATTCCGGCCTGGTCGGCGACCGCGCGGTAATGCGCGATCAGGCCAGCCTGGGTCGGCCGCACGTACGGCGGGGTGACCACCAGCGCGTGGGTGGCGCCAAGCGCGGCAGCACGGCGGGTCTGTTCGATGGTTTTGGCGGTGCCGGACAGGCCGGTACCGGCCAGGACCGGAACGCGGCCGGCGATGCGTTCGACCGCGCTGGCCAGCAGCTGGTCGTACTCCGCATCGGACAGGGTGGCTGCCTCGCCGGTGGAGCCGGCAACGACAACGCCTTGGACGCCGCCCTCCAGCTGCAGGTGCAGCAGGCGCTGCCAACCGTCGGGGTCGAGTGCGCCGTCGGCCCGGAAGGGGGTCGCCAGCGCGGTGATGAGGCCGGAAAGGGACAAGGACGTGCTGCTCTTGGCTGGGGAGGGAAAACGTCCGCCACGGAAGGGCGCGGGCGTTCTGAATGTTACTTGCGGCGCGAAAGCACGGGCAAGTATGCTGGACACCGGTGGATCCCCGCCTCTGGCGGGCATTCAGACTAACGCATGCATTACCCGGAATCGCCTTGACCGACACCACCCCGCGCCCAGCGCCGAGCGAAAACCACCTCCTGATCAACGCCTATACGACGCATCCGGAGTCCCCCCTGTTGTCCGTCACCCGCCGCATCGCCGACAGCGGGTGCAATCTGGTGGATGCACGCCTGGCCACCGTGGGCCGCGATGTCTCGGTGACCGCGCTGGCCACCGGCTCCTGGGATTCGGTCGCCAAGCTGGAAGCGATGCTGACCCGGCTCGAGCGCGAGGAAGGCCTGAAGCTGGTGTGGTATCGCACCGAAGCCAAGCAGGCGCAGTCCAACCTGCTGCCGTACATCGTCGAGGTGATCGCCGCCGACAAGCCGGGCATCCTGTTCCAGCTGGCCGATTTCTTCGACCGCCAGGGCATCACCATCGAGACCCTGCAGAGCACGCGCTACCGCGCCATGCAGACCGGTGCGGAAATGTTCAGCGCACAGGTCACCATCGGCGTGCCGGCCAACATGCATATCGCCGCCCTGCGCGATGATTTCCTCGAGTTCTGCGACCACTTGAACCTGGACGCGATCATGGACCCGATGAAGTTCTGATTGAAACCCTGATTCTTCGCGCGCTCCTCACGGGCGCGTGGCGTTTCATGCAATTGTCGTAGAAAGAACCCAGGCTCGACAGAAGGACCTCATGAACAACGGCGATACCCTGGACAGCACCACCCTTTCCCTGCCGCTGGCGCTGTCCGGCGGCGCCCAGGCCACCCTCGGCGATTACGCCGGCCAGTGGCTGGTGCTGTACTTCTACCCCAAGGACAGCACCCCGGGCTGCACCACCGAGGGCATCGACTTCAACGCACTGTTGCCCGACTTCAGGAAAGCGGGCGCGGTCGTGCTTGGCGTCTCCCGCGACTCGGTGAAGTCCCACGACAACTTCTGTGCCAAGCAGGGCTTCGCGTTCCCGCTGGTCAGTGATGCCGACGAAGCGCTGTGCAGCGCCTTCGACGTGATCAAGATGAAGAACATGTACGGCAAGCAGGTACGTGGCATCGAGCGCAGCACCTTCCTGATTTCCCCCGACAGCCGCATCGTGCAGTCATGGCGCAAGGTCAAGGTCGCCGGCCATGCCGACGCCGTCCTCGCCGAACTGAAGGCCAATCAGTCCAAGTGAGTCCCATCGCCCACTTTGTCCGCCACCACCCTGCCCTGCAGCAGGCCGTGGTGGTTTTTCCCTGTCCGTAACCAGGAACCGATGATGACCCGAGGCAAGCGCATCTACGTGCTGGATACCAACGTGCTGATGCACGATCCCACCGCGCTGTTCAAATTCGAGGAGCACGATGTCTACCTGCCCATGCAGGTGATCGAGGAGCTGGACAACGGCAAGAAGGGCACGACCGAAGCGAGCCGCAATGCCCGCCAGGTCAGCCGCTTCCTCAACGAGCTGGTGCAGGCTTCGGGCCTGGACAACCTGGCCGAGGGCATTCCGCTGCAGCGGCCGCAGGGCCTGCAGCTGCGCGGCAAGCAGAGCGTGGGCCTGCTGCGCTTCCAGACCAGCCATTTCGACGCGGGCAAGAGCTTTGGCAAGGTCATCCCGGACAACGCCATCCTCGGCGCGATCCTGGCGCTGAAGGAAGAAACGCCGGAGATCCCGGTGGTGTTCGTCTCCAAGGACATCAACCTGCGCATCAAGGCGGCCATCGCCGGCATCGTCTCGGAAGACTACGAGAACGACCGCGCGCTGGACGATTTCAGCCTGCTCTACACCGGCGCCACCGAGCTGCCGGAAGACTTCTGGAAGCGCCACGGCGAGGATCTGCGCAGCTGGAGCGACAAGGGCCGCACGCACTACGAAATCCTCGCCCAGGACGGCGAAGAGTGGTACCCGAACCAGTACGTGTACCTGCCGGGCGAAGACGAAGTCGAGCTGCGCGTCAGCAGGATCGTCGGCGATGGCAAGGTGGTGTTGTCGCTGGTCGATGACTTCCGCCACGGCAGCCATGCCGTGTGGGGCATCAGCGCGCGCAACCGCGAGCAGAACTTCGCACTCAACGCACTGATGGATCCGGAGATCGACTTCGTCACCCTGCTCGGTACCGCCGGCACCGGCAAGACCCTGCTGGCACTGGCCGCCGGCCTGGCGCAGACGATGGACCAGCAGCGCTACCGCGAGATCATCATGACCCGCGCCACGGTCAGCGTCGGCGAGGACATCGGCTTCCTGCCCGGTACCGAGGAAGAGAAGATGACGCCGTGGATGGGCGCGCTGACCGACAACCTGGAAGTGCTGACGCACAACCAGGAAGGCGGCACCTGGGGCCGCCAGGCCACCAACGACCTGCTCGCCAGCCGCATCAAGATCCGCTCGATGAACTTCATGCGCGGCCGTACGTTCCTGTCGCGTTACCTGATCCTGGACGAGGCGCAGAACCTGACCCCCAAGCAGATGAAGACGCTGATCACCCGTGCCGGCCCCGGCACCAAGATCGTCTGCCTGGGCAACGTCGAACAGATCGACACCCCATACCTGACCGAAACCACGTCGGGCCTGACCTACGCCGTGGACCGATTCAAGAACTGGCCACACAGCGCGCACATCACGCTGCGTCGCGGTGAACGCTCGCGGCTGGCCGATTACGCCTCGGAGGTGTTGTGAACCGCTGCACCCGTCTGCTGCTGCCATCGCTGGCGGTCGCCATTGCCACGCTGCTCGGTGCCTGCGCGACCACGCAGGGACCGGCCAGCGTGCCAACCACAGAACGCAGTGGCCAGTCCTGGGTGGTCACCCGCCCGATCATCGCCGCGCAGGTGCTCGACACCTGCTCGCGCCCCAGCCCCGGCCGCGAGGCCGGGCGGGTCAGCGGCTACTGGGCACCGAGCCGGCAGCAGGTGGACCAGCTGGAAGCGAAGCTGGCATCGCTGGAAGCGCAGGTGCCACACGTGCTGGATTTCGATCGCCAGTACGTCGGCATCGAGCTGGACGGAAAGCAGGTGATCTACATCAACGCGTTCCATCTGCCTGAAAACAACAGCCTGCGGCCCGCCCGCGAAGCGGTGCGGGTCTGCGATGGCGGCGCGCAGTTCTGGGGCGCGGTCTTCGACCCGGCCAGCGGGACCTTCAGCGAGCTGCAGTTCAACGGCGGCTTCGGCGGGCCCTGAGGGGCCTGCCATGGGAATCCGCCTGCCCACCTGGGTCTGGATCGGCGCGGTCGCCCTGTCGTGCGTGGCCGGCATGGTCAATGTGGTTGGCTTCCTCGGTTTTGAACACCAGGCGGTCAGCCACATGACCGGCAGCACCAGCCAGCTTGGCATGGCACTGGCGCAAGGTGACTGGCGCGCGGTCGGCCATTTGTGGGGGCTGCTGATCGCGTTTTCGCTGGGCGCGATGGTCAGCGGACTGCTGATCCAGGACAGCGCACTGCAGCTCGGCCGGCGCTACGGCGTGGCGCTGACATTGGAATCGCTGTTGCTGCTGGCGGCCATTCCGCTGTTCAAGCAGCATCAGATATGGGGCGCATTGGCGGCCGCGATGGCCTGCGGACTGCAGAATGCGATGGCCACCACCTTCAGTGGTGCCGTCGTACGCACCACTCATCTCAGCGGCATGTTCACCGATCTCGGCATCGGCCTGGGCCACCTGCTGCGCGGGCTGCCGCTGCAGGTACGACGCCTGACCCTGAGCGGCCTGATCATCAGCGGCTTCCTTGCTGGCGGCGTGATCGGCGCTTGGCTGTTCGTGCGCTGGCAATACGACGCCCTGCTGGCCCCTGCCCTGCTGACCGGACTGACCGGGCTGGGCTATGTGTCCTACCAGCAGTGGGCACGCTGGCGGCGTTGAGCATGGCGTCATCCACGCATGGCGTGGATCTACGTTGTCCATCCGATCTTTTCCGCGATATCCACGCATGGCGTGGATCTACTGACCGTCACCAGGAAGCTATCGAAGGCGGGGCGGTGTCGGATTGCGGGGTGTCCGCGCCATGGATGGCGCGGCCAAGCCTACAAGGACGTACTTGCGGCGTCCCCGCAATCCGACACCGCCCCGCCTCCCCCGCAGAAATCCAGAGCCGCTGTTGCTGTTGCCCCGGCTTCTGCCGGTGCCGGGCGCAGCCCGGCCGGCACTACCCCCTGGCAAGGCAGCACGGCACAATCGCTGCATGAGCCCGACCACCCCTGTTTCCGCCCTGACCATCGCTGGCTCCGACTCCGGCGGCGGCGCCGGCATCCAGGCCGACCTGAAGGCCTTCGCCGCGCATCGCGTGCATGGGCTGTCGGTGATCGCCGCACTGACCGCGCAGAACACCCGCGGTGTCCGCGCCGTGCACGTGCCACCGATCGACTTCCTGCGCGCGCAGATCGAAGCCTGCTTCGACGACTTCGACATCCACGCGGTGAAGCTGGGCATGCTGGCCAACGCCGAGGTGATCCACGCGGTGGCCGATGCACTGGAACGCCATCGACCACCGCACGTGGTGCTCGACCCGGTGATGGTGGCCACCAGCGGTGCGCGCCTGCTGGAGGACAGCGCGCTGCAGGCAATGCGCCAACGGCTGCTGCCACTGGCCACCCTGGTCACCCCCAATGCACCCGAAGCGGAGCTGCTGGTCGGCCGCAGCATCGCCGATGGCAACGATGCAGAGCGGGCCGCCGCCTCGCTCCTTGATCTGGGCGCCGGTGCAGTGCTGCTGAAGGGCGGGCACCTGCACGAAGGCAACCGCGTGGTCGACCGCTACTTCGACGGCGTCAGCAGCGAAGAATTCATCCATGCCCGCCTGCCACTGGATGCGCATGGCACCGGCTGCACGCTGGCCTCGGCCATCGCCGCGCAGCTCTGCAACGGGCTGAGCCTGGCCAACGCCTGCGAAGCCGGCATCGACTACGTAGCGCGCGGATTGCAGCAGGGCTATGCGCCCGGTCGCAGCGAGGTGCTGGTACTGGACCACTTCGGCGCGGCGCCCCACGCATGAGCGATTCGCTACACGCGCTCACTGTGAACAGCGGCGATGGCCACCGTTTCGACGTGATCGCCTGTGTGCCCGCACAGCCGCTGGCACGGCTGTTGTGGCTGCCGGCGCTGGGCGTGGCCGCGCGCCACTACGTACCACTGGCGCAGGCACTTGCAGCCAGGGGCGTGGCGGTCTACCTGCACGAATGGCGTGGCAATGGCAGCAGCTCGCTGCGCCCGTCGCGCAGCCAGGATTGGGGCTACCGGCAGATTCTCGACCACGATCTGCCGGCCAGCCAGGCCCTGCTCGCCGATGCCGATGACGCGCAGGAGGTACTGCCATGGATCATCGGTGGCCACAGCCTGGGTGGGCAGCTGGCCTGCGTGCACGCCGGACGCCAACCACAGGCGTTCGATCGATGGTGGCTGGCCGCCAGCGGCACACCGTTCTGGCGCACGTTCCCGCCACCACGCGGTTGGCTGCTGCCACTGATCTATCGCTTCCTGCCGTGGATCGCGCGGCGCCAGGGCGTGCTGCACGGGCGCCGGCTCGGTTTCGGCGGCACCGAAGCACGCGGACTGATCGCCGACTGGGCACGCGTAGGGCTGAGCAATCACTACGCCGCCGCAGGCATGGACGAGGACCTGGATGCGCAGATGGCGCGCGTGCATGGCAGTGCGCAGGCGGTGCTGATGGAAGACGATTGGCTGGCGCCAAGCGGATCAATGCAGGCGCTGCTGGCGAAACTGCCGAATGTCGCCTCGGAATTACGCGTGCTTTCTGCGCAGGAGCTGGGTACGCAGGCCGATCACTTCGCGTGGATGAAACACCCGGAGGCTGTCGCAGAGGCGTTTTTCATTCAGTTGGGTGAAAATTTTCACAAAAGCGTTGACGACTCGCGCCGACATCCGCATAATTCCGCTCCTGTCGCAGGGCGCCCGTAGCTCAGTTGGATAGAGTACCTGGCTACGAACCAGGCGGTCGGGAGTTCGAATCTCTCCGGGCGCACCACTCGACAGACCTTCAGCATCCGCCGCTGGAAGTGCAGTAAAATTTGATTGTGTACCGCGCGCCCGTAGCTCAGTTGGATAGAGTACCTGGCTACGAACCAGGCGGTCGGGAGTTCGAATCTCTCCGGGCGCACCACACACGATCAACACAACAAGTTTATGTAATTGGCGCCCGTAGCTCAGTTGGATAGAGTACCTGGCTACGAACCAGGCGGTCGGGAGTTCGAATCTCTCCGGGCGCACCATTACACCGAAACAGCAGGCCCCGGCCTGCTGTTTTTTTATGTGTGTTTTTCGGCAGGGCTGCGCCCTGCACCTGCAGAGGCCACTGCACAAGCAACAGCAACAGCTGGCATTCCGTGGGATGGCGGGGCGGTGTCGGAGTGCGGGGACGCCGTAAACCCGTCCATGGGGGCTTGGCCGCGGCATCCATGCCGCGGACACCCCGCACTCCGACACCACCCCGCCCCTGACAGATCACCGCGATCTGCGGTAGATCCACGCCGTGCGTGGATGACTCCATTGAATTCGAATATTTCGACAGTTGAACGAAGGACATCCATGCCTGGCGTGGATCTACGTGTCGACCAAGGTCGACACCCACCAAGAGCAGGCCAAGCCATTCCGGCAGATCGCGAAAATCTGTCGAAGGCGGGGTGGGTCCGGTTGCGGGAGTGTCCGCGGCATGGATGCCGCGGCCAAGCCCCCATGGACGGGTTTACGGCGTCTCCCGCAACCGGACCCACCCCGCCTCCCCACAGGAAACCAGCTTCTGCTGTTGCTGTTGCTGTTGCTGTTGAGGTTGCCGGCCAGCGCCCGGCACTACTGCAGGTGCAGGGCGCAGCCCTGCCGAACCCTACCCCTCTGCCATCGCCTGCCACCATTGCGCCAGCAGCTCCGGCCGCCGCAGGCGCTCGCGCCACCAGCGCAGGGCCGCGCCATCTTCACCGGTGCGCCAGGCTAGCCAGAAGGTCTCTTCCGGCTTGTGCTCCTCGACCTCGCGGATCACCAGCTGGCCGCGCGCCACCGCCGCGCGCGCGCAGGGCTCGGGCAGGAAGCCGAATCCCAGCCCCTGGCACTGCAGCTTCAACTTGCTGGCCATGTCCGGCACGGTCAACGTCTCCTGACCCATCAACAGGCCCACCGTTCGTGGCAGCAGCCGCCGCGCAGAGTCGGACACGGCGATCGCGCAATACGGCGCCAACTGCTCGCGGCCCAGCACACCCGGTACGGACGCCAGCGGGTGCCCGGGCGCCACCGCAAACACAAAATCAACGCTGCCCAGCGGCTCGACCACGTAGCCCCCGCCACTGGGACCCTCACCGGGAGCCGCGACCAACAGGTCGGCGCGCCGGTCCAGCAGCGCTTCCCAGGTACCGGACAGTGCTTCGCCAAACAGGCGCAGCCGGGTGGGCGCCGCCACCTCGCGGAACGCGGCGATATCCGGCCCCAGCAGCCAGGTCGGAAATACCGAATCCACCGCCAGGGTCAATTCCGCCTCCCAGCCCGAGGCGACCCGCCGCACCCGCAGCTCGAGCTCCCGGGCCGCACGCAGCAGGTGCCTGCCCTCCTCCAGCAGCGCGCGCCCGGCCTCTGTCGGCTCCGCCCGCGGGCCGATCCGGTCGAACAGCTGCACCCCCAGATCCTCTTCCAGCTTGGCCACGGTGTAGGAAATGGTCGAAGGCACCTTGTGCAGGGCCTTGCCGGCGCCGGCAAAGGAGCCTCGGCGGTCGATCGCGTCCAGGATCTGCAGGGCATCGAGGCTGAGCTTGAGCATTCGAAATTTTCGATGATGGCTGTCAAAACTATCCGTTTTTCAAACCCAAGGTGCAAGCGGATACTTCTCTTCAACGGGGAAACACAGCGGCTACCCGCCCACCCCGCCTCATCGAAACCATCGAACAAGGAGATTCCATCATGCTGCAGATCCGCAAGAGCGCTACCCGTGGCCTGGCCGAGCATGGCTGGCTGTCCTCGCGCCATACCTTCTCGTTCGCCAGCTACTACGACCCCCGCTATGTGAGCTTCGGCCCGCTGCGGGTCATCAACGAAGACAAGGTGATCGGTGGCCAGGGTTTCGGCACCCACAGCCACAGCAACATGGAGATCGTCTCCTACGTGCTTGGCGGCGCGCTGGAACACAAGGACTCGATGGGCACCGGTTCGGTGCTGCGCTACGGCGACGTGCAGCGCATGAGCGCAGGCAGCGGCGTCAGCCACAGCGAGTTCAATCATTCGGCCAGCGATCCGGTGCATTTCCTGCAGATCTGGATCTTCCCGGAGGCCGAGAACATCGCGCCGTCGTATGAGGAGACCCACTTCACGCCGGAGAGCAAGCGCGGCCAGCTGCGCCTGATCGCCTCGCCGGATGGCGCCGATGGTTCGCTGCACATCCATCAGGATGCGCGCATCTTCGCCACCATCCTCGATGGCGAGCAGAAGCTGCACCATGCCCTGGCTGCCGGCCGCGGCGCGTATGTGCAGGTGGCGCGTGGCCAGCTGCAGGTCAACGGCATCACCCTGGAAGCGGGTGACGCACTGCAGGTCAGCGACGAGGCACAGCTGACCCTGGAAAACGGCAACGACGCCGAAGTTCTGGTGTTCGACCTGAAGCTGTAACCAGCATGCCCGCGATGCCATCCGGCATCGCGGGCATGTCCTGTTGCAACGCGATCAGAACCTGTACGTCACTGCCAGCCGCACGTTGCGCGGCTCGCCCCAAGTGTAGGTGCTGTACCAGCTGAAGATCGTGTAATAGCGCTTGTCCAGCAGGTTGTTGACGTTGACCGTGGCCGACAGGCGATCGTTGAACTGGTACCTGGCCATGGCATCCAGCAGCCAGTACGGCTGGGTGCGATGAACCACCGACGTGCCACTGGCCGGGTTGGTGATGTCGCCGAACGTGGAGTCCTGCCAGCGCGCACCGCCACCGACGGTCAGGCCCTGCCAGTCGCCGCGCAGGCGGTAGCTGGTGTGCAGGCTGAACTGGTTTTCCGGCTCCAGCGTGGTCACCTTGCTGCCGGCCTGGCGGGCGATCTTGTGCGCAAAGCCACCCTGCACCTGCCAGCCCTCGGCCAACTGCCCGGACATCTCCAGTTCGTAGCCCTTGGTGCGTACGCCCATCAGTGCGCGATAGGCGTCTTCTCCGTTGGGCGTTTTGCCGCCTGTAGGCTGGGCGAAATTGTCCTGGTCGAGCTGGAACAGTGCCGCGCTGGCATTGAAGCGGCCGTCGAGGAACTCCGCCTTCAGGCCCATTTCATAGCTGCGGCCTTCCAGCGGATCCAGTGCCTTGCCCTGTTCATCGCGTTCGCTGTGCGGCTTGAAGATGGTGCTGTAGCTGGCGTACACCGAATAGTGCTGGCCAAGGTCGTAGACCACGCCGGCATAAGGCACGAACACGCCGGTCTCGCGCGTCTGCGGCGAACGGTAGCTGGCCAGGCGGCTGCCGACGATCACCTTCAACGGGTCGGCCACGTCGAAGCGACCGACCACGTACAGGCCGTTCTCGCGGGTCACCTCATTGTTGCCATAACCGCGCTGCCATTCCGGCTCCGGGATGTCGCCCTTCCAGCTGTTGTAGTCGGCAACGGCGGTCGGGTACCCGGGCTGCGGCGAATAGCCGGTGTTGGTCCAGCGCTTGCGCGAGGCACTGCCGCCGACCACCAGTTCATGTTGGCGACCGAACAGGCCGAAATTGCCGCTCAGATAGAAGTCGGCCGCGTTGCTGACCGTCTTGCCGACGTACTTGCCCAGCCACAACGAGACGCCTTCGCCGGTGACCGGATCGAGATTGCCACCGGCGGCACCGGCCAGTGCCGCATCGTAGCCGTTGACCTGATGGTTGAGCTGCAGCTTGGCTACCCAGTCGTTGTCGAACGTATGTTCCAGCGTGGCAAAGCCGGTGCGCACGTACTGGCGCCAACCGCTCCAGTGGGTGCCGTTGTTGAACGAGCGCGGCATGTCGTTGAAATTGCCCTGGCTGTCCAGCAGCGGAATACCGCCCCAGGTCGAGCCCTTGGGATCGCTCTCCAGCACGTCGCCACCGACTGTCAGCAGCGTGCGTTCGCCCAGATCGGCTTCCAGCACGGCATAGCCGACCTTGCTGGTGCGCTGGTAGAAATCCAGATTGGAATGCTTGTCCTGCCAGGCACCTACCGCACGCCCACGCACGCGGCCATCGGCAGTCAGCGGGCCGCCGACATCGACTTCTGCACGGTAATCGTCCCAGCGGCCGACGCCCAGCGTCGCACTGCCAGCAAATTCCTTGCCCGGCTTCTTGCGCACCAGGTTGATGGTCGCGCCGGGGTCGCCCATGCCGGTCAGCAGGCCGGTGGCGCCCTTGAGCACTTCGATGCGGTCGTAGATCGCGGTATCGCTGAGCGTATTGCCAGCCGAGTACGCCGAGTCGCGTGACATCGGAATGCCGTCGTACTGGAAGTTCTGCACGGCAAAACCACGTGCGTAGTACTCGGTGCGCTCACTGTCGTAGGTGACGATGCTGATGCCCGGGGTCACCCGCATCACGTCATCGATGCCATCCAGACCGAAGTCGTCCATCTGCGCACGGGTGATCACGCTGATGGTCTGCGGGGTCTGCCGCGGGGTCAGTACCAGGCGGGTGGCGGTGGCGATGGTGCCCGGCGTGTAGGCACCGCTGCCTTCGGTGATGGTGCCCAGCTGGTTGGCGGTGACCTGTACGGTCTGCAGCGTCTGCGAGGGCGTCCTGCCCTCTTCTTCAACCGGCGCGGATTGCGCCGAGGTGGTGCCGGCAGCGGCCAACGAGGTCAGCAGAAGACCCTGGGCAAGGGCATTCGCCAACGGGCGACGACGCAGGGACAGCACGGAAAAACGGACAGGCACAGACGACACGACGGGACCTCCACGAAGGGGTGGGATCCTCTGGCGGCGGCTCGAGGGGAAGGGGGAAATGCGGCCAAGGGCGGCCGGCGCAGGAGTTTACTCTCCTGCGCCCCCGCTGTCGTGGGTGGTGCCCGGGCCTGACCAGGCGCTGCTCCGTGGCGATGGTCAGCCGTCGACGGCAGCCACGGCCTCCAGGATCAGTGCTGCCACTTCGGAGGGACGCGAGGACAGCGAGGCATGGCTTGCCTCCAGCTGCAGCAGGCGCTTGGGCTGCATGCGTTCGGCCATGGCCTTCTGGTTCTGTGGCGCGATCATCCGGTCCTGGCTGGAAAGCTGGTACCAGCTCGGCTTGTGCTTCCACGCCGGATCGCTGATCGCATCGCCGAAGGTGCTGGCCAGCGGCGCCTTCTGGGTCACCGCCATCACCCAGCCTTCGTCGGCACTGAGGTCCTGGCAGAAGCTCTCATGGAACTTGTCGGCACGCAGCCACAGATAGCCATCGCTGTCCGGGGCGAGGTTCGGTGCTGCTTCGGGCAGGTGCTGCTGGGTGATGCCACCGGGGCTCTCACCACTGTCCGGCGCGAATGCGGCGATGTAGACCAGCGCCTGCACATTCGGCTGGTTGCCGGCTTCGGTGATCACCGCGCCTCCGTAGGAGTGCCCGACCAGTACGACCGGGCCATCGATCTGGCGGATCATCCTGCGCGTCCGCTCGGCGTCGTTGACCAGCGAGGTCAGCGGCAGTTCGACCGCCTTCACCTGGTCGTGGCCCTTGCGGTGCAGCTCCAGGATGACCTTGCCCCAGTGTGCGGCCCCGCCCCAGAACCCATGGACGAGGAGGATGGTCGGTGTGGTGCTCATGCGCTGATCTCCGGCGGCGGCCGGGCGGAATGCCGACCGTCGGGCTACTCTCCACTGATGGCGTTAATCAACGGTGACGCATCCGGACCACTGCATTCGTATGCGTCGCCCGATGTCATCCATGGCACTTGCCGATGGCTTCTGAAAACGTTTTCATGAAGAGGATCTTCTGGAGCCTTCCTCGCGCATGACGCCCTCTTCTCCCCGCGCCCAGCAGCACGCGACCCGCGCTGCGTTCTTCATTCCCGGCTTTGCCACCGCTGCCTGGGCACCGATGGTGCCCTTCGCCAAGGCCAAGGCCGGGTTGTCCGATGCCAGCCTGGGCGGGCTGCTGCTGTGCCTTGGCCTCGGCTCGCTGCTGGCGATGCCACTGGCCGGTGCGTTGACCGCGCGCCTGGGCTCGCGCCGCTTGATGATCGCGACCACGGCCTTGATCCTGCTCGCCCTGCCACTGCTGACGCTCGCCCCCACGCCGCTGGCACTGGGAGCAACGCTGTTCGTGTTCGGTGCGGGCGTGGGGGCGATGGACTGCACGATGAACATGCAGGCGGTGGCCGTCGAGCGCAATGCAGGGCGGCCGATGATGTCCGGCTTCCACGCGTTCTACAGCATCGGCGGCTTCATCGGCGCCGGCTGCATGACCGGCCTGCTGGTTCTAGGCACGCCCCTGTGGCTGGCGTCATTGGTTGCCGTGGCGGCGATGCTGCTGGTGGCCCTGTTGTCGGCACCGCACTGGCGCCCGCAGCGCATTCTGCATGACGGCCCAATGCTGGCCCTGCCGCACGGCGTGGTGCTGTTCATCAGCGTGCTCGCCTTCGTGGTGTTCCTGGCCGAGGGTTCGATGCTGGACTGGAGCGCGGTGTTCCTGGCCGAAATACGCCACGTGCCGCGCGACCAGGCCGGCGCCGGTTTTGCCGTGTTCACGCTGGCGATGACGGCGATGCGCCTGTTCGGCGATGGCATCGTCGAGCGCCTTGGCCGCACCCGTACCATCGTCATCGGCGGCATCACCGCTGCGGCCGGTTTCGCGCTGGCCACGCTGGTGCCCTCCTTCGCCATGGCGCTGGTTGGCTACGTGCTGGTGGGCCTGGGCTGCGCCAACATCGTGCCCGCCCTGTTCTCGATGGCCGGCCAGCAGCGCGCGATGCCGGAGAGCATTGCGATCACCGCAGTCACCACGCTGGGCTATGCCGGCATTCTTGCAGGCCCCGCAGCGATCGGCGCGCTCGCCCATGCCACCAGCCTGGGCTTTGCCTTCCTGTGCGTGGCAGCGATGCTGCTGGGTGTAGCGGCATCTGCACGTTCGCTGGCCCGCCGCCTGCCCTGAAGCTCAGCCGCGTGCTGGGGTTTTTGCGGGTGTGTCGACGCCATGCACCAGCCATTCGGCCTGGGCCGGCAACTGCGGTGCCGGACACGCGGCTTTCGGATGGTGCTCGTCGCGCGCCATCCAGTCATCGACCACTCCGGCCAGCAGGTCCAGCCGCAGCGGCAGGGTGATGTGATCTTCGCCGCGCATCTCGATGTAGTGCGCACGCGGATTGGCCTGCGCCAACGCGCGGCCTTGGCTGACCGGAATGTGCTGGTCGCCCTGCCCGTGCAGCAGCAGCACGCAGGCGCGGGTATCGGCCAGCGCGCGGGCAACATCCACCTTGTCCAGATCCACGTCGATGCGGCGGCTGGCGGCGGCCACCACCTGGTTGATGTCCTGGCTGCCGTAGCGCCAGCGTGCATACGAAGCGATGGCCTGTGCCTTCAACCCTTCCGGCTGCAGGGCCATCAGATGCGGAATCATGGTGCGGATCGCAACCCCGGCATTGGCGAACGATTCCATCGCCACCACGCCGGCGACCTGGTCGCCCAGCTTGTCGGCGGTGAACAATGCGGTGGCAGCGCCGTAGGAAACACCGAACAGGTACAGCGGGCCGGTCACTTCGCCGCGCGCGCGCAGTTCGGCGATGACATCCACAACATCGTCCGACTCGTAGGTGCCGTAGCCGGAGGGACCGGCGCCGGACTGGCCATGGTTGCGCAGGTCCAGGGTGATCACGCGGTAGCCCGACTCGGCCAGCTGCAGCGACCATGGCAGCATCGAATCACCGTTCATCATCCAGCCGTGCAGCAGCACTACGGTGCCGCGCGGCGCCTGCGCGCGGAACGGCTGCGGTACGGACAGGCTCAACCCGGTATCCAGCGGCAGGCCGTTCTGGTGCTGCTGCGGCAGGTAGTGGTAGCGCGCACCGTAGTCGCCCGGATCGAAAGCACGCCAGAAGATCGGCACGCCATCACGGCCCGGGGCGAAGCCATGCCGGTTCGGCAGCGCGGCCACAGCTGCGGCGATACGCGGTTGATCAAGCAGGGTCGAGACGCCACCGGGCGCGATCAGGCGGTCGCTGAGCGAGGTGGACGAGGCCGTCATCGAGGAAGAGCATGCAGCCAGCCACAGGCCGGCGCACGCCAGCAAAAGCAGCAGCAGGCGCTTCATGGGCAGTCAGGGGAAAAGTGCGACAGCGTGGCAGGTTAGCGGCCACGCCCGGCGCCATCTATCGCAGCTGGATGACGGGTTGATGACAGCGCAGGATCGATTCAGCTTGTCACAATGTCGCGACCGGCCAAAGCATTGATCCGGATCAATGAACGCCATCGCACGAATGGCCACAGTGCCGGCATGCGCACCCCGTTCAAGCTCGCCATTGCCCTGGCCGCCACCTTGGCCGCCGCTTACGGCATCGCCCGCAGTACACCGTACTGGTTCGCCCCGCCGCAACAGGCCGAGGTCGACATCCACGACCCGGCCCTGATCGAGCAGGGCCGGTACCTGTCGCGTGCTGCCGACTGCGCCGCCTGCCATACCGCACCGGGCGGCAGGCCGTTCGCCGGCGGCCTTGGCATGCAGACCCCGATGGGCACGCTGTACTCGACCAACATCACACCGGACACGGAGACCGGCATCGGCGCATACGACTACGCCGATTTCGAGCGCGCGGTGCGGCGTGGCATCCGCCATGACGGCCAGCCGCTGTATCCGGCCATGCCCTACGCCTCGTACGTGATCGCCAGCGATGCCGAGATCAAGGCGCTGTATGCCTACTTCATGGGTGCGGTGCAGCCGGTCCGGCAGGACAACGCCGACAGCACGATTCCGTGGCCGGCAAACATGCGCTGGCCGCTTGCCTGGTGGCAGCTGTTGTTCGCACGCCCGCGCAGCTTCAGCCCTGATCCCACCCTGGATGCCGGCCAGCAGCGCGGCGCCGAACTGGTTGAAGGCCTGGCCCATTGCGGCGCGTGCCATACCCCGCGTGGGCTGGCCTTCCAGGAAAAGGCGATGGCCGACGATGGCAGCCGCCAGTTCCTGTCCGGCTCGGTGCTGGAAGGCTGGTACGCGAAGAACCTGCGCAATGAACAGACCGGCCTGGCCAGCTGGAGCGAAGCCGAAATCGTCGAGTTCCTGCGTACCGGCCGCACCGATCGCTCCGCAGCTTTTGGCGGCATGGCCGATGTGGTCGAGCACAGCACGCAGTACCTGTCCGACGCCGATCTGCTGGCGATGGCGCGGTACCTGAAGCAGCTGCCGGCCCGCGAAGGGCGCAGCGCGCAGTGGACGCCGGGCACCGACACCACGACCGCCGCACTGCGCGGCGGCGACTACCGGGTGGCCGGTTCGCTGGCCTACGCCGAACACTGCCAGGCCTGCCATCGCGCAGATGGCCGCGGCATGCCACGGGTCTACCCAGCCCTGGCGGGCAACTCCATCGTGTTCGCCGATGATCCCAGCTCGCTGGTGCAGGTAACCCTGACCGGCGGGCGCACGCCACATACCGCGCATGACCGCATGGCATTCACCATGCCGGGCTTCGAGCAGCTGCCCAATGCGCAGCTCGCCGACATCCTCACCTTCATCCGCAACAGCTGGGGCAACCAGGCCAGCGCGGTCACTGAACTGGACGTAGCGCGCATGCGCCGGGTGGTGCGTGACAAGCCGGCGCATGTGGTCCCGCAGGAGACGGCGCAATGAGGCGTTCGAAGAAGCGTTCGACAGCGTTGATCGCCAGCGCGGTCGTTGTGGTGCTGCTGGCCGGTGCTGGCACGCTGCTGTACCAGCACCTGTACCCGGACCTGGACGCGGAAGTCGCGAGGACCTTGGACATCCTCGACAGCCACGGCCAGGCGGTGGGCCAGTACCACGTACCCAGTGCCGAGGAGATCGCCAGCCTCGGCAACGCCGACGCGGTGATGTTCGGCCGTCGCCTGCTCAACGAGACCGCACGCCTGCTGCCGGACAACGTCGGCAATGATCTGAACTGCAATTCGTGCCACATGGCCGAGGGCAAGCGACCGTTCGGCAACCACTACCTGAACACCGGAGGCGGCAGCTACCCGCGCTACATGCCGCGACCGGGCAGGGAAATCGGCCTGGCCGAGCGCATCAACGGTTGCCTGCAGCGTTCGATGAACGGCAAACCGCTGGCCAAGGACGCGCCGGAGATGCGTGCGATGCTGGAATACATGGCGTGGCTGAGCCGCCCGGTACCGGAGGGTACGCGCGTGGCCGCGCCCAGCGAAGGGCCGATCGACAGCACGCTGACACCGGACCCGATACGTGGACAGGCGCTGTATGCCGCGCAGTGCGCCGCCTGCCACGGCGACAACGGCGAAGGCCGGCGCGACGCCAGCGGCGATATCGCGTTCCCGCCGTTGTGGGGCGAGCGCAGCTTCAACATCGGTGCCGGCATGGCGCGGCTGTACAAGGCCGCAGGCTTCGTCAAGCACAACATGCCGCCGGCAACGACCCGTGAACCGCCACTGGGCCAGCAGGTGATGCCCGACCAGGACGCGGTGGATATCGCCAGCTACTTCATCAACCAGCCGCGCCCGGACTTCGCCGGCAAGGCCAAGGACTGGCCGCGCGATCCGAAACCCAAGGACGCGCGCTACTGAGCAATGCCCCGGTCTTGCCGGCCGTCACACAACACACTCCCTGCATCTGCGCGTCACCGCCATGTCATCGGCGCTGCCGACACTCCCGGACTTTCCTCCCTTGAAGGTCCGGTTTCGATGCGAACGATTGCGCGCTTTCCCCGTATCTCGCTGCTTGCCCTGCTGATTGCTCCCGCACTGGATGCCCTGGCTGAAGCACCGCAGGGCGATGTGGCCGATACGCGAAGCGCCGACGCGCGGACCCTGGACCAGGTACAGGTGATCGGCCAGGCCACCAGCTATGCCAAGACCTCGGTGCGCCAGGAAACGTTGAACCGGCAGACCGTGTTGAGCAGCGTCAATGGCGCGCTCAACGAAGTGCCCGGCGTGGTCGTCAGCGAAGCCGATGCCACCGGTTCGTCGGTCTGGGGCACGCAGATCAGCATGCGCGGCTTTGTCACCAACCGCGACACCCAGCAGATCGGCACCACCATCGATGGCCTGCCCAATGGTGGTTCCGGTTATGGCGGCGGCTCGCTGGCCAACCGCTACATCGACACGCTCGACCTGGAAACGGTGGAAGTGAGCCAGGGTACGGCCGATATCTCCTCGCGCTCGAACGAAGCACTCGGTGGCACCCTGAACTTCCTCACCAGCGACCCGCTGCACGAACAGCGACTGCGCATGGTGGTGGGTGCCGGTGACAATGAAGCGCGCAAGTATTACGTGCGCTACGACACCGGCCTGCTTGCAGGACACACCCGCGCGTGGATCAGCGCATCGTCGGCGCGCGTGCATGACTGGATCGACGGCACCGGCCACACCAGCAACGACAACATCGCCGGCAAGTTCATCACCGAGCTGGACCGCTGGACCCTGACCGGCTACCTGTCCTACAACGATGCCGACGAGCCGGAGTACACCAGCGTTTCGCCGAAAGGGTTCGCCACCAACCCCGACCGCGACGGCTTGGTCGGCACCCTGACCGGCATTCCGTATCTGGACCAGAACTACCGTTCCGGTTCGCGCGCACTGCGCGAGAACACGTTCGGCTACCTGCGCGCAGCCTTCGATGGCGGCAACGGTTTCAAGGCCTCGATGGCCGCCTACGGGCACCGCATGCAGGGTCGCGGTGACTGGCTGCCGCCGTACCTGGCCGACGTCAACGACGACGGTGCCGGTCGCCCGCAATCGGAGTACCTCGGCGGCAGGACGGTCTACGGTGGCAGCAACCGCGGCCAGATCTACTTCGTGAACCCCGACGGCAGTTCCGCCCAGCGCCTGGCCAGCTGCACGCCGCGACTCGGCTTCAGCGCCGAGTACGACCCCAACTGCTACGCCGGCAACGTGCAGGGCGCGCAGTCCTACCGCCACTCCCACTACGACAACGATCGCGTGGGCGTGACCGCCGACGTCGAATGGCGGCAGACCTTCGGCGCCATCGACAACACCGTACGCGGCGGGCTGTGGGTGGAGAAGCTGGACCGTTCCGTGCGCCGCGATTGGCACCGCCTGCTCAACGTCGGCCAGGACATCGCCTTCGACCACCAGCCCTACTGGGTGCAGTTCGAGGACAAGTACAAGGTCGACGAGCAGATGTACTACGTCGAGGACGTGGCCCGCTTCGGCCCGTTCAGCGCGCGCCTGGGCGTAAAGCAGTTCTTCGTCGACCAGTCCCGCCACCGCGTGATCGGCGCCGCCGAGAATGTGAAGTCCGACTCGAAGTCCGATCCGCTGCTGTCCACCGGCTTCACCTGGGCCCCGGGCGTGGAGGGCTTGGAACTGTTCGCCGGCTACTCGCAGAACTTCGCCGCGATCCCGTCCGGCGTGCTGGGTGAAACCGATCCCCAGCGCTTCCGCAACGTCGAACCGGAGACCGCCGACAACATCGAACTGGGCATGCGCATCAGCCGCTGGCCGCTGACCGCCTCGGTCACCCTGTACAACATCAAGTTCGACAACCGCATCGTGTATCTGCCAGCCGGCCTGGTCAGCGGCATCGACTACCTCGGCGAGACCGATGGCGTCTACGAGAACTTCGGCGGCGTGGAGAGCAACGGCCTGGAAGCGGCCTTCGGCTACGGCTGGGACAATGGCTGGCGCATCAATGCGGCCTACACCTACAACCGTTCCAAGTACCTGGGCAGCGGCAACGATGCGCGCGACACGCAGCTGGGCATCGTCGATGGCGCCAAGGTGATCGGCCAGCCGGAGCAGATCCTGGTGGTGTCGGCCGACTGGCAGGGTGAGAACTGGAACTTCGGCCTGTCCGGTCGCTACCTGGGCGAACGCTACCTGGATGCGGCCAACGTCAACAAGCTGCCCTCGGCCACCGTGTTCAACGCCAACATCGGCTTCGACCTGCAGGGCCTGTCGCCGCGCCTGAAGGGCATGGGCGCCAACCTGGTGGTGAGCAACCTGACCGACAAGCGTTATCTTGCAGGGGTGGACGGCCGCGACAACGCCTTCATCGGCGCCCCGCGCACCGTCGGCATCTCCTTCCGCGTGGACTTGTGAGTGTGACCCTGTGACTGATACCGGCCGACGCCGACTGTTGCAGGCCGGCGTCGCCGCCGGCCTTTCGCCGCTGCTGCCCAGCATCGCCCGGGCAGCAGCGATCGCCCCTGCCTCGCGCACGCGCAGCCTGCAGGACCTGCAGCACATCGTGGTGTTCATGCAGGAGAACCGCTCGTTCGACCACTACTTCGGCACGTTGCCGGGCGTGCGTGGCTTCGGTGACCGTTTCGTTGCCCCGGCATCGCCGCTGCCCGGTGGCGACCGCCCGCGCAGCCTGTGGCTGCAGCCCGACGCCAGCGGACAACGCGCCATCGCCCCCTTTCCGTTGGATACCGCTGCGCACTTCGGCTACATGCGGGTGGAAGGCACGCCCCACACCTGGCCTGATGCACAGCAGGCCTGGGACCACGGGCGCATGGCGCACTGGCCCAAGGCCAAGCAGAACCATTCGATGGGCTACTTCCAGCGCAGCGACATGCCGTTCCAGTTCGCCCTGGCCGATGCATTCACGCTCTGCGATGCCTACCACTGCGCGATGCAGGCCGGCACCAACCCGAACCGCGTGTTCCTGTGGACCGGCCACAACGACGCCCAGGGCCAGGCAGGCGGCCCGGTGATCGCCAATTCGCACGACAATTTCCCCGAGCTGGGCGGCCATCCGGACTCGTACCGCTGGGCCAGCTATGTCGAGCGGCTGCAGCAGGCCGGCGTGTCCTGGCAGATCTACCAGGACATGGCCGACAACTTCACCGACAACCCGCTTGCCGGGTTCGAGACCTTCCGCCAGGCGTACCGCGGCGGCCCGGGGCATGACCCGGAGCTGCGCGCGCGCGGCGTCAGTACCCGTGGCCTGGCGCAGCTGCGCGAGGACGCGATCAGCGGGCGCCTGCCGCAGGTCAGTTTCATCATTGCCGACGCAGCCGGCAGCGAGCACCCCGGTCCGTCCAGCCCCGCGCAGGGCGCCGCCTATACCGCGCGCCTGCTGGATGCATTGACCGCCGATCCAGAGGTGTGGAGCCGTACCGCCCTGCTGCTGATGTTCGATGAGAACGACGGCTTCTTCGACCATGTGCCGCCACCGGCACCGCCCTCCCCGCTTGGTGCCGGCTGGGCCGGTGCGTCGGCGGTCAGCACCGAGGGCGAATACCACCACCATCCGGCACCCGGCGACGAGAAATACGATGCCGCCGAGCTGCGTGGGCGCCCCTATGGGCTTGGCCCGCGCGTACCGTTGTATGTGATTTCACCGTGGAGCCGCGGCGGCTGGGTCGACTCGCAGGTGTACGACCACACGTCGGTGCTGCGTCTGATCGAGCGCCGCTTCGGCGTGGCCGCGCCGGACATCTCGCCGTGGCGGCGTGCGGTCTGCGGTGATCTGAGCAACGCCTTCGACTTCGCCCAGCGCGACACCCGCCCCTTCGCCAAGGCGCTGCCCGATGTCACCGCTGTCGCCGCGCGCGCCGCCGCCCTGCCCGGCCGTACCGTGCCCGCGCTGCCCGATGGCCTGCATCCGGCCCGCCAGGAGCCCGGCGTACGTCCTGCACGGGCACTGCCCTATCGGCCGCACGTGCAGGCCACATCGGTGGATGGTGCTGGTCTCACCCTGCAGCTGGCCAGCGATGGCGCCGCGGCCGTGCTGCATGTCTACGACCGCCTGCGCCTGGACGCCGTTCCGCGCCGTTACACCGTGGTACCAGGTGCCCCGCTGCAGGATCGCTGGCCGCTGGACGCGCAGGGTCGTTACGATCTCTGGCTGCTGGGACCGAATGGATTCCATCGCCATTATCGCGGCGATACGCTCGCGCCGCTGCACGCGCACGTGGAGCGCGCGGACGGCCAGATGCGCCTGACACTGCGCAATCCATCACATTCAGCGCGGAAGGTCCAGGTGCAGGCCGGCGCCTACGCCGGCCACATGCCCACCCCCGAACTGCAGCTGGTGGCCGGCGCGGAAACCGTACTGGCCTGGGATCCCGCACCAACCGCAGGCTGGTACGACCTGATCGTGCGCTCGCAGGGCGTCGAGCAACGCCTCGCCGGACGTGCCGAAGACGGCCGGCCTGGCACCAGCGACCCTGCCATGGGCAGCGAACCGCTGCGCTTCGATCACGGCTGAAAGTGATTCTGTGGAGCCGGGCGCGTGCTCGGCTCCACCAGGGTGGGACATCCCGCTCAGGCCTCCTGCAACCCCGGCCGGCCGTGCTCCACGGCATAGCGCTTCCAGCTCTGCAGCGCGCCGTTCGGCTGCATGACCGTATCGAGCGTCTTCATGTCACCGATCCAGGCATCACGAGTGACGTCGCACAGCACATAACCACGCTTGTCCGTCGTCGCCTTCAAGTGCGGACTGTGCCGCAGCTGGTTCTCTGCATAGGCATCCACGCCCCGCCCGTCCGCGCCCGACGTGATCGAAGTGGCCAGGAACTCACTGGAAATCACCCCGGAATCGGCATTGTCCTGCACCAGGTCGCTGGCATAGTGGCGGTGCGCATCGCCACAGGCGGTTACCACGTTGCCGAAGCCCACCTTCTGGATGTGATCGAGCAGGCGGCGGCGGCTGGACAGATAACCGGACCACTGGTCGTCGGAGGCCTGCACCACGCCGTCCTTCTCGCGCAGGTAGTTGCCCAGCGAAACCTGGTGGGCGATGGTGTGCCAGCGCGGCGCGGCATCGGCCAGGCCGTCGAACAGCCATTGCTCCTGCTTTGCGCCAACAATGCTGCGTTCGGGAGATTCCACCTGCCCGCGCTGCGCGATGTCCACCTGCTTGCTGCGGTACTGGCGGGTATCGAGCAGGTGCAGGTCCAGCAGCGTGCCATAGCGCGCGCGCCGGTACATCTGCATATGGCCGTCGCGCGGGAACGACGAAGCACGCAGCGGCATGTTCTCGTAGTACGCCTGGAATGCCTGTGCGCGGCGCAGCAGGAACACTTCACTGGGCGTGCCGTCCTGGTCCTCGGCGCCGGCCCAGTTGTTGTCCACTTCGTGGTCATCGAACGTGACGAACCACGGCGACGCGGCGTGCGCGGCCTGCAGGTCCGTATCGGTCCTGTACTGCGCGTAGCGCCGGCGATAGTCGTCGAGCGTGTAGGTCTGCGGGCCAACATGGTTGCGCAGGTTGGTGAACGGCTGGCCGTTCATCCTGCGCACGCCAGGCTGGCTTTCGCCCTCGTAGATGTAATCGCCGTAATGGAACACGAAGTCGAGCGGCTCCTCGGCAATGTGCCGCCATGCACTGTAGTGCCCCTCCTCGTAGTGCTGGCAACCGGCCACCGCGAAGCGCACGCGGTCGACCCGTGCGTTGGCCGCAGGCAGGGTGCGGGTGCGGCCAATCGCACTGGCATGGCCTCCCACGGTGAAGCGGTACCAGTACGGCCGCCCCGGCAGCAGGCCGTCCAGTTCCACGTGCAGCGCATGGCCAAGCTCGGGGTGGGCCAGCGCGCTGCCCTGCCGCACCACGGTGCGCATGCTTTCGTCGGCGGCCAGCTGCCATGCCACCGCCATCGGCCGGGTTGGCATGCCGCCACCGAACACCAGTGGCTCGGTGGCCAGCCGCGTCCACAGCACCACGCCGTCGGCCGACGGATCACCCGACGCCACGCCGAGAGTGAACGGCGTACTGGCAAAGCGCGGCGATGCGAGCAGATTGCGCGGATTCAGCGCTGCCACATCGTTCTGCGCGGCCAGCGCGCGGGCCGTTCCCGCCCACGCACCCAATGCGGAAAGTCCGGACAGGGCAAGGAAACGCCTGCGATTGATCGTATCCAAGACGGTCGCCTTCAGTTGTAGATGATGTGGAAGTAGAAGAAGCGGCCGTAGTCATCGATCTCGGTGCGGAAGCGCCCGTTCGGACCGGTGCTGTAGGTCGGCTGGGTGTTGAACAGGTTCTTGGCCTCGTACTTCAGCGTCACGTGCTTGCTGACCTTGTGGCTGAAGGCCAGGTTGAAGGTCATGTATGGGTCGTAGTACGAATCCAGCCACTGTGTATCGCCGAAGTCGACCAGCATCCGGCTGCGGTAGGTGCCGGATACGCGCAGCTGCGAGCTCTTCCATGGCATGCGCCAGATCACCGAGCCGTTCACCGACCAGTCCGGCTGGTACAGCAGGCGGTCCAGGCGGCGCTCGCTGCCGTCGCTGATGCGGTAGTTGGTCTGCCCGTGCAGGCGGGTGGCATTGAGGTACATGTCGAAGCGGTGGCGGCCCCACTGCAGGTTGCGGTTGGCTACCGCGAACTCGACACCGCGCAGCGTCGACTCATCTGTGTTCATCGGCTGGGTGATCCGGTAGCGGATGTCGCCGACGTTCTCGAACGTGGTCAGGGTGTAGATGTCGTCCTTGATGACCTTGTCGAACAACGCCACCGAGACCAGGCCGTTGTTGCCGTTGAAGTACAGGTCCCAGGCAAGATCGAGGTTGGTCGAGCGGCGCGGCTGCAGCGAGGCATTGCCCTGCTTGATGGTGCAGAAGCCTCCGCCCAGCTCGTCGTCGCCGCAGCTGGTGCTGGTGGCCTGGGCGATGTTGCTGGGCGTCGGCCGGCCCAGCGTGCGGCTGGCGGAGAACCTCAGGCGCTGGTCTTCGCTCAGCTTGAAGGTGGCGTTCAGCGACGGCAGCAGGTTGTTGTAGCCGCCACTGCTCTTGCGGAACGCCGACGTGTAGGTGGTGCCACCATCCTCACTGAACGGGCTGAACGCATCGAAGGTGGTGTGGTCGTAGCGCAGGCCGCCGATCAGCAGCAGCCGGTCCCAGGCGTAATGCGCCGACACGTAGGCGTTGGCAATGCCTTCCACGTACTTGTAATCGCTGGTGAAGTCGGCATTCGGGTACGCCGCATCGTTGTTGCCCAGCTTCGGGTACAACTCGTCATGCCACTTGCGGTTGTCGATCAACGGGAAACCGGGAACGCTGCCAAGCAGGGTCGAACCCGGGTACAGATAGTCATTCAAGGTCGCGCTGGTCTTGTAGTAATCGAAATCGATGTCCTGCCAGATCTTCAGGTGGCGATACTCGGCACCGGCAGCCAGACCGAAACCGCGTGCATCGGCATCGATGTTGTAGCTGAAGTCGGCGCGCAGGTTGTCGATGCTTTCCTTGGCGTCGCGCGGCGAGATATAGGCCTGCGCCGGATTCAGCTTGAACGCCGAACTGGTCAGCAGGCTGGAATCGGAAACACCCACGGCGTTCGGAAAGCCATGGCTGTCGTTGGCATAGTCAACGAACAGGTTGCTCGGGTAGGCGCGCACGCCCCAGTAGACCTGGTTGTTGTGGAAGGTCTCTTCGGTGTGGCCGGCACGCAGGGTCAGCCGCGAGAGGCCACCGATATCCCAGTTGAAACTGGCGATCGCGCCGCGGTTGCTGCGGTCCCAGCGGTCGTGGCGGTTCTTGATGTAGATGCTGTTGATCTGGGTGGTGCCGCCGTCCTCGCTCTGGTTGCGTATCGGGAACTTGGCGTTGCCATACAGATCGGTCTTGTTCATCGTCGAGTTCTCGTAGAACCGGTACGAGTACAGCAGGAGAGAGGCATAGAACGGGTCGTCCGATGGCTTCCATTCCAGCTTGGCCGAGCCACCGAAGTTGGTGATGTAGTTGGTGTAGGTGCCGGTGCTGAAGTTGCCCGGCGCGCGCAGGCCGTTCCAGCCTTTCGCCTCGTCGGGGCCGGTGGTTCCATCGGTGAGGTACTTGCCGGCATCGTTGTAGTAGTAGTTCGATTCCACCCAGCGCTTGACGCTGTTGCGCGAGCGCTGTTCGTAGCGCGCGACCGCGACGATGCCGAACTGATCATCGCCGCCGAACTGATTGGAGAACACCGCTTTGGCGCTCTTGCCGAAGTGGCCCAGGGTCTTGTGGTCGCCTCCCGCGCTGCGCCCCACATTGGTCTCGGCCGTGGAATGGATGCCGGCCACGTCGGCGAACACGTACTTGCCGGAGCGGTCAAAGGCGCTGCGGCTGATGATGTCGATCACACCACCGATGGCATCCGGTGCCTGCTCGGCGCTGAAGCTCTTGTAAATGTCGGTGCGGGTGCCGATGTCGCTGGGAATCAGCTGCAGGTTGTTCATGCGCTCGCCGGAGCCACTGCCGCCCACGCTTGCGATCGCGATGCCGTCGATGGTCGTGTAGTTGAGATTGGCCTGCACGCCGCGCACGGTCACGTAACGCGGCTCGCCCGCATCTTCCACCGCACTCAGGCCGGGCGCGGCCATCAGGCTCTCGGCCAGCGTCTCATCGCCATAGCTGTCCATCTCGTCGTAGATCACCGAATCCTTGATCACCGGCGAGGTCTTCTTCTGGTCGATGACCTCATGGGCGGCGATCACCTTGACCGTGCCCAGGGTCGGGGCCACCACCGCTTCCGGTGGGCGCGATGCCGGTGCGGCCTGCCGGCTTTCCCGCGAGACCGGTGCCGCGTCGATGGCGATCACGTTGCCGTCCACCACCGTGTAGCGCAGGCCGGTGCCGGCCAGAAGCGTGTCCAGCGCCTGCTTGACGGTGGCTCCTCGCGGTACCGCGCCCGCCATGGGTGCAGCGCCCGCGCCGGCATACAGGAACTGCACGCCCGAACTGCGTGACAGCTGCTCCAGCGCCTGGCTCAGCGGCTGCGCGGCGATCGCTGCGGTGACCCGGGTCTCAAGCCCATTGGCCGACGCCGCCTGTGCATGCGCACCCAGACAGGGAGACAAGGCCAGTACCACCGACAGATAGAGCTTCTTGCGCATCACGGTTCCTTGGAGGAGAGAGGATTGCTGGTACCGCGTCGGCAGGCGACGGCGGCTTCTCCCAAGTAAGAGCCGGCATCGGCGGAAGTGGAGAACGCCGATTCGATGAATTTTTTCTGACAGCCCTTCGCCGAACCGCGATCAACGGCTGGACACCCACACCGTGTCCGCTTCGCGGCGGATGACGAAGCGCGCGTCCCGCTGCAGGAATGCCTGCAGCGCTGCGACCCGGTGCGCCTCCAGGCTGCCTGACAGGCGCGCCGCGCGCGCCGCGTCATCGGTCAGCCGCACCTGTACCTGGTTGTGGCGGTTGAAGGCAGCCGCCACCTCGTCCAGCCGCTCATCGCGGAACGACACCCGGCGCTGCTGCCAGTCCAACAGCATGGACATCGGTATTTCCAATGGCTGCACCGCATGGCTGCGGTGATCGACCTGGACCACCTTCCCGGCAGGCAGCTGCGCCAGCCGTCGTTGCCCGCTGCCGGCGGTCCAGACCTCCACCTCGCCGGACACCACGCCGATGCGCGTACTCTGCAAACGGCGCGAGACATCGAACACGGTGCCGATGTCGCGGATCTGCAGATCGCCAACCTGCACCTCGAACGGCCGGTGATCCGCTGCGATATCGAACGTGGCCTCGCCGCTCAGCAGTTCAACCCGACGGCTGAACCAGCCGATGTTCACCCGCAGACGGCTGTCTGCGTTCAGGCGCACCTGCGTCCGGTCAGCCAGCACCACCTCACGCAGTTGCCCGTGGCCGGCGATCAGCATCTGTTCGCGAGGCATCAGCCACGGCACCAGTCCGGCCACCAGCAACAGGCAGCAGGCCACCGCAGCCACCCGCCTCCAGAGTGGCCGGCGTGATCGCGATGCGACCACGGCGTTCGGCACGGGCACCGGTACGGCAAACAACGGCACGACTTTCGCCGTTGCCGGCAGCTCCGGCAACGCGGCCCTGTCCCCCTGCTCCTGTCCGTACGCCACCATCACCGCGCCTACCTGCCGGTGCACGTGCAGGACATGCAGGTACGCGCGTATGTGTTCGGGAGAGCGCTTCATCCATGCCATGAACTCGTTGCGCTGAGCGGCGCTCAGGTCACCCTCGCGATTGCACAGGAACCAGTGCGCGGCCTGCTCGGCCACCTCGTCATCCATCGCTGCAGGCTCCTGCCGGTTCATCCATCCTTCCCGGCGCCGAGCGCCTTCCTGCAGGCATCCAGTCCCTTGCCGATGTGCTTGCGCACCATGTGCACCGACACATCCAGCTGTGCCCCCACCTGCCGGCAATCCAGCCCATCGCGATAGTGCAGCTCCATCACCCGCCGCGTTGTCGGCGGCAGTTGCGCGATGGCGCCGCGGATTCCGCTCCAGCGCTGTGCCCGCTCGAAATCAGCTTCGATGTCCTCCTCGCTGCGCAGTACCTCGGCCAGCAGGTCGACGTCCTCGATCTGTGGCAGGCCGGAGCGCGAGCGTGCCTGTTCACGCGCCAGGTTGGCCGCCACCGCGAACAGATAGGCTTCGGGGTTCTCGATCGCCTGGGCATCTTCGCCGGTACTGCGCAGCAGCCGCAGGTAGACCTCCTGGGCCAGGTCCTCGGCATCGGCAACCTGTGAACCACGCCGAAGGAAGAAGCCACGCAGCAGGCGGCGCTGCAAGGCGTAGCTCTTCTCCCAGATCCTGACGCTGTTCACAACCGACCAACCACCCCGAGGCTGGAAAACCCAGCAGGGTGCACACCAACGATGACATCCGCATTGCAGCGCTGCATGGCCAAGCGAAGGTTCGCGCAGACCCAATCGTCGCCCGTCTACCCGCCAGCCGATACGGCGCCTACGCTTGTCCCCTCGGCAGCCACCACGGCCGCCCCCGCGCCACGGACCTGCCGGCGCGACTCCGCTCCAGAGCTGTCGCCCTGCCGGCGGTGCCGTGCAGGTGCAGAACCGGCGCTCTCTGGAGACGCAGCATGAACCAGGCACATTTCCCTCTCGACGCCGATCCGCAGGAAACCCGCGAATGGCGCGAGTCCCTGCAGGCGGTTATCGAGGCCGGCGGCCGCCCCCGCGCGCACTATCTGCTGGACCAGCTCGATGCACTCGATGTGCAGCAGCATGGCGACCTGCACACCCGCGCGTGGACCGCCTACACCAACACGATTCCCCCCGAACGCCAGCCCGCCTACCCGGGTGACCTGGCCATCGAGCGGCGGTTGAACGCGATGATCCGCTGGAACGCCATGGTGATGGTGCTGCGTGCCGGCAGGCATTCCAATGTCGGCGGCCACATCGCCACCTACCAGTCCGCAGCAGTCATGTATGACGTGGGCTTCGATCACTTCTTCCGTGGACGGACCGAAACCTTCGACGGCGACATGATCTACATCCAGGGTCATTCGGCCCCGGGCATCTACGGCCGGGCGTACGTGGAAGGCCGCATCAGTGCCGAGCAGATGGACAACTTCCGCCGCGAAGCCGGACGCGAGGGCCTGTCCTCGTATCCGCACCCGCGGCTGATGCCCGGGTTCTGGCAGTTTCCCACTGTGTCGATGGGCCTGGGCCCGCTGACGGCGGCCTATCAGGCCCGCTACATGCGCTACCTGGAATACCGGGGGCTGAAGCAGCACCAGGGCCGCAAGGTCTGGGCCTTCCTTGGTGACGGCGAAATGGACCAGCCCGAATCGCTGGCGGCCATTTCGCTGGCCGGGCGCGAGCGCCTGGACAACCTGGTGTTCGTGGTCAACTGCAACCTGCAACGTCTGGACGGACCGGTGCGTGGCAACGCCAAGGTGATCCAGGAACTGGAAGGCACCTTCCGCGCCGCGGGATGGAACGTGATCAAGGTGATCTGGGGCAGCGGCTGGGACGAGCTGCTGGCACGCGATCACAGCGGGCTGCTGCGCCAGCGCATGATGGAGTGCGTGGATGGCGACTACCAGACCTTCAAGTCGCAGAGCGGCGCCTACGTGCGCGAACACTTCTTCGGGCGCTACCCGGAACTTCTGGCGATGGTGGCGCACATGAGCGACGACGAGATCTGGGCACTGGCACGCGGCGGCCACGATCCGCAGAAGGTATTCGCCGCCTACCAGCAGGCGGTGAACACCAGCGGTCGCCCGAGCGTGGTGCTGGCCAAGACGGTGAAGGGCTTCGGCATGGGCGAGGCCGGCGAAGGCCAGAACATCAACCACCAGCTGAAGAAGATGAGCGCCGACGCGGTGCGTGCGTTCCGTGACCGATTCGACCTGCCGGTCAGCGACGGGCAGCTGGAAGAGATGCCCTACCTGCGCCCGCAACCGGGCAGCGCCGAGGCGCTCTACTTCGCACAGCGTCGCCAGGCGCAGGGCGGCCAGCTGCCGGCACGGCTGACCCAGGTCGATCCGTTGCCGCTGCCGCCGCTGTCCACGTTCAACGTGCAGTTGCAGGGCAGCGGTGATCGTGGCCAATCCACCACCATGGGCTTCGTACGCATCCTCACCACCCTGCTCAAGGATCCCGAACTGGGCAGGCTGGTGATCCCGATCGTGCCCGATGAATCGCGTACCTTCGGCATGGAAGGGCTGTTCCGCCAGATCGGCATCCATTCCTTCCTGGGCCAGCTGTACACCCCGCAGGACGCCGGCCAGCTGAGCTATTACAAGGAGTCCAAGGACGGCCAGATCCTGCAGGAAGGCATCAACGAATCCGGCGCTATCTGTTCGTGGATCGCAGCGGGCACCGCGTACAGCAACCACGGCCTGGCCACGATTCCGTTCTACATCTTCTATTCGATGTTCGGCCTGCAGCGCGTCGGTGACCTGGCCTGGGCAGCGGCCGACGCGCGCACCCGTGGCTTCCTGCTTGGCGCCACCTCCGGCCGCACTACCCTGATGGGCGAAGGCCTGCAGCACGACGATGGCCACAGCCACGTGCTGTCCTCGGTGATTCCAAGCTGCGTGTCCTACGACCCGACCTACAACTTCGAACTGGCAGTGATCATCCACGACGGCCTGCGCCGCATGTATGTGGACCAGGAAGACATCTACTACTACATCACCCTGCTCAACGAGAACTACCCGCACCCTGCACTGCCTGGCGGCGCCGAAGCCGGCATCCTGAAGGGGCTCCATCTGCTGCGTCCCGCTGCTGCCGACAGCACGGCACAGCCTCGCGTGCAGCTGATGGGCAGTGGCTCGATCCTGCGCGAGGTGCTGGCCGCCGCCGATCTGCTGCAGCAGGATTTCGCCATCGCAAGCGATGTCTGGAGTGCCACCAGCCTGACCGAACTGCGCCGTGATGGCCTGGCTGCCGAGCGCTGGAACCTGCTGCATCCGGCCGACGAGCCGCGCGTTCCCTACGTGCAGCAGTGCCTGCAGGACCATGCCGGCCCGGTGGTGGTGGCGACCGACTACATGAAGATCGTCGGCGACCAGATCCGCCCCTTCATCAACGACCGGCGCTTCATCGCACTCGGCACCGATGGCTTTGGCCGCTCGGATACTCGCGAATCGCTGCGCACGTTCTTCGAAGTCGATCGTCACTTCATCGTACTGGCGGCACTGAAGGCCCTGGCCGATGACGGGCATGTGGAACGGGGCCTGCTGCAGCAGGCGATCGACCGGTACGGCATCGACACCGGCAAGCGCGATCCCGCCGCAGCATGACAGAACAGCAACGGCACCCGCAGAGCACGCTTCTGTGGGTGCCGCTGCATCACATCACTACGGCAACCGCTTGAACAGGTTGGTCTGCAGGATCGGCGTGCCGTCATGGCCGAAGAAGGCCTTGGTCTCGGTCATCGTTGAACGATCGGCGGCCACCGTGTACACGCGGGTGGATGCCGGCGCGCCATGATCGACCAGCTGCATCACCAGCGTATTCGGCGCTGGCAGTTTCAGCGTTGCCTGGTTGGCGCCGTAGCTGCCGGTCAACGCCGCGGGCGTGCCATCCAGTGCCAACGTACCGTCCGATTTCATGGTCTTGCCATCATGCAGGACGATGTCCACGTGCGAGCTCCACCTGCCCGCACCGGCATCCTTGAATTCCAGCACGACCTGTTGCGGCCGCTGTGCCTCAGGGAGTGCGGAAGTGGCGATCTCCAGCGACCAGCGGCCGAGCAGGGGCGAAGGCAGAGCGTCGGCCGCCTGCACCGTCGATGCCTGCAGCGAAAGAAGGGACAGCAGCACAGCAGAAAACAGCTTCATGTGAGTCTCCTGTCGAGTGAAGAACCGTCTGCGCAACGTGCACGATCGCCACACTACCCGGACTCTGCAGCCACCGGGGCAGGCGCGTAACGAACTGCATCACAGTCCGGCAGTCCGATCCGGGGCCAGGCCCCACGGGGTGAGCATTCATCGAGGTGATTCCGCCGCGCTCAGCCGTTCCATCCCAGCCCGCGCGGTTCGTTGCTGAAGCCTGCGGCCCGCAGCGCGTCCACCAGCGCGCCGCGATGCACCGGCACATCATTGATCCGTTCCAGGGTGAAGGACAGGCGCCGCCCCCGGCGCAATGCCACCGCCAGGGCCTGTGCAGCGGCAACCAGAGTATTGGCCGCATCCTCTGCCCCGCCCTCGATCCAGCTGGACAGTTGCCGCCCGCCCTGCGCCAGGTACAGCAGCAACCGGCCGTTGCCGATCACCACCATCGCACCGGAACGCCGCAGCGGACGTGCACCGGCCACCGGCTGCGGCCACGGCAGCAGGCTGCCGAAGGGATTGGCCGGATCCAGCGCTGACAGCGCGACGACCGACAGCTCACGCGGCACACGCTCGGACAGCTCGCGCAGATGGTCGATGGTGCCGCGCTCTGCAAACTGTGCTCCGCCCAGCCCCGCCACGAAGCGGCCGCGCAGGACCTGCCCAGCATCTTCCATGCCTCGATAGACAGGCTGCAGTGCAGGGAACCCACCGGTTACCGCTTCGGTCATTGCCGCCGCCCGGGTCACCACCCGGTAGCGATCAAGCAGGCTTTCGCCCAGCGCCAGCGCCCGCACGGTGTCGTTGCCGCGCTCGCGGGGCAGCAACGACCATCGCCCCGCCAGGGTCGGCCCGCTGGCAATGGCCGGGTCCAGCGCCGTGGCCCGCGCGTCCAGCATCGGCATGAAGCGGAAACCCCGCGTGCGCCGCGAGGCCGACGCAACGCGCGCCCGCTGCTGGCGCACACCGGCCAGGGCCCGCAACGGCGACCACAGGTCGCTGCTCACTTCGCCCCTCCAGGCCAGCTGCCATAGCGCCAGCTGGAAGTCCTCGGCCGCCGCCGCACTGCCGGCCAGGCGTGACTGCACCTGCGTGGCCAGCTGCCGCGCGAAGTAGGCGCCTCCATCGGCCAGGACCTGCACGATGGCGTCCTGCATCGGTGTACGCAGCGCCGGATCCGCTTCCGGCAGCAGCGGCAACGTTTCGGCGGCATGTTCCTGCAGGTGCAGCGACACCAGGCCGTCGTCGTCACCCAGCCGCCCGTGCCCGGCCCACAGCACCCTGCCGGTGGCCAGCAGCTCATCAAGCAGGGCCGATGCGTAGTCGCGCACCCGGGCCGGCAGGACCTGGTGTTCCCACACCGAAACCGGCAGCGGCAACCCCGCCAGCTGCTCGACCACACGGGCAACGCCGTCGCTGCCCTCAAGCATGGCCGCAACGGCACCATTGCGGGTACGCCCGGCGCCGCCTTCCAGCAACACCCCCTGCCCCTCCAGCAGCAGGCGCACATAGGCTGCCGGTGGCACCGGCCGGGTGGCTTCACGTGCGGCCTGCAGCGAACGCAGGCGCAGACGCTGCAACACATCTTCGCTGACCCATTCGTGCACTACGTCCGGCGACGGATGCACCCGCTCATTTCCCTGCTGTCGCCGCGCTGCGCCGAAATTGCCACGCAGCACCCGCCCCTGCTCCTGCAGCCTTTCCAGCGCGCCGTCGACCACCGCCACACCCAGCCCGAACCGCTTGGCCAGCGCGCTGCTGGTGAAGGGCGCATGCGTACGTGCGTGGCGGGCCAGCAGATCGCCGAGGGGATCGGGCATGCCTGCAAGAAACACCTCGGGCAGCCCGCCCGGCAGCGCCGTACCCAACGCATCGCGCACACGTGCGGCGTCCTCCACGGCGACCCACTGCGTGTGGCCGGCAATTGAAGCCGGGATGGCGCGCTGCTGCGCCTGCAGCGCTGCCAGGTGCACTTCCACGCATTCCGGATCGGACAGGCGCAGCGCCAGGTCCAATGCAGGCAACGGTCCCAGCTCGCGCAGCAGGTCGGACACGCCTTCCATGCCATGGGCCCTGCGCGCAGGTTCCAGCCGCTGCAGTTCACGTTCAACCTGATCGACCACCCCCGCATCCAGCAGTTCGCCCAGGTCTACCTGGCCCAGCAGCTCGGCGAGCAGGCCACTGTCCAGTGACAGCACCGAGGCGCGGCGCTCGGCCAGCGGCACGTCCGCCTCGTACATGAACTCGGCGACATAGCCGAACAGCAGATTGGCCGCGAACGGCGAAGGCACCTCGGTCGCGACGTCCAGCAACTGCACCTGACCGCGTTGAACGCGTTGCATCAGCGCGTCCAGCGCATCCAGGTCGTAGACATCCTGCAGGCACTCGCGGGCGGTCTCGATCAGGATCGGGAACTCCGCATGGGCCTGCGCGATTTCCAGCAACTGGCCGGCGCGCAGGCGCTGCTGCCACAGCGGCGATCGACGCCCCGGCGTGCGACGCGGCAACAGCAGTGCGCGCGAGGCACACTCGCGGAAGCGCGCCGCGAACAGTGCCGAATGACCGACCGCCGCGGTGATCGTACGGCGCAACCGCTCCGGTTCGAACACGAACATGTCCGCCCCCGGAACGCGCCCGGTACTGTCGGGAATCCGCGCGATGATGCCATCGTCGCTGGCGACCACGGCCGGGTCGATGCCCCAGCGTTCGCGCAATCGTGCTGCCACCGCCAATGCCCACGGATCATGCACGCGGCGGCCATACGGCGAATGCAGCATCACCCGCCAGTCGCCCAGCTCGTCGCGGCAACGTTCCACCACCAGGCGCAGATCGGTGGGCAGCACGCCCGTGGCCTGCCGCTGCTCGGCGACCAGGCCGAGCATGTTGCTGATCGCGTTGGCGTCCAGGCCACTGGCCTGCAGGCGTGCGTGCAGCGCCGTCGCAGGGGTGTCACTGCTATCGATGTGCGCCTCCAACGCGGCGAGAAACGCGCCGATGGCCTGTCCCAGTTCGGCAGGGCGGCCCACACCTTCGCCACGCCAGAACGGCAGGCGCGCCGAACGTCCGGGCGCAGGCGTCACCACCACCTGATCGTGGGTGATCTGGTCGATCCGCCATGAGGTCGCGCCCAGCGTGATCACATCATTCACCCGCGACTCGTGGACCATCTCCTCGTCCAGCTCACCGACGCGGCGCGATCCGGCCCGCTCTTCTCCTTCAGGCAGCACCACGCTGTACATGCCACGGTCGGGAATGGTGCCGCCGCTGGTAACCGCCAGTTGCTTCGCACCAGGGCGAGCGCTGAGCTCACCGCTCTGCCGGTTCCATACCAGCCGCGGCCGGAAGCCGGCGAAATCCTCGGACGGATAGCGGCCGGAAAGCATGTCCAGCACGGCGTCGAAGGCACTGCGCGGGAGTGAGCGGTACGGCGCGGCACGACGTACCCGCGCATACCAGGCATCGGCCTGCCACGGCTCCATCGCCACCGCCGCCACCGTCTGCTGGGCCAGCACATCAAGCGGGTTGCGCGGCGGAGCGATGGCCTCGATGCGTCCGGCCAGCATGCTGTCCACCACCACGGCGGCATCGATCAGGTCGCGCCGCGTACGCGGATACACCAGACCGCGGGACATGCCACCCACCTGGTGGCCGGCGCGACCAACGCGCTGCAGGGCGCTGGCCACCGACGGCGGCGCGGCCACCTGGATCACCAGGTCAACCAGCCCCATGTCGATCCCCAGCTCCAGGCTGGACGTGGCCACCACGCAGCGCAGTGCACCCGATTTCAGCGCCTGCTCGATCTCGCCGCGCTGCTCCTTGGAGACCGACCCGTGATGCGCGCGTGCAATCAGTGCCGGCGCAGCGGAGACCCGGTTGACCGTACTGCCGGTGAAAGAGCCATAGGCCAACCCGTTACCCGAATCGCCACGGATTGCGCCGTCTTCGCCACTGCGTCCGGCGTGCAGCTCGTTCAGGCGTGCGGTCAGCTTTTCGGCCACGCCACGCGAATTGGCAAAGACAATCGTCGAGCGATGGCGCAGCACGTTGTCGAGAATGCTTGCCTCCACGTGCGGCCAGATCGAGCCGATCCGCGCGCCGCCGTCGCGCTCCCCGGGCGTGCCCTGCGTAGCCAGGCTGGACATGTCTTCCACCGGCACAACGATGCGCATCTGCAGCTGCCGCGCCGAGCCGGGTTGGACCACGCTCACCGGGCGGTCGCCGCCCAGGAACGCCGCCACCTCGTCGACCGGCCGCACCGTGGCCGACAGGCCGATGCGCTGCGCCGGTTCGTGCAGCAGCGCATCCAGCCGTTCCAGGCTCAGCGCCAGATGCGAACCGCGTTTGCCACCGGCCACTGCATGGATTTCATCGAGGATGACGGTCTGCACATCGCGCAGGATCTCGCGTGCCTGCGAGGTCAGCATCAGGTACAGCGACTCGGGCGTAGTGATCAGGATGTCCGGCGGCCGCCGCACCAGGCCTGCACGTTCACTGCTGGAGGTATCGCCGGTACGCAATGCGACGGTCAGCTGCACCGCCGGCTCGCCGCGTCGGGCGCGCTCGTCGGTGATGCCCTGCAGCGGCACCTGCAGGTTGCGCTGCACGTCGCTGCCCAGCGCCTTGATCGGCGACAGGTAAAGCACGCGGGTTCGCCGCACCGGCTTGGCCAACGGCGCTGCGCGCGCTTGCCGATCACGCTCGGCGAACAGCTGGTCGATGGCATGCAGGAATGCGGCAAGTGTCTTGCCCGATCCGGTTGGCGCGATGACCAGGGTATGTTGCCCGGCACCGATCGACGACCAGGCCTGATCCTGCACCGGCGTGGAGGCGTCGAACGCGGCACGGAACCAGGCCTGCGTCGCGGGATGGAAGCGCTGCAGCGGGTCCTGCGGGGAATCAGGCGGCGTCATGGTGCGTCGATCATACCCAGCTGCGGCCCGTTGGCCGGGCCTTGGCTGGCGCTGGCTGCATCAGGCAGCTGATCCGGGGTCGACAACAAAGGCCCGGAGCGTAGCCATCCTGCCGTCACGGAAACGCCAGACGTCGCTGCAGGAAGGTAGCCTTCTTCGCACTGGTCATCGCGTGCTCCGCTCGGCGGTCATGGTGCGAACCTGGCACCGCGATCGTGGGCCGCAGGTCAACGCGACGCACAAAGAAAACGCCCGCAGATCCAGGATCTGCGGGCGTTCTTTTGCATCTGGCGGAGCGAGAGGGATTCGAACCCTCGATAGAGCTTTTGACCCTATACTCCCTTAGCAGGGGAGCCCCTTCAGCCGCTCGGGCATCGCTCCGGGGTTTTCTCCGCGTCTGGTGCGTTGCACCTCAGCGGGGCGTGAATCATAACGTTAATCACGCGCGAAGGTAAAGCCTTATTCCGCAGAATTTTCACCACCGGTGCTGCCGGCTTCGTCACCACGCTGGATGCGCTGGTAGATCTCTTCGCGATGCACGGCGACGTCCTTCGGCGCAGTGATGCCGATACGCACCTGGTTACCCTTGACGCCAAGCACGGTGACGCTCACCGAGTCACCGATCATCAGGGTTTCGCCGACGCGGCGAGTCAGGATCAACATTTTTTTAAGTCTCCATGGAACCGTGTGGAAGGGTATCCCCCACCGGCTTGACGCTCCGTCAAGAAGCGCGCCCACGACAAAGGGAAAAGATTCGCAATGGTACCGTCAGCCGTCCCGCTCCTACAAGGAGGGGGACGGCAGGGATTCATCACAGGCGGGGGCTGACCCATTCGACGACCGCAGCCAGCGCGGTAGCAAGGGCGGGCCCGTCCTCGCCACCACCCTGGGCGAGGTCCGGGCGTCCGCCGCCCTTGCCCCCGATCTGACCGGCGATATGGGACAACAGTTCCCCGGCCTTGACCTTGCCCATTGCACTGCCGTTCACGCCCGCGACCAGCGCCGCCTTGCCGTCCTGGGCACCGGCCAGCACGATCACCGCGTCGCCCAGCTGCTGCTTCAGGCGGTCCATGGCATCGCGCAGGGCCTTGGCGTCGAAGCCTTCCAGGCGGACAGCCAGAACCTTCACACCGGCGACCTCGACGGCCTGGCCGGACAGGTCGGCGGTGGCGCCGGCGGCTACCTTGGCCTTCACGGCCTCCAGCTCGCGCTCCAGCTGCTTCTGGCGCAGGCCCAGCGCACGGATCTTTTCGACCACGTCGGCAGCACTGCCACCCAGCAGCTCGGCGGCCTCGGCCAGACGGGCCTCCTCGGCATCCACGTAGTCCAGCGCGCCCTGGCCGGTGACGGCCTCGATACGACGCACACCGGCCGAGACACCGCCTTCGGAGGTGATCTTGAACAGACCGATGTCACCGGTCCGGTTGACGTGGGTGCCACCACACAGCTCGGTGGAGTAGTCGCCCATCTTCAGCACGCGCACGTTCTCGCCGTACTTCTCGCCGAACAGGGCCATCGCGCCGAAGTCCAGCGCTTCCTGCATGCCCATGTTGTGCACTTCGGCGGCGTTGTTGGCGCGCACCTGCTGGTTGACCTTGCGCTCGACGATCGCCAGTTCCTCGGCGCTGATCGGCTGGAAATGCGAGAAGTCGAAGCGCAGGCGGTCCGGCGCCACCAGCGAGCCCTTCTGCTGCACGTGGGTGCCCAGCACTTCGCGCAGGGCAGCATGCAGCAGGTGGGTCGCCGAGTGGTTGAGGATGGTGGCGCCACGGCGCTCGCCATCGACCTGGCCGGACAGCACGTCACCGATCTTCAGGCTGCCCTGGGTGATCTTGCCGACGTGGCCATGGAACTGGCCCGCGAACTTCTGGGTATCGCTCACCTGCAGCTGTACGCCGGCAGCGGACAAGGTGCCGGTGTCGCCGACCTGGCCGCCGGACTCGGCGTAGAACGGGGTCTGGTTGGTCAGCACGATGACCTCGTCACCGGCCTGGGCAGCTTCCACCGGGCGGCCATCCTTGAGGATCGCGACCACGCCGAGGCCGTCGGCCTGCAGGCGGTCATAGCCCAGGAAGACAGTCGGCTTGAGCGTGGCGACCAGATCGGCCGACAGCGTCACGCCACCGCCGAACTTGCCGGCGGCACGCGCGGTCTCGCGCTGCGTCTCCATCGCGGCGTTGAAGCCGTCAATGTCCACGGTCAGGTCACGCTCACGGGCGATGTCCTGGGTCAGGTCGAGCGGGAAGCCGTAGGTGTCGTACAGGCGGAACGCGTCCACGCCCGGGATCACGCCATTGCTGACCTTGGCCGCAACGTCGTCGAAGATCTTCATGCCCGAGTCCAGCGTCTCGGCGAAACGCTCTTCTTCTGCCTGCAGGGCACGCACCACGATATCGGCCTGTGCCGGCAGTTCCGGGTAGGCCTCGCCCATCTGCTCGACCAGGGTCGGCACCAGCTTGCTGAAGAACGGCTGGCGCACGCCCAGCATCCAGCCGTGTCGCAGTGCGCGGCGGATGATCCGGCGCAGCACGTAGCCGCGGCCTTCGTTGGACGGCAGCACGCCATCGACGATCAGGAACGAACAGGCGCGGATGTGGTCGGCGATCACGCGCAGCGACTTGTTTTCCAGATCAGCGGTGCCGGTCAGCTCCGATGCCTTGCGGATCAGCGCCTGGAACAGGTCGATCTCGTAGTTGGTATGCACGTGCTGCAGGATCGCGGCCAGGCGTTCCAGGCCCATGCCGGTGTCCACGCACGGTGCCGGCAGCGGCATCAGCGTGCCGTCCTGCTGGCGATCGAACTGCATGAAGACCAGGTTCCAGATCTCGATGAAACGGTCACCGTCCTCGTCCGGCGAGCCCGGCGGGCCACCGGCGATATGGTCACCGTGATCGTAGAAGATCTCGGTGCACGGACCGCAGGGACCGGTATCGGCCATCTGCCAGAAGTTGTCCGAGGCGAACGGCGCGCCCTTGTTGTCGCCGATGCGGACGATCCGGTCTTCCGGAATGCCGATCATGTCGCGCCACAGTGCGTAGGCCTCGTCGTCGGTCTGGTAGACCGTCACCAGCAGGCGCTCGGCCGGCAGCTTCCAGACCTGGGTCAACAGCTCCCAGGCCCAGGCGATCGCATCCTTCTTGAAGTAATCGCCGAAGGACCAGTTGCCCAGCATTTCGAAGAAGGTGTGATGGCGGGCGGTGTAGCCCACCTGGTCGAGATCGTTGTGCTTGCCACCGGCACGCAGGCAGCGCTGGACGTCGGCCGCGCGCACGTAGCTGCGCTTTTCCGCGCCCAGGAACACGTCCTTGAACTGCACCATGCCGGAGTTGGTGAACAGCAGGGTCGGATCGTTGCCCGGCACCAGCGGCGCCGACGGCACGATGGTGTGGCCTTTGCCCTTGAAGAATTCAAGGAAGTCGCTGCGGATCTGGGATGTCGTGAATTTGGCGGATGCGTTCATGGGGGCTGGCAGTCTGCGGGCCGGGGCCCGTGCCGCCGGCCGCAGTGGCCAGGGTCGAACGGACCGCCGAAACCCCAAAGGGTATCAGGCCCGGCGCCATCAGTCTCAGTCGTCCGGATCGTAGCGGGTCGCGCGGCGGATGCTGTCGCCATCGAAGCCCCGGCGGGCCAGCAGATCGGCGGCCTTGCGGCGCTGCGCGAGGTCCTGCGGACCGGCCTCACCAAAGCGGCGACGGACCAGATCCCGGGCATTCTCCGTCCAGTCGCCCTCGAAGGTATCCATCGCAGCAGTGATCTGCTCGCTGTCCAGCCCGTGGGTTCCCAGCTCGGCACGTACATGGATGGGGCCATAACCCGTATTGGCGCGCATGCGCACCAGATTCTCGGCAAACCGGGTGTCGTCCTGCCAACCTGCCTCGGTCAGCTTGTCGACCGCCGCCTGCGCAGCCTCGTCCTCGATGCCCCGGGACGTCAGCTTGCGGGTCAGCTCCTTGCGCGAGTGCTCACGACGGACCAGCAGGCCCAAGGCGCGCTGGACAGGCGTCTGTTCGCGTACGCGGCGCTTACGGCCGGGTGCCGGGGCGTCGGAATCGTTCATTCTCGCCTTCAATCAAATGCGCCGTCCCTGGCGCGTCCCCCGTCGGGGAAACCGAATCTGCAGGACAGGGCGACGTCACTGACGGCGCCGCCCTGCCCCACAGCAAGCCTTTACTCGTCGTCGCCTTCGTCTTCGCCTTCCTCACGGACGGCTTCGGTCGGCTGGAACTTCTCGCGCAGCTCAGCCTCAAGCTTGGCGGCAACCTGCGGGTTGTCGCGCAGATAGCCACGGGCGTTGTCCTTGCCCTGGCCGATGCGCTCTTCCCCGTAGCTGTACCAGGCACCGGCCTTCTCGACCAGCTTGGCTTCGACACCCATATCGATCAGCTCGCCTTCGCGGCTGATGCCTTCGCCGTACAGGATCTCGGTGATGACCTGCTTGAACGGGGGCGCCAGCTTGTTCTTGACGACCTTGATCTTGGTCTGGTTGCCGATGATCTCGTCGCCCTTCTTGATCGCGCCGATACGGCGGATGTCCAGGCGCACCGAGGCATAGAACTTCAGCGCGTTGCCGCCGGTGGTCACTTCCGGGCTCTGGCCCGGCATCATCACGCCGATCTTCATGCGCAGCTGGTTGATGAACACCACCAGGGTGTTCGAGCGCTTGATGTTGCCGGTCAGCTTGCGCAGCGCCTGGCTCATCAGACGCGCCTGCAGACCCGGCAACTGGTCGCCCATCTCACCTTCGATTTCAGCCTTGGGGGTCAACGCGGCGACCGAGTCGACCACCAGGATGTCCACCGAACCGGAGCGCACCAGCATGTCGGCGATTTCAAGCGCCTGCTCACCGGTATCCGGCTGCGACAGCAGCAGATCGTCGACATTGACGCCCAGCTTGCCTGCGTAGATCGGGTCCAGCGCGTGCTCGGCATCGATGAAGGCGGCGGTGCCACCCAGCTTCTGGCACTCGGCGATGGCCTGCAGGGTCAACGTGGTCTTGCCGGAGGATTCCGGACCGTAGATTTCCACCACGCGGCCCTTGGGCAGGCCACCAATGCCCAATGCGATATCCAGCATCAGAGAACCGGTCGGGATCGCCTCGACGGGCTCGACCACGCGGTCGCCCATGCGCATCACCGAGCCCTTGCCGAACTGCTTTTCGATCTGGCCCAGAGCTGCAGCGAGGGCGCGCTTCTTGTTCTCGTCCATCGGATTGGTCCTTGCAGAGGTCACGTCGTTGGAGGTGCTGTCTTTGGAAGTCTTCTTGGCCATGGGTTCACTTTAAGGCTGGCGTATCGCACAGGCTGAGATTCTGCCCGGCGTTCGGAAAAAAATTATCGGACATCCGTACCAACCTCAGCAGAACCAGAGAATCGCCACAAAAGACCGCGGGAATTGCAGGATGAATCGTCAACGGTTCGGTCGCAGCAGCCCGCAGTACAGGCCCTCGATCGAGAAATCCTGGTCCGGAAGCACGTCAATCGGCTTGTAATCGGGATTGCGCGGCAGCAGGCGGATGCGATCCTTGGCGATCTTCAGCAGCTTGACGGTGATCTCGTCATCGATGCGGGCCACCACGATCTGCCCGGAATGGGCATCGCGGGTCCGGTGCACACCGATCAGGTCGCCATCGAAGATGCCTTCGTCGATCATCGAATCGCCCTGCACTTTCAGCAGGTAGTCCGGTGCCGGCGAGAAGAACACCCGGTCCAGCACCACGAAATCATCCGAGCCGATGTCGGCGCCGATCGGCAGACCCGCAGCAACCCGACCCAGGATCGGCAGACGCAGGACGCTGTCGGGCAGGCCCGGCTCGGCGAGCTTCTCCACCGGCGGTGCCTGCACCAGACGGATGCCGCGGGCCTGGCCCGGCACGCGACGGATCGCCCCGGCCTGCTCCAGCGCCTCCAGGTGATACTGCGCTGCGCGTACGCCCTTGAAGCCGAAGGCACGCGCGATTTCAGTCTGCGAAGGGGGTGCGCCTTCGCTCTCGATACGCTCGGCGATCAACTGCAGGATCGCCTGCTGGGTGTCGGTCAGGTCCATGGTTAGTAGTATTACTACTAACACCCAGGACTGCAAGTTCCGAGGGCGATTCCGGCAGGAGCGAAAGCCGCCGGGCATGGCCCGGCGCTACCGGGAATGCGGCGTGGCTGGTTGGGGGCGGCAAAGGCAGAAGCAGCCGACCCGCGGTCGGCGCTACAGGAATCGCTGCGCGATGCCACGGTTCCCGGCGGGAACCACCGCGGTAATCACACTACGTGTGCTTGCCGCTTCTCCAGATCGAGAACAGGATCCACACCCCGCAGAACCCTGCGCCGATGAAACCGCACACGCCCAGCGCCAGCAGCCAACGGCTGGAAACGCCTCCTACGCTGTGCATCACGATCGAGGAGCCGATGATCAAGGCTGCCGTGACGATCCCCATCACCAGCCGGTTCGCGGCGCGGTTGACCTGGTCGCCGAAGCCCTGCAGCGCGTTGGTCTCGACCTTCAGCTGCAGCCGGCCACGGCGCGCCGCCTGGACCAGCTTGCGCAGGTCCCGCGGCAAATCACCGGCGAAGTCGATCATGCCGAGCAGGCTGCGTCGGCCACGCTTGAACAGCGCCCGCGGCGCATAGCGCTGCAGTACCACCCGCTCCAGGAACGGGCGCGCGGCGCTGGCCATGTCGAAATCCGGGTCGAGCTGGCGGCCCATGCCCTCCAGCGTCAGGAAGGCCTTGATCATCAGCGCCAAGTCTGCCGGCAGGGTCAGGTTGTAGCTGCGCAGCAGCTGGGTGATGTCGCCCAGCATCTGGCCGATGCGCAGGTCCTTCAGCGGCACGCCGCGGTACTGGTCGACGAACAGGCTGATGTCGTGCTGCAACCGGTTCTCGTCCACTTCCACGCCACCGGCCCAGTCCAGCAACACATCGGCCACGCCCTGCGGATCCTGTTCGACCAGACCATGCAGCAGCTGCGCGACCTGGAAGCGACGCACCTCCGACAACGCGCCGACCATGCCGAAATCGATCACGCCGATGCGGCCGTCGCGCAGGTAGATGATGTTGCCCGGGTGCGGATCGGCATGGAAACTGCCGTCCTCCAGCACCATCTTCAATACGATGTCGGCGCCACGCCGGGCCAGTTCACGGCGGTCGATGCCGGCCGCATCGACACCGGCCAGATCACGTCCGGCAATGCCGTCGACGAAATCCTGGACATTCAGGCTTTCGCAGGTCCATTGCCAGTGCACCGCCGGAATCAGGATGTCGTCACGGCCCTCGAAGTTGCGCGCGATGCGCTCGGCGTTGCGGCACTCCGCGGCAAAATCCAGCTCGCGGCGCAGCGACACGGTGAACTGCTGCACCACCTCGGCGGGCCGGTAGCGGCGCAGATCCGGCAGCCGTGCCTCAACGATTTCGGCCAGCCGTGCCAGCAAACGCAGATCGGCTTCAACCACGTCACGGATACCAGGGCGACGCACCTTCAGCACCACTTCGCGGCCATCACGCAACCGCGCCCGATGGGCCTGGGCCAACGAAGCTGCGGCCATCGGGGTTTCATCAAGGAAGGCAAACACCTGCGACGGAGACGCACCGAGGTCGGCCTCGAGCTGTTCGCGGATCTTCTCGTAGGGCAATGCCGGGACGGCGTTCTGCAACTCGGAGAGTTCGGCGATCCAGTCCGGCGGCAGCAGGTCGACGCGGGTGGCGAGCACCTGGCCCAGCTTCACGAACGTCGGCCCGAGATCCTGCAGGGCGCTGCGCACGCGTACCGGCGCGGTCATCCGCAGCATTTCCTGCCGCTCCTCGTTCCAGTGCAGCAGGCGGCCGGCACGTTCCAGTACCGTGGCCAGGCCGATGCGCCGCACGACGTCGCCGAAGCCGTAGCGGATCAGGACGGCGGCAATTTCCTGCAGCCGGCCAAGGTCACGGACGGTGCCCAGCGTCTCCCACATCGTTGCCTACTCCGGTTGATTGCCGGAGCAGCATGTCACAGCTGGGCGTCGATGCCGTGCAATGCCGCCGCTACGGTCTGCCGGCGGATGGCTTCACGGTCACCATCGAACTGGAACAGTTCGGCCCGGGCATAGCCACCACGGCGCTTCCAGCCGATCCAGACACTGCCGACCGGCTTGTCCGGGCTGCCACCGCCCGGCCCTGCGATACCGGTCACCGCCACCGCGATGCCGGCACCGGAATTGACCAGCGCCCCGGAGACCATCTCCAGCACGGCTTCGCGGCTGACCGCACCGAACTGCTCCAGCGTCTGCGCGCGCACGCCGAGCAGGCGCTGCTTGGCTTCGTAGCTGTAGACCACCATGCCGCAGTCGAAGAACGCCGAGGAACCGGCGATGTCGGTCATGCACTTGGCGATCCAGCCGCCGCTGCAGCTTTCAGCAGTCACCAGCTGCAGCGAAGCCTGTTGCAGGCGCTGGCCCAGCGCAGCGGCCTGGGCATTGAGTTCGGCGTCGGTCGGGAAGGCCATCGGGGTAGCTGAAAAGTGAAGAACCTGCACGTTGTACCGCAGATGGCAGGGTGGTGTCGCGGCCGCAGGACATGCCGGCCAACGGCCGGCACTGCCTCACCATTCGGGCAGCTTCTCCGGCAGCAGGGCCCGGATCGGCTCGCCATCGGCGCTGGCCGCCAGCTTCTCGGCCTCGGCGATGGGAAGATCGACCTGCAACAGCCAGCCTTCTTCATCAGCCTCTTCACTGCGCACCACTTCCAACTGGTGCAGGCGAGCGCGAAGGCGGCCGGCACTGGGTGGCAGGCGCAACTCGCCGGTGACGTGCTGCAGACCCAACCGCTTGCCGAGCACGGCCTGCAACAGCTCGATGCCCTGCCCGTCGCGTGCGGAAATCCACACCCGCTCACGCCGCGATTCATCCGGCACGCCGTCCTGGCCGTCGTGGCGCACGTCGGCACCCTCGATGCGGTCGATCTTGTTGAACACCAGCAACTGCGGAAGGTCGCCGGCACCGACGGCGGTCAGCACTTCGTCGACCTGGGCGATGCGCTCCTCGCGGTGCGGATCGGCGGCATCGACAAGGTGCAGCAGGAAATCCGCTTCCCGCGCTTCAGACAGGGTCGAGCGGAAGGCCGCCACCAGGTCATGCGGCAGGTCGCGTACGAAACCAACCGTATCGGCCAGCACGACGTTGCCACCGGGCACGGCGATCCGGCGTACGGTCGGATCCAGGGTGGCGAACAACTGGTCGGCCGCATAGGCCTCGGCGCCGGTCATCGCATTGAACAAGGTCGATTTGCCGGCATTGGTGTAGCCCACCAGGGCGACGCGCGGCAGTTCGCTGCGCACACGCGCACGACGCATCTGGGTGCGCTGTACTTCGACTTTTTCCAGCCGCTTCTGCAGCTGTTCAACCCGCTTCTGCAGCAGGCGACGATCGGTTTCCAGCTGGGTTTCACCCGGGCCGCGCAGGCCGATCGAACCACCACGCTGGCGCTCCAGATGGGTCCAGCCACGCACCAGCCGTGTCGACATATGCCGCAGCTGGGCCAGCTCGACCTGCAGTTTGCCTTCATGGCTGCGCGCACGCTGGGCAAAGATGTCCAGGATCAGACCGGTACGGTCGATCACCCGGCGCTCGAGGAAACGCTCCAGATTGCGCTCCTGGCCCGGGCTCAACGCGTGGTTGACCAGGATCAGGTCTGCGCCGGTGGCTTCGGCGGCGGCCTTGATCTCATCCAGCTTGCCGCTGCCGATCAGGGTCGACGGGTTGGGGCGATCCAGCCGCGCGGTGATGGTCACCGCGATGCTGGCCCCGGCCGAGCGGGCCAGATCACCGAATTCTTCCAGCACATCGTCTTCCAGCTTGCCGAAATGCGGCTGGATCAACAGGGCGTGTTCGCCCTTTTTCGAGCGGTCAAACATTCACCGCTCCAACATCATTCGTCTGCTTCATCACCCGCCTGACCATCCTCACCTGATTGCACGTACCCACCACCCGGGCCGACCTTGACGTTGCGCGCCGGCACCACGGTGGAAATGGCGTGCTTGTAGACCATCTGGCTGACGGTGTTGCGCAGCAGGACCACGAACTGATCGAACGATTCGATCGTGCCCTGCAGCTTGATGCCGTTGACCAGGTACACCGAAACCGGCACGCGCTCGCGCCGCAGTGCATTCAAGAAAGGATCCTGCAGCGATTGCCCCTTGGACATTGCACACTCCTGATTATTGTTCTTATTGGTAGCCGGCGGTTGCCGCGGCCCCCGAGCCGCTTGCCGGCCCATGATGGTACACGGCCAGCGTCGGTTCAGCGTGCAACGAAGGTCGACACCGCGCCTGCGAGGCGCTCCCCATCCATATGGGGGTCGAACCAGCGCGCATCAAGCTCGCCGCGCAGCCAGGTAAGCTGGCGCTTGGCCAGTTGCCGGGTGGCGAAAATGGACTTGTCCCGGAAGCGGGCCGCGTCCCCGTCCCCGTCCAGGTACTCCCAGGCCTGGCGATACCCCACCGCGCGGACGGCGGGCAGGTCCAGCGGTGCGGCCACCGCCCGCATTTCCGGCAATGCACGCAGGGCGCGCACTTCGTCGAGGAAGCCCTGCGCGAGCATGGCGTCGAAGCGGGCCTCGATGCGCTGGTGCAGGACGGCGCGGTCGCGCGGCGCCAGAATCAGCTTCAACGTGCGCACCGGCAACGGGGCCACCCCGGGGCGGCGCTGCCATTCACTGATCGGCGTGCCGGTCAGCCGGTAGACCTCCAGCGCTCGCTGGATGCGTTGCGGGTCGGTGGCATGGATGCGTGCGGCGGCGGCGGGGTCAACGGCGGCCAGTTCGGCGTGCAGCGCCGCCCAGCCTCGCTCGGCGGCCTCGGCGCTCAGCACGGCACGCATCGCCGGGTCGGCCTCCGGCATCGGCGACAGACCCTGCAACAGCGCCCGGAAGTACAGGCCCGTGCCGCCGGCCAGGATCGGAGTCTTGCCACGGGCGACGATGTCGGCCACCACGCGGGCGGCGTCGGCGGCGAACTCGGCGGCGGAATAGGTCTGCCAGGGATCGCGCAGGTCCAGCAGGTGGTGCGGTGCCTGCGCGCGCTCGGCCGCATCCGGCTTGGCCGACCCGATATCCAGTCCGCGATAGACCAGCGCCGAATCAACGCTGACGATTTCACCGTCCAGCTGCTGCGCCAGCGCGATCGCGGTGGCGGTCTTGCCGCTGGCGGTCGGCCCCATCACGGCGATCGCCAGCGGCCGCTGATCCACTGCCATCAGTCTTCGTCCGGCCAGCGGAGGGTCGGCTTGGCGTCCACCCGCACGGCAGGTACCGCCTCGACCGCCTGCCAGACCTTCAATGCATCGACCGTCGCTGCCACATCGTGCACGCGCACGATACGGGCGCCGCGCTGCACGGCAATCAGGTGTGCGGCCACCGACGCAGCGACACGCTCTGCCGGCGACTGACGACCGGTCAGCTCGCCCAGGCTGCGCTTGCGCGACAGCCCGGCCAGCATCGGCACGCCCAGTTCAAGGAAACGCTCCGAGCGGGCCAGCAGCGTCATGTTGTGGGCCGTGGTCTTGCCGAAGCCGAAGCCGAGGTCGATCACCAGATTCTTCTTGGCGATGCCGGCCATCTCCGCGGCGAACAGCCGCTGCACCAGGAAGCCATGGACCTCGGCGACCACATCGTCGTACTGCGGGTCGGCCTGCATATGACCCGGTTCGCCCTGCATGTGCATCAGCACCACCGGCACGCCTGCGTCCGCCGCCGCGTGCAGCGCACCGTCCTGGCGCAGGCCGAAGATGTCGTTGATCATCCCGGCGCCTGCAGCAACCGCGGCACGCATCACCTCCGGCTTGAAGGTATCGATGCTGATCGGCACCGTCGTGCGCGCTGCCAGCTGCTCGATGACCGGCACGACACGACGCAGTTCCTCGTCGATCGACACCGGCGCCGCGCCCGGACGGGTCGATTCGCCGCCGATGTCGAGCAGGTCGGCGCCCTCCTCCACCAGCTTCAGGCCATGCGCGACCGCCGCCTCGGTGGTGTCATGGGCACCACCATCGGAGAACGAATCCGGGGTGACGTTGACGATACCCATGACCCGGGCACGGTCCAGGCGCAGGATGCGGCCGGCGCAATCGAGCTGGGGCGAGATGTCGAACATGGCAGATCCTGCGGGCAACGAAGGTTAGTTTAAGGCGGCAGGGCTGCGCCCTGCACCCGCAGAGGCGGTAGTGCCGGCCGCTGGCCGGCAAGCTCAACAACAGCAACAGCGGCAACAGCGGGCTATCCGTGGGATGGCGGGACGGTGTCGGATTGCGGGGACGCCGCAAGTACGTCCGTGTAGGCTTGGCCGCGGCATCCATGCCGCGGACACCCCGCAATCCGACACCGACCCGCCTCCGACAATTTCCCGCTGCTGCTGGGCTGCTGTTGGTAGGTGTCGACCTTGGTCGACACGTAGATCCACGCCGTGCGTGGATGCTCTTCGTTCAATTGTCGAGATATTCGATTCCGATGGAGATTCATCCACGCATGGCGTGGATCTACCGGCCACCGGGAAACTGTCGAAGGCGGGGTGGGTCCGATTGCGGGGGCGTGAGCCGCATGGATGCGGCGACCGAGCTTAGATGGACGTACTTGCAGCGCCCCCCGCAACCGGACCCGCCCCGCCATCCCACAGAATGCCGCAGTTGCTTTTGCTGTTGAGGTTGCCGGCCAGCGGCCGGCACTACCGCTTCGGCGGGTGCAGGGCGCCGCCCTGCCGGCAAACCTCACCGCTGCCGGCGACGCTTCCGGTCCACGTACAGCGTCTTGATGATGCTCAGCAGGATACCCACCGCGATACCCACGCCACAGCCGAGCAGCAGATTGTCCACGGTCAGGCCGACAGCGACGCCGACTACGGTGGCGATCACCATCTCGGCGGTGTGGGAAATCGGTTCAGGCTTGGGGGCGGACATGCGGACTCCAGCGGACTGTCAGGATCGGATGGGCCGGGGCCCGGAAACAACAAGGCCGGGTTGCCCCGGCCTCGTCTTGCATTGCGTACGGCAGGCCGTCAGATCGATTCGGCCGGACCGGCGATCGGCGGCAACGGACGGGCATCGCCGCCCTTGTCGTTGTTGCCGCCATCCTTGTTGGACTTGTTCCAGCCCATCGGCGGCGGCGGATCACGACCTTCCATGATCGCGTCGATCTGCGGCGCATCGATGGTTTCGTACTGCAGCAGCAGCTGCGACATCGTATGCAGCTTGTCGATGTTCTCGGTCAGCAGCTCGGTGGTGCGGGCGTACGCCTTGTCGAGGATGTTGCGCACTTCCTCGTCGATGCGACGGGCAGTGTCGTTGGACACGCTCTTGTGCTGGGTCACCGAACGGCCCAGGAACACCTCATCGTCCTCTTCGCCGTAGGCGATCGGGCCGAGCTGCTCGGACAGGCCCCACTTGGTGACCATGTTGCGGGCCATCTTGGTGGCACGCTCGATGTCATTGGAAGCGCCGGTGGTGACCTTGTCGGTACCGAAGATCAGTTCTTCCGCCACGCGGCCACCATACAGCGAGCACAGCTGCGACTGGATCGCCACGCGGTTCATCGAGTACTTGTCGCCTTCCGGCAGGTACATGGTCACGCCCAGCGCACGGCCGCGCGGAATGATCGTGACCTTGTAGACCGGGTCATGTTCCGGCACCAGGCGGCCAACGATGGCATGGCCGGCTTCATGGTAGGCGGTGAGGGTCTTCTCCTCCTCGCTCATGGCCATCGAGCGGCGCTCGGCACCCATCAGGATCTTGTCGCGGGCACGATCAAAGTGGTCCATGCGGACCTCCTTCTCGTTGCCACGAGCGGCGAACAGGGCGGCCTCGTTGCAGAGGTTGGCCAGGTCGGCACCGGAGAAGCCCGGGGTACCACGCGCGATCACCATCGGCACGACGTCGTCGGCCAGCGGCAGCTTGCGCATGTGCACCTTGAGGATGTGCTCGCGGCCCTTCACGTCCGGCAGACCGACCACCACCTGGCGGTCGAAGCGGCCCGGACGCAGCAGCGCCGGGTCCAGCACGTCAGGACGGTTGGTGGCGGCGATCACGATCACGCCTTCGCCGCCTTCGAAACCGTCCATCTCGACCAGCAGCTGGTTCAGGGTCTGCTCGCGCTCGTCATGACCGCCGCCCAGGCCGGCACCACGGTGGCGACCGACGGCGTCGATTTCATCGATGAAGATGATGCACGGCGCGTGCTTCTTGGCCTGCTCGAACATGTCGCGCACTCGGCTGGCGCCGACGCCGACGAACATTTCCACGAAGTCCGAACCGGAGATCGAGAAGAACGGCACCTTGGCTTCGCCGGCGATGGCCTTGGCCAGCAGCGTCTTGCCGGTACCCGGAGGGCCGACCATCAGCACGCCGCGCGGGATCTTGCCGCCGAGCTTGGTGAACTTGGACGGGTCACGCAGGAAGTCGACCAGTTCGCCGACCTCTTCCTTGGCCTCGTCGCAACCGGCAACGTCGGCGAAGGTGACCTTGATCTGGTCTTCGCCCTGCAGCTTGGCGCGCGACTTGCCGAAGGACATTGCGCCCTTGGCACCGCCGCCACCGCCCTGCATCTGCCGCATGATGAACAGCCAGAAGCCGATGATCAGGATGACCGGCAGGAAATTCATCAGGATCGCACCAAGGGAGATACCGCTGGACGGCTCTTCCTGCACGATCTCGACGTTCTTGGTGCGCAGCACGTTGATCAGGTCGCGATCGAACGGCGCGGTGATGGTGGACGACTGTCCACCACGGGTGGTGTAGGTGATCTGGCTGGTACCGCCGCGCGTATCGCCGCCGAAGGCGACCTTCTGCACGTTGCCGGTGTCCACCTGGTCCAGGAACTGCGAGTACGAAGCGCCCTGCGCCCCGGCCCCCGAGGTCTTGGGCGAGAAGCTCTGGAAGACCACCATCAGCACGACGGCGACGACCACCCATAGCAGGAGGTTCTTGGTCAAGTCGTTCATCCTCATTGGCTCCGGTGTTCCTCTTAGTGCTGGCGTTGCGTTGGGGTCGAACTTACGGGGTCGAGCTTACTTCATGTGGGCGCGTTTTCCCTGACCCAAGGCATACACCTCGGGAGAGCGCTTGCGCGAGGCTTCCGGCTTGCGGATGGAGACCTTGTCGTACCGGCGGCGCATGTCGCGCACGTAGTCGTCAAAGCCTTCGCCCTGGAACAGCTTGATCAGGAACGCCCCACCAGTCTTGAGGTGGTTGTCGGCAAAATCCATGGCCAGCTCCGCCAGGTGCATCATCCGCGGCTGGTCGACCGCGTCCACACCACTCTTATTGGGGGCCATGTCCGACAGCACAAGGTCTACCGGCTGATCCCCGAGCATGGCTTCAAACTGCGATAGGACGGTTTCTTCCCTGAAGTCACCGTGAAGGAACTCCACGCCGGCCAGCGGCGGCATGTCCAGGATGTCCAGGGCCAGCACGCGGCCGGTATCGCCGATCTGTCTCCGCACCTGCTGAGACCAACCACCTGGGGCCGCGCCGAGGTCGACCACCACCATGTGCTGCTTCAGCAGGCGGTCACGTTCGAGCAGTTCTTCAAGCTTGTAGGCCGCACGGGAGCGCATGCCTTCGGCCTGGGCCTTCTTCACGAAGGGATCGGAGAAGTGTTCCTTGAGCCAGCGCTGGCTGCTTTTGCTGCGGGTAGCCATTGGAAATAGGGGCTGATGGGGTCGCCATGATACCCTGATCGTCCCATTCAACCGTGTTTTCTGCATGCCCACTGCCTTGACCCCTTCCCAGACCCGTTTCCTGCGCGGCCAAGCCCACGACCTGAAGGCCCTGCTGCAGACCGGCGGCAAGGGCGTCACTCCGGCCTTCCTGACCGAGCTGAACGAAGTGCTGGAACGCCACGAACTGGTCAAGGTGAAGGTTGCCGCCGAAGACCGTGACGCCCGCGACGTGATGATCGGCGAGATCGTGCAGGCCACCGACAGTGCGCTGGTGCAGCGTATCGGCCATGTGGCCGTGCTGTATCGCCCGAGCAAGGAACACCGCCAGATCGTGCTGCCGCGCGGCTGATCGGACCCTGCCATGCAGCTGAACCACGAACTGCCCGACTACGCCTACAGCCTGCGCGCCGCTGACGGTCGCTCGGCACGGGTGAATGATCGCGTTCTGGGCAACAGCTTCTTCCTGACCCCGGACCAGCTGGTCGAACAGTGGCCGGTGACCGATGTCGCGGCGCTGCAGGTGGCTGACCTGGAGCCGATCCTGGCACTGAAGCCGGCGTTGATACTGCTCGGCACCGGAGAGCGCCAGGCGTTCCCGCCGGCGGTTGTCATGGCCGCCTGCCTGTCGCGCGGCATCGGACTGGAAGTGATGAACAATCCGGCTGCCGCACGCACCTTCAACATCCTTGCCGGCGAAGGCCGCAAGGTGGCGGCCGCCTTCATCCTGGAAGGCTGAGGCCCGAGGTCGCCGGGCATGGCCCGGCGCTACCCGTATCTGCCCGCGCTAGCGCGCCGGCAGATACTGTTGCGGGTCGAAAGGCAGCCGAGCACGACGCGGCTCTACAGGCGCAAGGCAATCGCGGCATCTGTGAGCGTCCGAGCCCATGCTCGGGCAGCGCTCCATTGCGGCGTACAGCCGCCGGGCATGGCCCGGCGCTACCCGCGTATCTGCCCGCGCTAGCGCGCCGGCAGATACTGCTGCGGGTCGACCGGCTTGCCGTTGTAGCGGATCTCGAAGTGCAGCATGTCCCGGTTGGCGCCGGTACGGCCCATCTCGGCGATCTGCTCGCCGGCCTTCACGCTCTGCCCTTCATTGACCAGGCGCTTGCGGTTGTGGCCATAGGCCGACAGCCACTGGTCGCTGTGCTTGATGATGATCAGCTCGCCATAGCCGACCAGGCCTGCGCCGGAATACACCACCACGCCATTGGCCGTGGCCTTCACCGGTGCGCCGCTGGTGCCGGCGATGTCCACGCCCTGCTTGGTCGCATCGCCGGCCACGTAGCGGCCCACGACTGCGCCATCGGCCGGCCAGCGCCAGGCGATGTTGCTCTTGACCGGACCGGCCGGACCCGGCGTCGGCGCGGTACTGCCGCCAGACGTGCTGCCAGCCGGACGCGGCGCGGTGACCACGGTGGTCGGCGCACGACCGCCACCGGAGCCGGCCGGATACAGGCGGATCACCTGCCCCGGGTAAATGGTCGACGGGTTGTCCAGGTTGTTCCAGGCGATCAGGTCGGCCGGCGTGATGTCGTGGATGCGGGCCAGCGCATAGATGGTGTCGCCCTTGCGCACGACCACCGTCTGCCCCGGCTTGGGCACCGACGTCTTCGGCGTGCTGACGCCACTGCTGCCGCCGCCACTGGGCCGGACCACGGTGGCGGTGCCACAGGCGGCCAGGGTGGATACCAGCAACGCCAGCGCGCCGATGCGCACTCCCTTGCTCAGACGATCTGCACTCATGCGAACTTCGACCTCCATACAAGCCAGGCGATCAGCACCACCACCAACGCGGTGGCGATCCAGCCCAGCGGTTCAATCCATCGGCGCAGCGCAGCTTCCGCGCGCGCACCACCGAGACGGATGACCGCAGCCAGCACGAACACGCGCTTGCCACGACCGATCAACATGCTCAACAGGTACTGCGGCATCGGCACGCCGACGATACCCGATGCCCACGTGAAGACCTTCATCGGAATCGGCATGAAGCCGCCCAGCACCAGGAAGGTGAACACCGCCCAGGGCGACTCCACCATCTTGGCCTGCACGGTAGCAATGCCCTGCTCGATCGCCGGCAACATGCCCAGCGCCTCGAACACCGGCTTGACCGCTTCGAATGCATAGTGGCCCAGCGCGTAGCCGATCAGCGCGCCGACCATCGAGCCGGCCAGGCTGAGGGTGGCGAACCACCAGCCGCGCTTGGGCTGGGCCACGCACATCGGCGCCAGCATCACTTCCGGCATCACCGGGAAGATGATGGCTTCGAAAAAGCTCAGCACCATCAGATAAGTCGGCGCGCGCTCATGCGCAGCCCACTTCATTGCCCGCTCGTACAGCGGCCCGAAAATCTTCATGCAACCCTGCTCCGTGGATTCAATCGAGCATGCCAGACAGCAGCGGCACGAAGGTGACCGGCGCCAGCACGCGTTGTTCGATGCTGCCGTCATCCTTGCGGTCGAGCTGCACCAGCGACTGTGCGCCGGCGCCACCGACCGGGGCGACCAGGCGGCCACCTGCAGCCAGCTGCTCGACCAGCGCATCGACCAGTGCCGGTGCGGCGGCGGTAACCACGATGGCGTCGAACGGGCCATGCTCGGCCCAGCCCACGCGGCCGTCGTCGTGCTTGGTGCGGATGTTCATGCCCAGCGCGCGGAAACGCTTGCGCGCCTGCCGCAGCAGGTCACCGATGCGCTCGACGGTATAGACCTCCAGCCCCAGCGCACCAAGCACGGCGGCCTGATAGCCCGAGCCGGTACCCACTTCGAGCACCTTCTTCGGCGCCACCTGCAGCACGGCCTCGGTCATCCGCGCCACCACCCACGGCTGGGAAATGGTCTGGCCGTGGCCGATCGGCAGCGCGGTGTCTTCATATGCGCGCGAGGCCAGGGCCTCATCGATGAACAGATGGCGCGGCACCACCCGGATCGCGTTCAGCGTCGACTCGTCGACGATGCCGGCTTCGCGCAGGCGGTCGACCAGGCGGTCGCGCACGCGCTGCGATGTCATGCCGATGCCGACTGCTTCCGGCTGCAGGCGCAGGCGTGGGCTCATGCCGGCCGATCCAGCGCGGCGCTGAGGCCGCCGACCCAGCTGGCGACCTTTTCCAGTGCCTGGTAGCGGGTCAGGTCAACCTGGATCGGGGTGATCGAAATGTGGCCGGTGCGCACCGCATGGAAATCGGTGCCCGGGCCGGAGTCCTGCTCGCGGCCGGCCGGACCGATCCAGTACACCTCGTTGCCGCGCGGGTCTTTCTGCGCGATGCAGCCCTCGGCGCGATGACGGTTGCCCAGGCGGGTGACTTCGAAGCCCTTGACCTCGCTCCACGGCAGGTCCGGCACATTGACGTTGAGGATGGTGTCGGCCGGCAGCGGATCGGCCTTGAGGCGGGCAACAATCTCCACTGCGGCACGCGCCGCCGTCTCGAAATGCCTGGGGTCGTGGTTACGGGTCACCAGCGACACCGCCACTGCAGGCAGGCCGAGGAAACGACCTTCCATCGCCGCCGAGACGGTGCCGGAATAGATCACGTCGTCGCCGAGGTTGGCGGCATTGTTGATACCGGACACGACAATGTCAGGCTCGAATTCGAGCAGGCCGGTCAGCGCAAGGTGCACGCAGTCGGTGGGCGTGCCGGCCACCGACACGGTGTAGTGGTCGATGCGCTTGAGCCGGATCGGCAGATCCAGGGTCAGCGAATTGCTGGCGCCGGAGCGATCGCGGTCGGGTGCGACCACCGTGACTTCGTGCCCGGCCTCGCGCAGCACGGATGCAAGCATCCGGATGCCCGCCGCGTCGACACCGTCATCATTGCTGACCAGGATGCGCATCTTCGATTTAACCGCTTGATTTTCCAAGAATTCGATCCCGTCACCTTGCAACGTGGGCGAAGCCGGCCCGTCTCCTCCAGGGAGGCGGCAGCTCCGCAAGTGCGCCGACTATTGTGCCGCAAGCGGGCGCTGGGTCCTACCCTGTCTGCGGTCACGGCCGACATCCAACGGTCATAGGCAGACCCGCGCAGGCGGTTTACCCTGTGCGCATGTCGCACCCTGAAGACGAAGATCCGGCTGCATTGTTCCGCGCCGCCATCGGCGAAGTGACGCCGCTGCGCAAGGAAGTGGAGCCCGCGCCTGCTGCGCCGCGGCCCAGGCCGCGTGCGCGCATGGCCGAGCGCGACGACGCAGAAGCCGCCGGTGAGTTCGCCCGGCTGCTGCGCGACAACGCCCCGCTGGAAGCGGGCGACGTTGCCAGCTACCGGCGCGACAACCTGCCGCCACGCCTGTTCCAGCGCTTGAAGCGCGGACAGTACTCGGTGCAGGACGAACTGGACCTGCACGGCGCCACCGCCGCGCAGGCCGAGATGATGCTGCGCCAGTTCCTGCTGGAGGCGCACGCCCACGAGCACGGCTGCGTGCGCATCATCCACGGCAAGGGCCTGCAGTCCGATGGCAGTGCGCCGGTGCTGAAGAACCTGGTGGACCGCCTGCTGCGCCTGCGCAACGACGTGCTGGCGTTCCATTCCGCCCCGACCGGGCAAGGCGGGACCGGCGCCATGCTGGTGCTGCTGGCGCGGCGCTGACGTTCTGCCGGTGGGATTCATCCACGCATGGCGTGGATCTACTGACGGCCCATCCACGCATGGCGTGGATCTACTGACGGCCCATCCACGCATGGCGTGGATCTACTGACGGCCCATCCACGCATGGCGTGGATCTACTGTGGCGGGTGGAGGAAAGTGGATCCACGCCATGCGTGGATGCTCTTCGCCTCCGCCACCATTTCCGTCAGGCCTGCGACGCGTCCTCGACCGGCCCGAGCTCGTGCAGGACCGCGGTGGCATAGCAGCCTGGCGGCAGCGCGAAGGACAACTCCAGTACGTCAGCGGCCAGCCACTGGTGCTGCAGCAGCGCTGGACGCAACCGCAGCGCGCGCCGCTCCTGCTTCAGCCGCGCCTCTTCCAGGCCGGTGCGCAGCGCCTTTGATTCGTCATCATCCAGCGCTGCCAGTTCCAGCTCACGGGCGGCGTCGCTGCTGCGCAGCTCACCCTCGCCCCACAACGGAGCACTGGGGTGGATATCGAAACGTGCCAGGCGCTCGGCCAGCACGTCGCTGTAGGGCTCGGGGCCGAACACGCTGCGGCTGCCATCAAGCATCCACACTTCGCCCTGCAGCGGCTGGTCCCAGCTGCCCTGCTCCACGCGTGCAGCGAGCACGCGGTTGAACAAGGCCGAACGCGCCGCCGACAACAGCAGCGAACGCTGGTCCTTGCGCATGCGCCGGCCACCGAACATCGCCAACGCAGCGGGAACGTTGCCGCCATCGCGACCGAAGCGCTGCTCGCCGAACCAGTTCGGCAGGCCACGCGCGGCGATCTGCTGCAGGCGCTCGTCGATTGCCGCCGCGTCACCCTGCACATCGCGCAGCACCAGCCTGAAGCGGTTGCCCGCCAGCGCACCGCGCTGCAGCTTGCGGTTGTGCCAGGTGGAGTCGATCACCTCGATCTCGTCACTGGCCAGCTCGGCCAGATCGGGCGCGACGCGCTTGGGCAGATGTACGCTGAAACGCTGGGTGGTGACCGCGTTGCGGTCCTTCATGCCGGCATAGCTGACCGCCATTTCCGGCAGGCCTGCCCACTTGGCCAGTACCTTGGCCACGTGCACCGTATTGGCGCCACGCTTGCGGATATGCAGCAGCAGATGCTCGCCTTCACCGGTCGCCTCGAAAGCGGGCAACTCATCGACCTGGAAATCTTCCGGCGTGGTGCGGATGCGCGCCTGCAGCAGCGGCGCACCGAACGCGAGCGGCAACGGGATCATGCGGCCACCAGCAGCACGACCGCCTGCGCAGCGATGCCTTCGCCACGGCCGGTGAAGCCCAGCTTCTCGGACGTGGTGGCCTTGACGCTCACCGCATCCAACGGCAGCTGCAACAGTTCACCGATGCGCTCGCGCATGGCCAGCGCATGCGGGCCGACCTTGGGCCGTTCGCAGATCACGGTGATGTCGGTGTTGCCGACACGCCAGCCGCGCTCGCGCAGCAGGCCATCGCAATGGCGCACGAACTCGCTGCTGTCCGCGCCCTTCCAGCGGTCGTCAGTGGGCGGGAAGTGCTGGCCGATGTCGCCCAGCGCGATCGCACCGAGCATGGCGTCGCACAGCGCGTGCAGGATGACGTCGCCGTCGCTGTGCGCGAGCACACCGCAGCTGTGCGGCACCGCGATGCCACCGAGCATGATGTGGTCGCCTTCACCGAAGGCATGGACGTCGTAGCCCTGGCCGATACGGACGGGCGGGAACGGGGAGGTGCTCATGGATGCAGCCCTTGCAGCAGGGCCGCGCGGGCGGTCAGCCGGCGCGGCGGGAGAGTACGAATTCGAAACGATCGAGATCGGCCGGCGTGGTGACCTTGAAGTTGTCCTCGCTGCCTTCCACCAGCAGCGGGCGCTGGCCCTGGCGCTCCATGGCCATGGCATCGTCGGTCACATCGACACCGGCGGCAGCGGCCTCGGACAGTGCGCGGATCAGCTGGTGGCGGCGGAACAGCTGCGGCGTCAGTGCGCGCCACAGGCGCTCACGTGGCTCGGTGCCGTCGATGCCACCATCATCACCAGCACGCTTGAGCGTGTCGCGTACCGGCGCGGCCAGGATGGCGCCGACCGGATCGGTGCGGCCCACTTCCAGCAGGCGGCCAAGATCGGCCTGCGACAGGTTCGGACGCGCCGCGTCGTGCACCAGCACGAATTCATCGGCACGCACGCTGTCCGGCAGGGCCTGCAGCCCCGCCAGCACCGAGGCGGCGCGGGTGGCGCCACCGGTGCAGGTCAGCACCGGTTTGCCGGCCCATTCGCTCCAGCCCGGCCAATCGGCATCGTCCGCACCGATCACCACCATCGCCCCGGCCACGGCCGGGTGTGCCAGCAGTGCGTCCAGGGTGTGGGCGAGCAGGGTCTGCCCGCCCGCCTGCAGGTACTGCTTGGGCAACGGCGCGCCAAAACGCGTGCCGCGCCCTGCGGCCGGGACAACCACCCAGATCGCCGCGCTCATGGCACGTCCGCCGGATGGTCACCGGCCGGGGCCGCAACCGGCGCAGGCTGCGCCGGACGCGTCGGTGCATCTTCCACGACGCGATAGAACTTCTCGCCGGGCTTGATCATGCCCAACTCGCTGCGCGCGCGTTCTTCGATGGCGGACTGGCCTTCCTTGAGGTCCTTCACTTCGGCAGCAAGCGCATCGTTGCGCTGCTGCAGACCGTCATTGTCCCGCTCCTGGTTGGCGACCTGGGCTTCGAGCATCATCACTTCACCCGAATTGCCCGGGCCGAACCAGAAACGGTACTGCAGCCATGCCAGCAGCAGGGCCAGCAACAACAGCAGCCAGCGCCAGTCGCGCATCGGCTCAGCGCTTCAGCGACACGAACGCGTCACGACCAGCGTAACGCGCGCCGGCACCGAGGGCTTCCTCGATGCGCAGCAGCTGGTTGTACTTGGCCACGCGATCGCTGCGGCACAGCGAGCCGGTCTTGATCTGGGTGGCGGTGGTCGCCACCGCAATGTCGGCGATGGTGGTGTCCTCGGTTTCACCCGAACGGTGCGAGACCACGGCGGCGTAACCGGCACGGTCGGCCATGGCGATCGCTTCCAGCGTTTCGCTGAGGGTACCGATCTGGTTGACCTTGATCAGGATCGCATTGGCGGTGCCCGAATCGATGCCTTCCTGGAAGATCTTCGGATTGGTGACGAACAGATCGTCGCCGACCAGCTGCACCTTCTTGCCGATGCGATCGGTCAACAGCTTCCAGCCCGCCCAGTCGTTCTCGGCCAGGCCGTCTTCGATGGTGATGATCGGGTACTGCGCGGCCCAGTCAGCCAGGAAGTCGACGAACTGCTCGGAGGTCAGTCGCTTGTTCTCGCCGACCAGGTTGTACTTGCCGTTCTCGAAGAATTCGCTGGAGGCCACGTCCAGGCCCAGCAGCACGTCTTCACCGGCGGTGTAGCCGGCCTTGCCGATGGCTTCGAGGATGGTGTCCAGCGCTTCGACGTTGCTGCGGAAGTCCGGCGCGAAGCCGCCTTCGTCGCCCACCGCCGTGCTCAGGCCGTGGCCCTTCAGCACCGACTTCAGCGAATGGAAGATTTCGGTACCGGCACGCAGCGCTTCGGAGAACGAGGTGAAGCCGACCGGCAGCACCATGAACTCCTGGAAATCGACGTTGTTGTCGGCGTGAGCGCCGCCGTTGATGATGTTCATCATCGGCACCGGCAACGACGGGGTCGCGCCGGTCTTGCCGGCCAGGTACTGCCACAGTGACTGCTTGCTGGAGGCAGCGGCGGCGTGCGCGGCGGCCATGGAAACGCCCAGCAGTGCGTTGGCACCCAGGCGGCCCTTGTTCTCGGTGCCATCCAGATCGATCAGGCGACGGTCCAGGCCGGCCTGGTCGGTAGCCTCGAAGCCCTTCAGTGCGTTGGCGATGGCGCCGTTGACGTTGTCGACGGCCTTGCGCACGCCCTTGCCGAGGTAACGGGTCTTGTCGCCGTCACGCAGCTCCACCGCTTCCTTGGTGCCGGTCGATGCGCCGGAGGGAACCGCGGCGCGACCGAACGAACCGTCCTCCAGGGTGACTTCGGCTTCCAGCGTGGGGTTGCCACGGCTGTCGAGGATTTCACGGGCATGGATGCTGCGGATCGTACTCATGGTCGGGCCGGTTACCTGTATGGAGAGGGGGCGACAAAAACGAATGCCGCGTGATTATCCCCGGCTACCCCTCACTTGCCAAATGGCGCGATGGGCATCAGCCCCAGCTGGACCCGATCACGATCAGCAGCAGCGACACCAGCATCACCAGCAGGGCACCGGCAATGGTCGCGCACACCGGCCCGCGCCGACGTCGCCAGGCCATCACCATCGCCACCAGGCTGCCCACGAAGGACAGCACCAGCGTGACCAGCGCGCCCAGCATCCAGTACTGCATGGCCTGCACGCCGTTGCTGCCATCCCCCGGCGGACGGAAGCTGGCGGCGAAGGCCAGCACGCCCACGAGCAAGCCGCCCCAGGCGAGCACCGACAGCAACAGGGCGACCAGGCCCCACGGCCAGCTGCGCGAGGGTTCAGGGATCGTATTCATCAAAGAAGATCGTGCAGCAGGATGCCCGCCCACAGCGACAGCAGGACCATCGCCAGTGCAGCGGTAACCCTGCCCCGGTTCAGGCGCCAGCCGAGCACCGCGGCGAAGAACCCTGCGGAAATGGTCAGCACTTCGGCCACCGCCAGGGCGATGACGAAGGGCATCAGGTTCACTACCGGACCGCCGGCACTCGACGGGCGCATGCCGGCACCGAACAGCATGCCGATGGCGAATACACCGGACACCGACAGCAATGCCAGGCCGAGTGCGATCGGGCCCCACGGCCACTGCCGCCAGCGCCGGCGACGCTGGATCTCCAGCGTCGCCTGCGGGTGCTGGCTCACGCGAAGCGCGAGAAGCCGTGCTTCTTGGTCACCGCGTCGAGCTCCATCAGGGTCTCGAGCAGGGCTTCCATCTGGTCCAGCGGCCACGCGTTGGGCCCGTCGGACAGCGCCTTGGACGGGTCCGGATGGGTTTCGGCGAACAGGCCGGAAATGCCCACGGCAACAGCGGCACGCGCCAGCACCGGCACATGCTCGCGCTGGCCGCCGGAACTGGTGCCCTGCCCGCCCGGCAACTGCACCGAATGGGTGGCGTCGAACACAACCGGGCAGCCGGTATCGCGCATCACCGCCAGCGAACGCATGTCGCTGACCAGGTTGTTGTAGCCGAAGCTGGCGCCACGCTCGCAGACCATGATCTGCTCGTTGCCGGTGGCCTTGGCCTTCTCGACGACGGGCTTCATGTCCCACGGCGCCAGGAACTGGCCCTTCTTGATGTTGACCGGCTTGCCGGCCGAGCACACCTTGCGGATGAAGTCGGTCTGGCGGACCAGGAACGCCGGGGTCTGCAGCACGTCCACCACCGAGGCCACTTCATCCATCGGGGTGTATTCGTGCACGTCGGTCAGCACCGGCACGCCGATCTGCTTCTTGACCTCGGCCAGCACCTTCAGGCCCTCTTCCATGCCCGGGCCACGGAAGGCCGTGCCGGAGGTGCGGTTGGCCTTGTCGAAGCTGGACTTGAAGATGAAGTTCACACCGAGCCTGTCGGTCACTTCCTTCAGCTTGCCGGCGGTATCCAGCTGCAGCTGCATCGACTCGATCACGCAGGGGCCGGCGATCAGGAACAGGGGCTGGTCCAGCCCGACCTCGAATCCACACAGTTTCATGGCGTTTCCTTGTTGTCCGCTACACCGGCAGTGCCGGTGCGCTGGGGTTGAAGCGAGCAAGATGGGGGCCAGCGGCCCCCATGACAAGTCAGGCGCGCACTTCCTGCAGCAGCTTGCCACCGGCCTTGCGCTCGCGCGCGGCACGGATGAAGCCGATGAACAGCGGGTGGCCATCACGCGGGGTGGACAGGAATTCCGGGTGCGCCTGGCAGGCCAGGAACCACGGGTGCTGGTCGCGCGGCAGTTCAACCACTTCCACCAGGGTGTCGTCCATCGACTTGCCGGCGATCACCAGGCCGGCGTCTTCCAGCTGGGTGCGGTAGCGGTTGTTGAACTCGTAACGGTGGCGGTGGCGCTCGGCGACCACGTCCTTGCCGTACAGTTCGCGGGCCAGCGTGCCCGGCTTCAGGCGCTGCTCCTGCAGGCCCAGGCGCATGGTGCCGCCCAGGTCACTCTTGTCGTCACGCTTTTCCACGTCGCCGGTGGCCGTGCGCCATTCGGTGATCAGGCCGATCACCGGGTTCGGCGACTGGCGATCGTTCTCGGTGCTGTTGGCGTCTTCCAGGCCCACCACGTGGCGCGCGTAGTCGACCACCGCAGCCTGCATGCCGTAGCAGATGCCGAAGTACGGCACCTTGTGCTCACGGGCGTACTGCGAGGTCAGCACCTTGCCTTCGAAGCCACGGTCGCCGAAACCACCCGGCACCAGGATGCCGTCGACATCGGCCAGCGCGGACATGTCGCTGCCTTCCAGGTCCTGCGCTTCCAGCCACTTCAGGGTGACCTTGGTGCGCTGGCGCAGGCCACCGTGCTTGAGCGCTTCGCCGACCGACTTGTAGGCGTCCTGGTGGTCGATGTACTTGCCGACCACCGCGATGGTCACCGCATCCAGCGGATGCAGGGTGGCATCGACGGCGTCTTCCCACATCGACAGGTCGGCCGGGCCGGCCTTGTCGGCCAGCTTCAGCTGGTTGATGACGATCTCGTCCAGGCCCTGTGCGTGCAGGCCCATCGGAATGCGGTACAGCACATCGACGTCGGGCACGCTGATCACCGCGCGCTCGGAGACGTTGGTGAACTGGGCGATCTTGCGACGCTCCGAATCCGGTACCGGCTGTTCCGAACGGCACAGCAGCACGTCCGGCTGGATGCCGATCGAGCGCAGTTCCTTCACCGAGTGCTGGGTCGGCTTGGTCTTCAGTTCACCCGCGGCGGCGATGTACGGCACCAGGGTGAGGTGCATGAACAGCGCCTTTTCCGGGCCGCGCTCGGTGCGTACCTGGCGGATCGCCTCCAGGAACGGCAGCGACTCGATGTCGCCGACGGTGCCGCCGATCTCCACCAGGGCCACGTCGAAGCCCTCGGTGGCTTCGTCCATGCAGCGACGGATCTCGTCGGTGATGTGCGGAATGACCTGCACGGTCGCGCCCAGGTAGTCGCCGCGGCGCTCCTTGCGGATCACTTCCTCATAGATGCGGCCGGTGGTGACCGAGTTCTTGCGGCTCAGGCGGGTGCGCACGAAGCGCTCGTAGTGTCCCAGGTCGAGATCGGTTTCGGCGCCGTCGTCGGTGACATACACCTCACCGTGCTGGAACGGGCTCATGGTGCCCGGGTCGACGTTGATGTACGGATCGAGCTTCATCATCGTGACCTTCAGGCCACGCGCTTCGAGAATGGCGGCCAGTGACGCGGCGGCAATACCTTTGCCGAGCGAGGACACCACGCCGCCGGTTACGAAAATCAAGGGAGTCATGGCTGCAAGCATCCTGTCTGGAAATGGAAAACGGCAGCGCCACGCCTGCCCGGGGGGCGGGCGTGGAGCAGAAAGGGGGTTTTCCGGTTCGCTGGAGCAGCGAGGGAGGTGCGGGCCCGGCCAGCGCAATGCGCCAGCGGGGAACCACCCTGCGAGGTCGGGGCGGCCGTGCCGGTCACTTCGACCGTCACCTGCGACCCGCTTTGCTGGAGGCCACGCTTGGCCGTGCCAGCCCATTCGCAAATGGTGGACACGCACTTACTCCCGGAAAGCCATAGTTTACAGATAGATGGCCGCCAACCCAAGGGGCAGATGGCGCCATCGGCAAAAAGAAACGCCCCGCTGGGCGGGGCGTTCGAGGGGGAAACCCTTGTGGCAAGGGCCTCGGAGGGGCAGAAGAATTACTTCTTCTTGCGTGCCTCTTCCTCTTCTTCCTGCTGCGGCACCGGCTGGCCCTTGGCCTTCATCTCGGCATTGGCCTGCGCGCGGCGCTTGGCCTTGGCCTCGGCTTCGGACTGCGCCTTGTCGGCCTGGTCACCCTGCTGCGGAGCAGGCTGGCCGGCGTTCTGCGCCAGCACCATCGGCACTGCAACAGCGGCGGCAGCCAGGATCGCAATGGTCAGCAACTTCTTCATGGAGTCCTCCTCGCGGTATGGCTCGGATGTGGGGGGCGCCGGTGTTCGGTTCCAGCGGTTGCCATTTTACCCCCTCCCCGCCAACGAGGCTGAACCGCAGGCGTGCAAATTCCCGGTCCAGACCGCACACTTGCCCGTCGCTCCACGCTTTCGAAGACAGATGAACGCCCGCTATAACGCCGCCGATATTGAAGTCCTGTCCGGCCTTGACCCGGTCAAGCGCCGCCCCGGCATGTATACCGACACCGCGCGCCCGAACCACCTGGCGCAGGAAGTGATCGACAACTCGGTGGACGAGGCCCTCGCCGGCCATGCCCGCTCGATCGAGATCACCCTGTTCAAGGACGGCAGCGTGGAGGTCAGCGATGACGGCCGCGGCATGCCGGTGGACATCCATCCGGAAGAGAAGATCCCGGGCGTCGAGCTGATCCTTACCCGCCTGCATGCCGGCGGCAAGTTCAACAACAACAACTACACCTTCTCCGGCGGCCTGCATGGCGTCGGCGTCAGCGTGGTCAATGCGCTGTCGACCCTGGTGGAAATCCACATCAAGCGCGACGGTGCCGAACACCGCATCACCTTCCGTAACGGCGACCGCGCCTCGCCGCTGGAAGTGGTCGGCACCGTCGGCAAGAAGAACACCGGTACCCGCCTGCGCTTCTGGCCGGACCCGAAGTACTTCGATACGCCCAAGTTCGCCGTGCGCGCGCTCAAGCACCTGCTGCGCGCCAAGGCCGTGCTGTGCCCGGGCCTGACCGTCAAGCTGACCGACGAAGCCACCGGCGAGGTCGACACCTGGTACTACGAAGACGGTCTGCGCGATTACCTGAAGCTGGAGCTGGGCGATCGCGAGTCGCTGCCGGCCGACCTGTTCGTGGGCAACCTGAAGAAAGACACCGAGATCGTGGACTGGGCTGTGGCCTGGCTGCCGGAAGGCGAGCTGGTGCAGGAAAGCTACGTCAACCTGATTCCCACCGCACAGCACGGCACCCACGCCAACGGCCTGCGCACCGGCCTGACCGAAGCGCTGCGCGAGTTCTGCGACTTCCGCAACCTGCTGCCGCGCGGCGTCAAGCTGGCCCCGGAAGACGTGTGGGACCGCGTGTCGTTCGTGCTGTCGCTGAAGATGACCGACCCGCAGTTCAGCGGCCAGACCAAGGAACGCCTGTCCTCGCGCCAGGCCGCCGGTTTTGTCGAAGGCGCCGCGCACGATGCGTTCAGCCTGCTGCTGAACCAGAACGTAGAGCTGGGCGAGAAGATCGCGCAGATCGCCATCGAGCGCGCCAGTGCGCGCCTGAAGACCGAGAAGCTGGTCGTCCGCAAGAAGGTCACCCAGGGCCCTGCCCTGCCCGGCAAGCTGGCCGACTGCATCAGCCAGGACCTGTCGCGCACCGAACTGTTCCTGGTCGAGGGCGACTCGGCAGGCGGCAGCGCCAAGCAGGCCCGCGACAAGGATTTCCAGGCGATCCTGCCGCTGCGCGGCAAGATCCTCAACACCTGGGAAGTATCCTCCAACAGCGTGCTGGCCTCGGAGGAAGTGCACAACCTGGCGGTGGCCATCGGCTGTGACCCGGGCAAGGAAGACATCAGCGGCCTGCGCTACGGCAAGGTGATCATCCTGGCCGACGCCGACTCCGACGGCCTGCATATCGCAACGCTGCTGACCGCACTGTTCCTGAAGCACTTCCCGGCGCTGGTCGATGCCGGCCACGTGTTCGTGGCGATGCCGCCGCTGTTCCGCATCGACGTGGGCAAGCAGGTGTTCTACGCCCTGGATGAGGAAGAAAAGCGCTCGATGCTGGACAAGATCGAACGCGAGAAGATCAAGGGCGCCATCAACGTGACCCGCTTCAAGGGCCTGGGCGAGATGAATCCGCCGCAGCTGCGTGAATCCACCATCCATCCAGACACCCGTCGCCTGGTGCAGTTGACCATCGACGATGGCGAGCAGACCCATTCACTGATGGACATGCTGCTGGCCAAGAAGCGCGCGTCGGACCGCAAGGGCTGGCTGGAGAGCAAGGGCGATCTGGCTTCGCTGGAAGTCTGATTCCCGGACCGGTGGTAGTGCCGGCCGCTGGCCGGCTGCTTTTCTTGAACCAGCGGGATACCTGGGGTGCCGGCCAGCGGCCGGCACTACCGGACCTCTTCGTGCTGCCGGCCCGCGGCCCGCACAAACCGACCACATCGTGGTGGCGGCCAGCGGCCCGCCATTCACGGGCCGTGGTTCGGCCGCCAACGGCA
>NZ_JAVDSR010000013.1:0-126714 GCF_031455455.1 Stenotrophomonas sp. 1337 | reverse complement strand
GGCTGCCGGCCAGCGGCCGGCACTACCGTGCCCGTTTACCGGAAGGGCTGGCGCTCCTCCAGCAACACAGTTGCTACAAGGACGTACTTGCGGCGTCCCCCGAACAGCCCACCCACCCGGCCCAGACCAGCGATCCCGCTTCTGAACCCACCGCAGAGGGGGCTCAGCCCGGTGGCCGGGAAACCCGGGGCATCACGCCCCGGATTCGTCCGGCTTGACCCGGAACCACGCCGCATACAGCGCCGGCAGGAACACCAGCGTCAGCACCGTGCCGACAATCAGGCCACCCATGATCGAAATCGCCATCGAGCCATAGAAAGCGCTGCGCGACAGCGGGATCATCGCCAGCACCGCCGCCAGCGCAGTCAGCACGATCGGGCGGAAACGCCGCACCGTCGCATCGATGATCGAATGCCAGCGGTCATGCCCGGCATCGATGTCCTGCTGGATCTGGTCGATCAGGATCACCGAGTTGCGCATGATCATGCCCGCCAGCGCGATGGTACCCAGCAGCGCCACGAAGCCGAACGGCGCGCGGAACAGCAACAGGAACAGCGTCGCGCCGATGATGCCCAGCGGAGCGGTCACCAGCACCATCGCCGCACGCGAGAAGCTGCGCAGCTGCAGCATCAGCAACGTGGCCACCACGATCAGGAACAGCGGCATGCCGGCCTTGATCGAGTTCTGCCCGCGAGCCGAATCCTCCACCGAGCCGCCGGTCTCCAGCAGGTAGCCGCTGGGCAGGTCGGCACGGATGCCATCCAGGGTCGGCACGATCTGCTGCACCACGTCCAGCGGCTGCATGCCATCGCTGATGTCGGCACGCACGGTCACCGTCGGCAGACGGTTGCGGTGCCAGATGATGCCGTCCTCGAAGGCGTATTCCAGCCGCGCGACCTGCGACAGTGTCACCGCGGTACCACTGCTGGTCGGAATCGCCAGGCTGCCGAGCAGGTCCAGCTGCGCTCGCTCGTTGTCCGGGCCACGCAGCAGGATCTCGATCTGGCGGTTGCCTTCGCGATAGGTGCTCACGCTCATGCCCGACAACGAGCTGCTGAGGAACTGGCTGACCTGCGCACTGCTGACGCCCAGCGCGCGGGCGCGGTCCTGGTCGATCACCAGCCGCACCACCTTGCTCGGCTCGCTCCAGTCCAGGTTCACGTTCATCACGTGCGGGTTCTCGCGCACCTTGGCCTCGACCTGGCGCGCGATCGCCTGCACCTGCGCGATGTGCTCGCCGGACACGCGCATCTGCACCGGATAACCGACCGGCGGCCCGTTCTCCAGGCGCGTCACCCGCATCTGCACATCCGGGAACTGACTGATCACGTCCTTCAGCATCCAATCGCGGGTCGATTCACGGGCCTTGGCGTCTTCGGTGAGCACCACGAACTGGGCGAAGTTGGTGGCCGGCAGCTGCTGGTCCAGCGGCAGGTAGAAGCGCGGCGAACCGGTGCCGACGTAGGCCACGTAGTTGCTGATGCCTTCGCGCCCCTTCAGCAGCTTCTCCAGCTTGTCGGCCTGTGCCTGGGTCGCGGCCAGCGACGCACCCTCGGCCAGCTCGATGTCCACCATCAGCTCCGGGCGGGTCGAGTCGGGGAAGAACTGCTGTGGCACGAAGCGGAACAGCATCAACGAACCGATGAACAGTGCAATGGTCGCAGCGATCACCCACCAGCGATGGCGCAGGCAGGTATCCAGGAACGCCCGGAAGCGCGTGTAGAACGGCCGCTGGTACGGATCATGATCGTGCGCATGCTCCTTCGGTGCGATCCAGCGCGCGAGTGACGGATGCCGGTCGGCCCACTGCAGGCGCTTGGCGCGCCAGCGGCCGGCCAGGCTGTCCGGCTTCGGCAGCTGCGGGTTGAACAGGTCCGGCAGCATCTTGTCACCCAGGTACGGGATGAACAGCACTGCCGCGATCCACGACACCACCAGCGCGATGGTCACCACCTGGAACAGCGAACGGGTGTACTCACCCGTGCTGGATGCCGCCGTGGCGATGGGCAGGAAGCCAGCGGCAGTGATCAGGGTACCGGTCAACATCGGGAAGGCGGTGGATTCCCAGGCGAAACTGGCCGCGCGCAGGCGGTCGTAGCCCTGCTCCATCTTGGTGGCCATCATCTCCACGGCGATGATCGCATCGTCCACCAGCAGGCCCAGTGCCAGCACCAGTGCACCCAGCGAAATCTTGTGCAGGCCGATATCGAAGTAGTGCATGACGAAGAAGGTCATCGCCAGCACCAGCGGGATGGTCACGCCCACCACCAGGCCGGTACGCAGGCCCAGCGAGAAGAAGCTGACCAGCAGCACGATCACCACCGCTTCGGTGAGCACCTGCACGAACTCGCCCACCGACTCTTCCACCGCATGCGGCTGGTCGGACACCTTGCGCAGCTGCATGCCGGCCGGCAGGGTCTTCTGCAGGCGTTCGAACTCGGCATCCAGGGTGGCACCGAGCTTGAGGATGTCTCCGCCGTCCTTCATCGCCACCGCCAGGCCGATCGCATCCTGGCCCATGAAGCGCATCTTCGGCGAGGCCGGATCGGCAAAGCCACGCTTGACCTCGGCGATGTCGCCCAGATGCAACGTGCGTTCGCCGGCCTGGATCGGGAATTTGCGGATGTCCTCGATCGAATCGAACTGACCGGTCACGCGCAGCTGCACGCGGTCGGTCGGGGTTTCGAAGAAGCTGGTGGCGCTGACCGCGTTCTGGTCGGCCAGCGCCTGCTGCACCTGTTGCAGCGATACGCCCAGCGTGGCCAGCTTGGTGTTGGACAGCTCGATCCACACCTTCTCGTCCTGCAGGCCGACCAGGTCGATCTTGCCGACGTCGGGCACGCGCTGCAGCTCCAGCTGGATGCGGTCGGCATAGTCGCGCATCACCGCGTAGTCGAAGCCTTCGCCGGTCAACGCGTAGATGTTGCCGAAGGTGTCGCCGAACTCATCGTTGTAGAAGGGCCCGACGATCTCCCTCGGCAGCGTCGCGCGGATATCGCCCACGCGCTTGCGCACCTGGTACCACAGGTCCGGGATCTGCTTGGAGCGCAGGCTGTCGCGCGCCATGAAGATCACCTGCGATTCGCCCGGCCGCGAGTACGAACGGATGAATTCGTACTCGCCGGTGTTCATCAGCGCTTTTTCGATCGGCTCGGTCACCTGCCGCGAGACCTGCTCGGCGGTGGCGCCCGGCCACATCGTGCGTACCACCATGGCCTTGAAGGTGAAGGGCGGATCTTCTGACTGGCCCAGGTGCTTGTAGGACCAGGCACCGATGACGGCGAACGCCAGCATCGCGAACAACACCAGCGCACGGTTGCCCAGCGCCCATTCGGAGAGATTGAAGCGGCGCACGGGTCAGTGCCCCTTGCCTGCGGCCGGCGCCGGCTTGGCGGCCGACGGTGCCAGCACCGGGCGGTTCTGGCGGTCGACCGGCGTCACCACCTGGCCTTCGCGCAGCAGATGGCCGCCGGCAGCGACCACCCAGTCCGTCGCGCCCACGCCGGACACGACCGGCACGGCCTGCGCGCCGTAGGCACCCACCTGCACCGGCGTTGCCTTCAATGCACCGTTGGACGGATTGACCACCCACACGCTGGCCTTGCCATCACTGCCGCGCAGCACGGCCGCCAGCGGCAGCTGCAACGCACCACTGCGGCCGGCGGTGGCAAACACCCGCGCACTCTGGCCCAGTTCCACTTCGCTCAGTGCTTCCGGCGCCAGGCTCACGCGCGTGGCATAGGTGCGCGCCTGTGCATCGGCGGCCGGGGCGATCTCGCGCAGGGTGCCCGGCAGCAGCTGGCCCGGACGGTTCCACAGTTCCACCTGCACCGACTGGCCGACCTTGTAGTCGCGGATGCCGCTTTCCGGCAGCGCGATCAGCACCTCACGGCCACCATCGGCGGCCAGGGTGAACACCGTCTGCCCCGCGCTCACGACCTGGCCGGCTTCGGCCTGGCGGCTGGCGATCACGCCATCGGCGGGTGCGCGCAGCTGCGCGTACTCGGCCTGGTTGCGGGCCACGGCGAGGTTGGCCCGGGCGGCGTTGGCCTGGCCCTGTGCAGCCTTGAATGCCGCCGTCTGCTGGTCCAGTGCCGAGCGGCTCACCAGCTGGTCTTCCGCCAGCTTGGCATAGCGCTTCTGGTCATCGCGCGCGCGCACCAGGTCTGCTTCCGCCGCCGCCAGCTGCGCCTGCGACGCCGCCGCCTGCGAGGCGTAGTCGGCCGCATCCAGCTCGGCCAGCAGCTGGCCCTTCTTCACCCGCTCGCCTGCGTCGACGAGGCGCTTGACCAGGTTGCCGCCAACCCGGAACGACAGTGGGCTTTCCTGGCGGGCACGCACCTCGCCGGGGTAGGCGGCCGCGGCCTGTCCATCCTGCGTGGTGGGATGCACCACCAGCACCGGGATGGCCGCCGCCGGCTCGGCGGCCTGCTTGCCGCACGCTGCCAACACCACGACCAGTACGCCTACGCCCAACCAACGCATGTTTTTCATGAGGTACAGGACCTGAAAAGAAATCCGGGGGGAACGCGCCGGCAACATACTGTTGCAACGCGGACATTAGTGAACCAGCCGGTATAGTATAAATATCGAACCGCTTGGTCTAGTATTAGCGGAATGAGTTCTCCCACTTCCCGAAAGCCGACGGCCAAGCCCGCTGCCAAGGCTGCCGGTCCCGGGCGCCCCAAGGATCTGGGCAAGCGCGCGGCAATACTCGAGGCAGCCAAGACACTGTTCATCGAACAGGGCTACAGCGGCGTGAGCATGGACAGCATTGCTGCCCAGGCCGGCGTCTCGAAGCTGACCGTTTACAGCCATTTCGGCGACAAAGAGACCCTGTTCTCCGAAGCTGTGCAGTCCAAGTGCATCGAGATGCTGCCCGACGCGCTGTTCGTGGCCGACGTCGAAGGCCCCCTGCGTGACCAGTTGCTGGGCATCGGCATGGCGTTCTTCGAGATGATCACCTCCGACGCGGCCCTGTCGATCCAGCGGATGATGATGGCGCCGGAGACCGACGAGCGCCTGCGTGAACTGTTCTGGCAGGCGGGCCCGCAACGCACCTGCGAGGCACTGGCCGACTTCATGCGTTCGCGTGCCGAGCGCGGCGAACTGGATATCCCCGACTGCTACATCGCCGGCCAGCAGTTCCTGACCCTGGTGAAGGGCGAAGTGCACATGCATATGATGTGCGGCATGCCACTGTCCCCCGTCGAGACCGATGCTGCGATCCATGTGGCCGCCAGTGTGGATTTCTTCCTGCGCGCCTACGCGCCGCGGGGGGCTGGGCACGCTGGATAACCAAAACTGAACGAACCGGAGGTCGCGATGACTTCCGGCACTGCGACCCCGGCCACCCCGCAGCTGATGCTCTGGGCGCGCCGCCGGCCTCCGGCACCGGTAAAATGGCCGGCCCACTGCGCTGGATTTGAACCTCATGACGATTGATTACGCCCACGCCCGCGAACTGATGGTGGAACAGCAGATCCGTCCCTGGGACGTGCTGGACATCAAGGTGCTCGACGTCCTGGCCCGCCTGCCGCGCGAGGCCTTCGTCGCCGACGCGCACCGGGCGCTGGCCTATGCCGATGTCGAACTGCCGATCGGCAACGGCCAGAAGATGATGAAGCCGGTCATCGAGGGCCGTACCCTGCAGGCACTGGATCTGCAGCCGGGTGACGAAGTGCTGGAAATCGGCACCGGCAGCGGCTTCCTGTCGGCCTGCATCGGCGCGCTGGCGCGCGACGTGCTGAGCCTGGAAATCGATCCGGAACTGGCCGCCGCTGCGCGCGCCCGCCTGGATGCCACCGGCCTGGGCACCAACGTGCGCGTGGAAGTGGCCGATGGCCTGGCCTGGCAGACCGAACGCCGCTTCGACGTGATCTGTGTCACTGGCGCCGTCGACGTGGTGCCGTCACAGTTTGCTTCGTGGTTGCGTCCGGGTGGTCGCCTGTATGTCATCCAGGGCCGTTCGCCGGCAATGGAAGCACTGCTGGTGAAGGCCGATGGCAGCACCGAGTCGCTGTTCGAGACCGATATCGATTACCTGCGTGGTGCCGCCCCGGCCCCCCAGTTCCACCTCTGAGTCCAAGGAAGCCGCAATGATCCGCCGATCCCTCGCTGTTGCGCTGGCCACTGCCCTGCTGCCGTTGTCCGCCCATGCCGCCGACCTGCTGCAGGTCTATGAAATGGCGCGCAATGGTGACCCGCAGCTGTCCGCCGCCGAATCCACCCGGCTGTACGACAAGGAAGGCGCCGTGCAGGCGCGTGCTGCCCTGCTGCCGCAGATCAATGGCCAGGCCCAGTTGAGCCGCACCCGCACCGAAGCCGACCATGATGCCAACTCCGGCACGGTCACCAGCAAGCGCCGCAACTACACGATCGACGGTTCGCAGACGCTGTTCAACTGGACGCAGATCAACAACCTGCGCTCGCAGCGCGAGCTGAGCAAGGCGGCTGATTTCACCCTCGACTCGGCCAACGACAACCTGATCGTGCGCACCTCGGCGGCCTACTTCAACGTGCTGGTGGCGATCGAATCGCTGAACGCCGCACAGACCAATGAAGCGGCCGCGAAGAAGCAGTTCGACTTCGCCGACAAGCGCCTGGAAGTGGGCCTGGCGCCGATCACCGACGTGCATGAAGCACGCGCCCAGTACGACCAGGCGCGCGCCAACACCATCGTTGCGCAGAACACCCTGGCCGATAACTACCAGGCCCTGACCGAACTGACCGGCCAGCCGGTGGTCAACCTGAAGGGCCTGCCGGCCGATTTCCGTCCGGAAGTGCCGGCCAACCGCGGCAACCTGGACCAGCTGGTGCAGCAGGCGACCACGCAGAATCCGGCGCTGAAGGCGCAGGAGCTGAAGGTCGGTGCCGCCGAAGCCGGCGTGCAGGCCGCCCGTGGCGGTCACTACCCGACCCTGTCGCTGGGCGGCAGCTGGGGCAAGAGCGCGACCTGGGGCGACAGCGTCGGTGCCGGTTCGCTCTCCCCCGATGCACGCACCAACAGCATCGGCCTGACCCTGAGCGTGCCGATCTTCTCCGGCGGCGCCACCCAGTCCGGCGTGCGCCAGGCGCTGGCCCAGCGTGACATCGCCCAGGATGGTTTCGAGCAGCAGAAGCGCGCGCTGGACCGCAACACCCGCAATGCCTACCAGACCCTGGTGCAGGGCATCAGCGAAGTGGAAGCGCGCCGTTTGGCCGTGGTTTCCGCGCAGAGCGCCTACGATGCCTCGCAGGTCGGCCTGGAAGTGGGTACCCGCACCGTGCTGGACGTGATCCAGAACCAGCGCATCCTGTTCTCCGCACAGCTGGATTACGCGCAGGCCCGCTACAACTTCCTGCAGAACCGCCTGCTGCTGAGCCAGGCCGTGGGTGGCCTGGATGTCGCCGAACTGCAGGACATCAACCGCCTGCTGACCCAGGACGCGGGCAACCCGTCGACGACCACGAACTGAGTCGGCGCGACCGGCCTGGTCAGAAAGCCACCCGCGAGGGTGGCTTTTTTATTGATTGCAGATGGCCTGCGGTGTGTGGGGGGCGCTAGCGCGAACGCCCGGCGCGCCGACGCAACAGGACGCCTGCCAACACGACCGCCAGCACCACCAGCACCGGTAGAAACAGCCGCGACGTGACTGCCGGCAACAGGCACAGTGCGGTTGCCACTGGGGCGAGCACCATCGGGATCAGCCGCCGTTCGCCGGCCGCGGCCCGCACCTGCCACTGGCTGCGGGCAACGCCGAGGCACACGGCGGCCAGGACCAGCAGGCCTGCAGGCCCCGGCAGCTGTGGAAGCCACCCCTCCGGCAGCGACAGCGCCAACGCCGCCGATAGCACGGTCAGCGCCAGCGTCAGCAGCAAACGCGTACCGGTACCCACTGCGCCGGCCTTCGGCGGCCAGACTTCCCTCCCCAGCCGCGCGGCCAACAGCAGCAGCACCAACTGCAGGGCCGCCAGCCCCGCGCCGCCCGCCAACGGCAACAGTGGCAGCAACCACTGCAGCTGCGGGATCCCCTGCAAAGCCACCGACAGCGGCCGCGTGCTGGCCAACGCGGCAAACTCGACGAGGCCCGACTGCAGCGCAGCCAGTACCATCAGCCACAACATCGCCATCAGCACCGCTGCGCCGGCGGCTCTGGAAACCTGCGAACGAGGGCGCGGCACCCGCCCGGAAAACCCTGCCAGCAGGCCTGCACCCAGCAGGACTCCGAGCAATGCCACGCCCGCTGCCAGCACGCCACCCACCCCGAAGCGATAGGGCGCGGTAGCCGATGGCAGCCACGGAATCCAATGCGCGTAGTGCACATGGCGTGCTGCCAGCAACAACAGCAGCAGGCCCACGCCCAGCTTCACCGTCAACAGTGCACTGGCCAACAACAGCGCGCGCGGCGTCCGCAGCACTGCAGCGGCGGCCCCCAGCAGCAGCACCAGGATCGCCGCCGCCAGCGGCAAGGGCAGCCACTGCCCGGGTGCAGCGTCGATGACCTCGGCGGCTGCGTACAGATGACGCGCCATCGATTGCGCCAGCCCTGCGATGGTCGCCGTCAGTTCCAGCAGCAGGGCAATCACCAGTACGTCGGCAGGCAGCCTGCCCCAGGCGGCACGCAGCAGACCATGCAGACCCGAAGCCTCCGGCAGGCGCCGCATCGCCATGCGCAGGCAATACAGCATCGGCACTGCGCCCAGCGCCGCCAGCAACAGGCTGAGGACAATGGCGGGCCCCGCCTGTGCCGCCGTGTGCTGCCCGACCAGGGCGACAACGCTGCCGCCCAACAGCAGGGTCAGCGCCACCACCAGCAGATGGTCGGTGCCCAGCCTCCCGGGCTTCGCGCTGGCGTGCAGCGCGCCTCCGTTGTCGCCGATCATTCAAAGCTCCCTTGATGTCGCCCAAGCGTGGTCGACAACAAGCTGGCAGCCTGACGCGGTAAGCGGAATCGGAATCTGCGCCATACGAACGATGATGTGACAGCTTGCACGCCGTGGTCGGCGCGAGCGGTCCAGCTACGACAGATTCACCACCATCAAGCGGGCTTGATGCAGGCGTTCACGACAGCGCAAAGGCGGGGCGCCCTTGAAACACCTGAGGGCGACAGGCGGGGTCTCAGGCCAGCGGCGGCGGCAGGTGTGGAGCCACCAGCTGCAGGGTCCGCTGCAGCGCGCCGCGGCCATTGCTGACCAGCGTGCAACCGGCGCGGGCCATGTCTTCGCGCGCCTGCACGTCGTCGAGCAGGTGCAGCAGCAGATCACCCACCGCCTGCACGTCCTCGCCGATCAGCAGTGCACCGGCCTCGCGCATGCGCCGCGAGATCTCGGCGAAGTTGTGCAGATGCGGGCCGGTCACCGCTGCGGTGCCCATCGCTGCCGGTTCCAGCAGGTTGTGGCCGCCGATGGCCTGCAGGCTGCCACCGACGAAGGCGACCTGGGCACAGCCGTAGAACGGCATCAGTTCGCCCAGCGTGTCGATGACGAAGACATCGCTACGCGCGTCCGGCCACTGCTGTGCGCGCCGTGTCGACACGTTCCAGCCCTGCTCGCGGGCCAGCGCCTCCACCTTGGGGAAGCGCTCCGGATGCCGCGGCGCCCACAGCAGCAGCAGGTCCGGATGCTGCTGGCGCAGGCGGCGGTGCAGGTCGATCACTGCCTGCTCTTCACCATCATGCGTGCTGGCCGCGATCCACACCGGGCGCGTGGCCGGCACATGGGCATGGAACTGTTCGATGAAGGGCTGCACGTCCGGCGTGGCGATGTCGAACTTCAGGTTGCCCAGTGCCTGCACCTGTTCCGGCGCCGCGCCCAGCTGCACGAACCGCGCAGCGTCATCCTGCGACTGTGCGGCCACGCAGGTGACCGTGCGCAGCGCACGCCGGATCAACGCCGCCAGCACGCGGTAGCCGCGCAGCGATCGGGCCGACAGGCGCGCATTGAGGATGTACACCGGAATGCGACGGTCGCGGCAGCCGAACAGCATGTTCGGCCACAGCTCGGTTTCCAGGATCAGCGCCAGGCTGGGCTGGAAGTGCCCCAGGAAGCGGTTGACGCTGCCCGGCACGTCGTACGGCAGGTACACATGGTCCAGCGCATCGCCCCACAGCGCGCGCACCCGTTCCGAGCCGGTCGGGGTGATGGTGGTGATGACCCAGCGGATGTCCGGCCGCTGCGCGCGCAGCGCATTGACCAGCGGCGCAGCGGCGTTGACCTCGCCCACCGAGACCGCATGCAGCCAGACCCGCGGCTGGCCGCTGGGCTGCGGATAGGACGCATAGCGTTCATCCCACCGCCGGAAGTATTCACGGACCCGGAAGCCGCGCCAGACCAGGTGGTACACGGTGATCGGCAGCAGGAGGTACAGCACGGCCGAGTACAGGCCACGCAGGATCCATTCGACAGGGTCTTTACGCATGCGGCAAGGATACGGGAGCCCCCCGGGAAAGACACGCGGCCGGATTGGTAGAATGGCGGCATGTCCGATGCCACCACCGCCGTCCGTCCGTCGCTGCGTGATCCACGCAACTGGCCGATGTTTGCCGTCATGTTCACTGCCTTCGGGATCGCCCGGCTGCCGTGGACGCTGCAGCGCGTGCTGGGCCGCGGGGTCGGCTCGATCGCCTGGCGCCTGGCCGGCAGCCGCCGTCATGCCGCCGAGGTCAACCTCAAGCTGTGCTTCCCCGAGAAGGACGAGGCCTGGCGCAAGCGTCTGGTGCGCGACAGCTTCGACGCCTTGGGTGTGGGCATTTTCGAATGCGCGCGTTCCTGGTGGGGCAGCATCGACAGCATCCGCCCGCAGGTGCACATCGAAGGGCTGGAACACCTCAAGCAGATGCAGGCCGAAGGCCGCGGCGTGCTGCTGGTCTCGGGCCACTTCATGACCCTGGAGATGTGCGGCCGCCTGCTGTGCGACCACGTCGACCTGTCCGGCATGTACCGCAAGCACAAGAACCCGGTGTACGAGTGGGCGGTGAAGTTCGGCCGCCTGCGCTATGCCAAGGCGATGTACGCCAACGAGGACATCCGCGCGACGGTGCGCCACCTGAAAAAGGGCGGCTTCCTCTGGTATGCGCCCGACCAGGACATGCGCGGCAAGGACACCGTATTCGTGCCGTTCTTCGGCCACACCGCCTCCACCATCACCGCCACCCACCAGCTGGCGCGGATGACCGGTTGTGCGGTCATCCCCTACTTCCATCGCCGCGAAGGCGGGAAGTACTTCCTGAAGATCGGCGCGCCGCTGGAGAATTTCCCCAGCGAGGACGTCGAAGCCGATACCGCGCGGGTCAACCAGGCCATCGAGCAGATGGTGCGCGAGGCACCGGACCAGTACCTGTGGATCCATCGCCGCTTCAAGCGCCAGCCAGGCGGGCGCAGCGATTTCTACAAGTGACGTGAGATTTGGATGGCTCATCCACGCATGGCGTGGATCTACCGGGAATGCCGATCAGTAGATCCACGCCATGCGTGGATGTTCTCTCTTCCGATGCCGGAATCTACAACGGTCAACGACACCAGGCGTGAGGGTAGTCCCCCAGCCCACCAGCCAATCCGGCCCGCACCGGATTGCCCAGGATGTACATCGCCTTGTCATGAAGGGATTCATCGGTACGCACCGCATTGTCGTGATAGCCGTGCTGCCAGAGCGGCCCTTTTCGTCCCGATATCCGGTTCAGCTGCCGGCTGCTGCGTGATTTCAGCAACGCCATGCACTGGGCCAGCGTTCCCTTCTGCAGCTCCATCAACCAGTGCAGGCGGTCGGGCATCACCACCCAGGCGAGGCTGTGGCTGATGCCGCTGCGTTCGACGAAGCGCAGCGCGTCCACCAGCACAGCGACATTGCCTGCGTCGGAGAAGAATGGCTCCCGGCCACGCGTTGTCGTGGTCAGGGAATAGACATTTCCCGTGCGGGAGTAGCGACCGTAGCGGAGTCTGGGGCTTGCCATGGGGACAGACTGCGGTTTGCCCGGTCATCCTTGCATTGGCGGACCACCCTGCGGCCAGTCGGGAAAAGCCGCGACACCGGCCAATGTTCATGGGAAAGCCCATCCACGCATGGCGTGGATCTACTGCTCACCCGCCAGACACGTCCCCGGAGATCCACGCCATGCGTGGATACGACCAGCCACCCCGCACAATCCAGTAGATCCACGCCATGCGTGGATAGGCCCCGTACCGCACACGCAAGTAGATCCACGCTGTGCGTGGACGGGACGTTCCCCAACCCCGCGCGATTCAGTAGATCCACGCCATGCGTGGATGGGACGTTCCCCAACCCCGCACGATTCAGTAGATCCACGCCATGCGTGGATGCGGAGATTACCCGGCGCCCGGCTGATCGTCCGGTTCGCGCGCCAGCAACGTGCCGACGAACAGCGCGGCGAGCAGGACGGTCAAGCCGCCCCAGAACGCGGAATAGAACGCCAGGTGCGTATTGAGCGGGAACACGGTGACCGCCAGTGCCAGCATTGCCGGGCGTGCACGTTCGCGCGCCGGGGCCGGGGCGAAACGCCATGCCCGCCATGCCTGTGCCACCGCCGCCAGCCACAGCAGCAGCCCCAGCACACCTGTCTCGGCCAGGATCTCCAGCACGATCTGATGGGCGTGCAGCGCGGGCATGGTGCCCCACACCGCCGGTCCTTCATGCGCAACGCAGTGGGGATAGGCATCGCGGAAGCCACGTGCACCGACACCATTGATCGGGTGTGCTTCGATCATGCAGGCAGCCGCGCTCCAGATGCGGGTACGACCGGACAGGGCCTGCTCGACCCCGTCCTCGCCACCGTCCCAGGCCATTGCCGTGCGCGCCACACGCTCACGCAGCTGCGGCACGCTGGCCGTCAACACGCCCGCCGTGAGCACAGCGGCCAGTGCCAGCAGGCCCAACCGCTTCCACCCCAGTTGGCGCACACCGCTGTAGACAACCACCAGGCCGAAGGTGATCCATGAGGCACGCGAGCCGGCCAGCAGCAGCACCACGCCCACTGCAGCAGCGGCCAGCAGCCAGCCCGCATTGCCGAAACGGCGCGCCACCGGCAACAACAGGAACGGCGAAAGACTGGCCAGCACCTGGCCGAATTTCAGGTTGCACGGCCCAAGCGCGCCGCTGAGACGGTCGGCCAGCGCGGCTTCTTCAGCCGGGCACAATGCATGGCCGCTGATGGCCAGCTTGATCTGCTGCAGCGACCAGAACCAGGGGCTGGTGCCTGCCAGTGCCTGCACCAGCGCATCGAGCGTCCACAGGCCGGTGATCACCGCCAACCCACCCAGGGTCAGGCGCCGCCGCTGCGGGGTGGCCACGGCGATCGCCACCAGCCACATGAAAGGCAGATAGCGCAGCCCGGCCGCAGCCTTGGTCCACGACGCCGACGGGTCCACGGCATCGAAGGCCGAGAAGGCCTGCGGCAACCAGTAGCCAAGGAAAAGAATCGATGTCAGCGCCCACGCTGCCGGGCTCAGCAGATGGGGGCGATGCTGCACCCGGCGGATGACCATGCGTGCGGCGGCGTACAACGCCCCCAGGCCCAGGACTGTTTCGGCGATACCCGGCAGCGGCCACAACGCGACGTAGGCCAGCACCCACCAGGGTGCCCAGCGGCCGGCGCGCTCATCGCGCAGGGGCGGCGTGGCGTCAGCCAGCGAGGTCGGCATAAAGACGGAGGGTATCGCGCTGCATGGCCTGCAGGGTAAACGGGATACGGCCCGGCAGCGACGGCGGCTGTGCCAGCAGGGCCAGCGCACGTTCACCCAGCAGCTGCGCATTGCCCAGCGGCACGGCGCCACTGGGTTGCAGCTGCTGCAGCAGTTCGCCGACCCCACCATGGTTCCAACCCAGCACCGGGCGGCCGACCGACAACGCTTCGACCACGGTGCGACCAAAAGCTTCCGGTTTGTCCGACAGCTGCAGCACCAGATCGCTGGCGGCGTACGCCTGGGCGATGCGCGCAGTCGGCGTACTGATGTGCACCGCCCCGGTCACGCCCAGTGCGGCCGCCTGCCTGCGCAGCTCTGCCACATAGGCTTCCCGGCCAGGCTCGTCGGTGCCCAGCATCCACAACTGTGCCGGCACGCCTGCTGCACGGACATCGGCAAGCAGCTGCAACGCGTGGGCGTGGCCTTTCAGGCGGGTGCCGCGACCGGGCAGCAGCAACAGCGGTCCGTCGACCTGGGCCAGCCACGGGTAGTCGGCCGCCAGCGCCAGCCGGGGACGCCGATCAGCGCGTGCCACGCGCGGGAACTGGCTGACATCCACCCCGCGCGGGATCACCTGCAGCCTGTCGTGCGGCACCGTCGGGTAATGCGTGTGTACGTAGTCGCGCACGCTGTTGGACACACAGATCACGCGTTCGCCGCTGGTCATCACCGCGCTGTAGCGGCTGGGCGAATTCAGCCCATGCACGGTAGTAACCCAATGCGGGCGTTGCGCCGGCTGCATCGCACGGATCGCGTACAGCCCCAGCCACGCCGGCAGGCGCGAACGGGCGTGGACGATGTCGGCGCCCACTTCGGTGAACAGGCGACGCAGGGTAGGCAGATGGCGCAGCGTCAGCAGCGACTTGCGGCCGATATCCAGGGTCAGGTGCTCGGCACCGCTGTCGAGCAGCGGCTGCACCAGGCGACCACCAGCGGATACCACCAGCGCGCGATGGCCGGCAGCGACCAGGGCCGCGGCGATTTCAAGGGTCGAGCGCTCGACACCGCCGGAGTGCAGCGCCGGCAGCAACTGCACCACGGTCAATCGGCGCATCGAGGGGGCAGCCGTTTAGTCGGCCAGCACGAACACGGCGCCGCAGTAAGCACACTGCGCTTGCCCGTTGGGTTCGTCTTCGATCGGCAGGTACACCCGCGGATGCGAGTTCCACAGCGCCATTTCCGGGGTCGGGCAGCTCAGCGGCAGATCGCTGCGGTGCACGGTGTAGCGCTTTTCGGCGTTGGCGGGCGCGGTGGCGGTATGGCTCATGGCGGATGTCGATGAACGGATTGCGAGGCCTGCGATTCTAGCATCTGGGCCCGGCAAACACCGTGCGCTGCTTGGCCGCTGCGCGCGGCGGCCCGCTTGCAGCCTTCGCCGGTGCAGCCACGTGCGACCGCCCTGCCCCTCCCGCGCTGCCGTCGCCCTGCCTCCATCGGCGGGAAATCCCAGGCAGGCCAGTCAGTTCCGCGCGGAATCGGTCGTCGTTCGAATTTCCCGCATTTGGATCGAACTAAATGGCACTTGTCAGGGCGCTGCCGGCTGTTGCAGCATCGGCAGCGATCCATTCCTGACCCGATCGCATGGCCCGCCCCCCACCGGACCTGCATCGCCTCCCGACTGCCCTGCGGCGGACGGGGCGATGCTGTCCGTGGTGTTCGCCGATGCGGGTTCTGCCTGCCGCCTGCCCTACCGGGAGACCCTGCATGACCCTGTCCGATCCGCGCCGCGCCCTGCTTCCGCTCGCCCTGGCCCTGGCCTGTGCGACCACTGCGACGCCGGTGCTGGCGCAAGGGCTGCAGACCTCCTTCGAGCCGGGCGAACCGGCACCGGCCAGGTCCGATGGCACCTTGTCCATCGACGTCGGCAGTGGCCCCGGCGCGCCGTACGCGGCCAAGCGCAACGTCGGCTACAGCGGCCTGCATGCGTTGCACTACAGCACCAGTGGCGGCCAGGCACGCCGCGAACTGTTCAAGACCGATCTGCCCATCGACACCGACACCACGCTGTCCTGGCTGGTATTGCCGGAGATCGTCGGCAAGGACACCGTGGCCTCCACCTATGTCTCGCTGGACCTGCTGCTGGACGATGGCAGCCGCGTCTCCGCCAGCGGCGCGCGCGACCAGCACGGCGTAGCGCTGGGCGCACGGGCGCAGGGCGATTCGAAGACGTTGTACCCGCAGCAGTGGGCGCGCAAGGCGGTCAGGCTGGGCGACATGCCGGCGCTGAAGGGCCGCCGCGTGCTGGCCATCGAGCTCGAGGTGGCCAGCGCCAATGGCGCGCCGGTGTCGGGCTGGATCGACGACGTGCGCCTGGACGTGCAGCCACGGCAGGCGCCGCAGCGCGTCTCCGACTGGGTACTGACCACGCGCGGAACCCAGGCCAACGGCACCTTCTCGCGCGGCAACAACTTCCCGGCCACTGCGGTACCGCACGGTTTCAACTTCTGGACGCCGGTGACCGATGCCGGCGCACTGAACTGGCTGTACCGCTGGAACGAGCAGAACGATGCGAAGAACCGGCCGCAGCTGCAGGCGTTGGCGCTGAGCCACCAGCCCAGCCCGTGGATGGGCGACCGCCAGACCTTCCAGGTGATGCCCTCCGCCACGCGCGGTGTGCCTGAGGCTGATCGCAGCAAGCGGGCGTTGTCCTTCGACCGCACGCAGGAAAACGCGCGCCCGTATCGCTACGACGTGCGCTTCGACAACGGCATCGCCGCGTCCATCGCCCCCACCGACCATGCCGCGCTGTTCCGCTTCGAGTTCCCCGAAGGCGGCGACGCCAACCTGCTGTTCGACAACGTCGATGCCCGCGGCGGACTCACCCTCGATGCCGCCACGCAGACGTTGACCGGCTACACCGATACCCGCAGCGGCCTGTCCAACGGCGCCACCCGCATGTACGTGGTGGCCAGCTTCGACAGGCCGTGGCGCAGCAGCGGCCAGATCGGCACCGGCCGCCCGACCGGTTACATCAAGTTCGACCCAGGCAGCGAGCGCCGGGTGACGATGCGCATCGCCACCTCGTTGATCTCGGTCGAGCAGGCGCGGCACAACCTGGCACTGGAAATGGCCGCTGCCGATACGCTGGAAAGCGTGGCCGGACGCGCACAGGATGCGTGGGATGCGCGCCTGGCCCGTTTCGACATCGGCAATGCCAGTGACGACCAGAAGACCACGCTGTACTCCAGCCTGTACCGGCTGTACCTGTACCCCAATTCCGGCCACGAGAATGTGGGCACCGCCGCCGCGCCCGAGTGGCGCTATGCCAGCCAGGCCAGCGCCGCCGATGACAACACCGACGGCAGCGCGACGCGCAGCTTCGCACCGGTGCGCGACGGCAAGGTCTTCGTCAACAACGGCTTCTGGGACACGTTCCGCACCACCTGGCCGGCGTATGCGCTGTTCACCCCGGATGATGCCGGGCAGCTGGTACAGGGTTTCATCGAGCAGTACCGCGCCGGTGGCTGGGTCGCGCGCTGGTCCTCGCCGGGCTACGCGGACCTGATGGTCGGCACCAGCTCGGACGTCGCCTTCGCCGATGCGTGGCTGAAGGGCATCGGTGGCTTCGATCCGGAAGAGGCCTACGCCGCAGCGCTGAAGAACGCCACCGTGGTGCCACCGGACCGCCACGTCGGCCGCAAGGGCATGGATCGTTCGACGTTCCGCGGCTATGCCAGCGCCGACGTGCATGAAGGCATGTCGTGGACGATGGAAGGTGCGCTCAATGATTTCGGCATCGCCAACATGGCCGATGCCCTGGCCAAGCGCGCGACCACACCGTCCGCACGCGAACGCTACGCCACCGAGGCCGACTACTTCCGCCACCGCGCCGGCAGCTACGCGACGTTGTTCGATCCGGCCGCCGGCTTCTTCCAGGGCCGCAGGCCCGATGGCAGCTGGCGCCTGCAGGCCAGGGACTACGACCCGCGCGTGTGGGGCCACGACTACACCGAATCCAATGGCTGGACGTTCGCCTTCACCGCCGCGCACGATGGCGAAGGCCTGGCCGCGCTGTACGGTGGCCGCGACAAGCTGGCCGCCAAGCTCGATACCTTCTTCGCCACCCCGGAAACCGCCGACGCCGCATTCGCCGGCTCCTACGGCGGCACCATCCATGAGATGACCGAAGCGCGCGACGTGCGCATGGGCATGTACGCGCACAGCAACCAGCCGGCACACCACATCCCGTGGATGTACCTGTATGCCGGGCAGCCGTGGAAGACCCAGCAGCATGTGCGCGAGATCCTGTCGCGGCTGTATGTCGGCAGCGAGATCGGCCAGGGCTATCCGGGCGACGAGGACAACGGCGAGACCTCGGCGTGGTACGTGCTGGCCTCGCTGGGCCTGTATCCGCTGCGCATGGGTGCGCCGGAGTACGTGATTGGTTCGCCGGCGTTCCAGCATGCGCGCGTCGAGCTGCAGGGCGGCGCGGTGTTGACCGTCAATGCACCGCAGAATTCGCCGGAGAACGTGTACGTGCAGTCTCTGAAGATCAACGGCAAGCCGTGGAGCAAAACCTGGGTGCCGCACGAAGTGATCGCCAAGGGGGCAACCCTGGACTTCGTGATGGGCCCGCAGCCGTCACGCTGGGGCAGCGGCGTGGATGATGTACCGCGCTCGCTGACCGCCCGTGGCCAGCGCCCGCAGTTGCTGCACGATCTGCTCGGCAACGGCGCGCAGGCGGCACTGGCTGATGGCCGTGCCCTGCCCGCGCTGATCGACGACGATGCCAACACGGCCGTGCCGCTGGGCGGCGGCGTGACCATCGCACTGAGCCACGTGGGCGATGGCGTACCGACGATGTACACGCTGACCAGCGGTGACGGCACGATCCGTGGCGGTGAGTGGACGCTGGAAGCGCGTGCCGGCGACGGGCGCTGGGTAACGCTGGACCAGCGACGCGGCGAAGATTTCACCTCGGCGCGGCAGACCCGCCCGTTCCGTATCGCCTCGCCCTCACGCTACGCCGAGTACCGTCTGCGCCTGGCTGCGCCGGGGCGCCTGCAGCTGGCCGAGATCGAACTGTTGGCGCCCTCCCCCCTACAATGACGTCCATGCGCCTACGTTTGCTCCCCCTCGCTCTTGCCGCCCTTGTATTTCCCAGCCTCAGCCACGCACAACCGCAGACCCAGGCCTTCGATGGGCAGGTCAGCCGTGACGGGGTGACCCTGTACTACCAGGATGCCACCGGCGCGCTGGCCGCGCCGGTGCGCAAGCGCATCATCGATACGTTCTACTTTGCTTACCTGCGCGAGCGTGCGGACTTCCGCCCGGCCGCGCCGAACGAGGTGCGCATCGTGATCGATCCGGCGTACAACGGCGTCGCCTTCGTCGGCGACAAGGACAAGGCCAGCACGATCACGATCAATCCGGGCTGGCTGGTCCAGCACCCGGATGACATCGATCTGGTCACCCACGAAGCGATGCACATCGTGCAGGGCTACCCCAGCTATGGCGACAAGCGCGTGCCGGGCTGGCTGGTGGAGGGCATCGCCGACTACGCCCGCGATCGCTACGGCATGAACAACGCCGCTGCCGGCTGGGCGTTGCCGGACAAGCTGAGCCAGGGCCAGACGGTGGAAAGCGGCTACCGGGTGACCGGTGCCTTCCTGAAGTGGGCCGAAGCGGCGCACCCGGGACTGGTGCTGGCACTGGACAAGGATCTGCGCGACGGGCGCTATGCGCCGGCGCTGTGGCAGAAACACACCGGCAAGACCCTGCCGGCGCTGTGGGCGGAGTATGCCAAGCCGCGCTCCCCGGCCCCTGCGCCGCCGCCCGCGCGACGCGCGAAGCGGCGGTAAGCTCGACGTTGCCGGGGCGATGCCCCGGCTTTCAACGTGACTGCACGAAGCCGGCGTACAGCGCGAACAACTGCTGGAAATACCGCTTGCTCACTCGACTGCGCATGACACTGCTCCGCCCATGGAAAGTTGGTCGGGCCCAGGGTGGGAAGGCCGGTCCGGTCCCTTCCCACGGCCAGGCCGCGTGGGCGTATTGGGCCGCAGCGAGGTTGCAGGGCGATTACCGGGCGGCTGCAGTTCTCCGGTAGCGCCGGGCCATGCCCGGCGGAACATGCCCGGCGGAATGCAAGAAGCGCCGCGCTGCGCGGTTGCCGGCCAGCGGCCGGCACTACCGTTTCGGCGCTGCTTCTCCGGTAGCGCCGGGCCATGCCCGGCGGAATACGGGAAGCACCGCGCTTCGCGCTCGCCGGGCATGGCCCGGCGCTACCCGATCCGGTTTCCGCGTTGCGGAAACAGAAACGCGCCCCGTGGGGCGCGTTTCTGCAGATCGCAGCGGAACGAAGGCTTATGCCTTCTTTTCCGCTTCGATCTGCTTGCGGATCTGCGCATCAACCGCGGCGATCGCGGTCATGTTCAGGATCCGGCGCGAGGTCGCGCTGGTGGTCAGGATGTGCACCGGCTTGTTGACGCCCATCAGGATCGGACCGATCGCCACGCCATCGGTGAACACGCGCACCAGGTTGTAGGCGATGTTGGCCGCTTCCAGGTTCGGCAGCACGAACAGGTTGGCACGGCCCTGCAGGGTCGAGCCCGGCAGCAGCTTCTGGCGCAGGGCTTCATCCCATGCGGTGTCGCCCTGCATTTCGCCGTCCACGTTCAGACGCGGGTTGCGCTTGAGCAGCAGCTCGCGCACCTGGCGCATCTTCAGCGCATCCTTCGAATCGTGGCTGCCGAAGTTGGAGTGCGACAGCAGTGCCACCTTCGGTTCGACGCCGAACAACTTCATGCGGTAAGCGGCCTGCAGGGTCGCTTCGCACAGCTGCTCTGCGGTCGGGTCTTCCTGCACGTGGGTATCGACGAAGAAGAACACGCCCTGCTGGTTGATCACGCCGGTCATCGCCGAGGTCGAGGTGACCTTCGATTCCAGCGGCAGCACGCTGCGCACGTAACCCAGCTTCTTGTGGAAGCGGCCGACGATGCCGGTCAGCATCGCATCGGCTTCGCCACGGGCCACCATCACCGCAGCGATCAGGGTCGGGCGCGAACGCATCAGGTTCTTGGCGGCGGCCACGGTGACGCCACGACGGCCGGTCAGGCCGTGGTAGTACTGCCAGTATTCGTTGAAGCGCGGGTCGTCATTGATGTTGGTGACTTCAATGTTCTCGCCGATCTTCAGGCGCAGGCCGAGGCGCTCGATGCGCGATTCGATCACTTCCGGGCGGCCGATCAGGATCGGATGTGCCAGGCCGTCGTCGACCACGTTCTGCACCGCCTGCAGCACCACTTCTTCTTCGCCCTCGGCATACACCACGCGCTGCTTGTCGCTGCGCGCGCGATCGTAGACCGGCTTCATCATCAGGCTGGTGCGGTAGACGAACTGCGACAGCTTCTGCCGGTAGGCTTCCATGTCGGCGATCGGACGGGCGGCCACGCCCGAATCCATCGCGGCCTGGGCCACGGCGGCCGACAGCTCCACCAGCAGGCGACGGTCGAACGGACGTGGGATCAGGTATTCGCGGCCGAAGCTGGGGGTCTCACCGCCATAGGCAGAGCCCATGTCGGTGGCGGCGCGGCGGGCCAGCGCGGCGATCGCGCGCACGCAGGCGATCTTCATTTCCTCGTTGATCGCGGTCGCACCGACGTCCAGCGCACCGCGGAACAGGTACGGGAAGCACAGCACGTTGTTGACCTGGTTCGGGTAGTCCGAACGGCCGGTACCGATGATCGCGTCCGGACGCGCGGCGCGCACCAGTTCCGGCATGATTTCCGGGGTCGGGTTGGCCAGGGCGAAGATCACCGGGTCCGGCGCCATCGTCTTGACCATCTCGGCGGTCAGGATGCCCGGCGCCGACAGGCCCAGGAAAATGTCCGCGCCATCGACGATCTCGGCCAGGGTGCGCTTGTCGGTGTCGCGCGCATAGCGCAGCTTTTCCGGGTCCAGGTCGGTACGGCCGGTGTGGATCACGCCTTCGCGGTCGAAGGCCAGGATGTTCTCCGGCTTCAGGCCCAGCTGCACCAGCATGTTCACGCAGGAAATGCCGGCCGCGCCCATGCCCGTGGTCGCCAGCTTCACTTCTTCGATCTTCTTGCCGGTGATCGCCATGGCGTTCAGCACCGCAGCACCGACGATGATCGCCGTGCCGTGCTGGTCGTCATGGAACACCGGGATCTTCATGCGCTCGCGCAGCTTGCGCTCGACGATGAAGCACTCCGGTGCCTTGATGTCTTCCAGGTTGATGCCGCCGAAGGTCGGCTCCAACGAGGCGATGATGTCGACCAGCTTGTCCGGGTCGTTCTCGTCCACTTCGATGTCGAACACATCGATGCCGGCGAACTTCTGGAACAGCACGCCCTTGCCTTCCATCACCGGCTTGCCGGCCAGCGCGCCGATGTTGCCCAGGCCCAGCACCGCGGTGCCGTTGGAGATCACCGCCACCAGGTTGCCGCGGGCGGTCAGCTCGCTGGCCTGCTGCGGATCGGCCTTGATCGCTTCACAGGCGTACGCCACGCCCGGCGAATACGCCAGCGACAGGTCGCGCTGGGTCAGCATGGGCTTGGTAGCGGAAACCTTGATCTTGCCGGGCGGAGACATCCGGTGGTAATCGAGGGCGGCCTGTTTGAAATCTTCGTTGGACATCGATGTGGGTTACATGAATGGGCAGAAGGGACAGGGGATCATACCCCCGTTGGAGCGGTCGGACCTGTCGCTATGCTGTCGCAGTGATGCTGCGACCGCACAATTCCATAGCGTATGCGACGTTACCAGAGCACAGCTTCGGCGCTGGCGATGACAGCCGTGGGACGCCTTGAAACGCTGCGGGGCCGTGCCACTGCTGTGACCGGCCCCGCAGTACCACACACCCGGATCAGCCCTTGGCGGGCAGCGCCTCGGTCATCGCCAGCGGCACGGCATCGACCGGCGGCGGCAGTTCGCTTTCGCGACCATCCAGCGCCAGCTTCAGGCGGTCGCGGTCCAGCGCACCTTCCCAGCGCGAGACCACCACCGTGGCCACCGCGTTGCCGATGAAGTTGGTCAGCGAGCGGCACTCGCTCATGAAGCGGTCCACGCCCAGGATCAGCGCCATGCCGGCCACCGGCACTTCCGGCACCACCGCCAGGGTGGCGGCCAGGGTGATGAAGCCGGCACCGGTGACGCCGGCAGCGCCCTTGGAGCTGAGCATCGCCACCAGCAGCAGCGCGATCTGGTGGCCCAGGGTCAGCTCGGTGTTGGTGGCCTGGGCGATGAACAGCGCGGCCAGGGTCATGTAGATGTTGGTGCCGTCCAGGTTGAACGAGTAACCGGTGGGGACCACCAGGCCGACCACCGACTTGCTGCAGCCGGCACGTTCCATCTTCTCCATCAGCGACGGCAGCGCCGACTCCGACGACGAGGTGCCCAGCACCAGCAGCAGCTCGGCCTTCAGGTAACGGGCCAGCTTGAACACCGAGAAGCCACACAGGCGGCAGACCACGCCCAGGATCACCGCAACGAACAGGAACGCGGTGAGGTAGAACGAGCCGACCAGCCAGGCCAGGTTGACCAGCGAGCCGACGCCGTACTTGCCGATGGTGAAGGCGATGGCACCGAAGGCACCGATCGGCGCGGCCTTCATCAGGATGTGCACCAGCTTGAACACCGGCGCGACCAGCGCTTCCAGGAAGTTCTGGATCGGCTTGCCCTTCTCGCCCACCGAGGCCAGCGCGATGCCGAACAGCACCGCCACGAACAGCACCTGCAGGATGTTGCCGTCAACGAAGGCGCTGATCAGCGTCTTCGGGATGATGTCCATCAGGAAGCCGACCAGGGTCAGGTCGTGCGACTTCTCGACATAGCTGTGCACCGCGGTCTGGTCCAGCTCGGCCGGGTTGATGTTCATGCCGGCGCCGGGCTGCACCACGTGCGCCACGATCATGCCGACGATCAGCGCCAGCGTGGAGAAGAACAGGAAATACGCCATCGCCTTGGCGAACACCCGGCCCACCGTGCGCAGGTGGGTCATGCCGGCGATGCCGGTGACGATGGTCAGGAAGATCACCGGGGCGATGATCATCTTCACCAGGTTGATGAAGGCATCGCCGAGCGGCTTCATCTTCTCGCCGATCAGCGGCTCGTAGTGGCCGAGGACAGCACCCAGGACGATCGCCACGATCACCTGGAAATACAGTTGGCGGTAGAGCGGCAACGGCTTGCTGGGCACCGGCGCAGCGGTCGGGATGTGCATGGCGGACTCCGGAAGGGGCGTTTTCAGGCACGTACGGCCCCGGAAATGCACGGGAACCGTTACCGTGGAAACTGACCGCACGCCCCGTGACTGCAGGCGCAGGGGTGCGACCAATGGACGCCTTTGTACGCGCCGGGCACGCCGGCGCAGATAACCTATTGGTACTAGCCCCCCGGTTCAGGTGGCTGCGCTGCCTACACTGGCGCCGCACCCCTGATCGCGGGGACGCCGGTGGCCCGACCTGAACGGCCGGGCGCGTCATTGCGAAAGTTCCGGCCATCGCGGCCGTTGTTGTCCTGTCCACACGCAATCCGAGAGAGCCGCACCACCCATGCGCCCGATTCCCACCTTGCTGGCCCTTTCCCTGGCCGCCCTCCCCGCCTTCGCATCCGCTGCGGATTTCGACAACTGGCCGACCAAGTACGCCTTCGGCGACGGCACCGAGCTGGCCGCTACCGCCAACATCGCCTACGACTACAACGACTTCTCGTCCGCCAGCGGCATCGAGGATGACGATGCGGTGCGTCGCAAGGAGTTCGGCGCGACCCTGAAAAAGAAGGGCGTGTACGACGCAATGGTCTACTACGACTTCCAGGCCGATACCTGGCTGGACGTGTTCGTGCGCTTCGAGAGCAAGGCGTTCTTCGGCCGCGATGTCGGCCGCTTCCGCTTCGGCTACATGAAGACCCCGGTCGGCCTGGATGCCAACACCTCCTCGCGCGCCGGCAGCTTCCTGGAAACCGCGCTGCCCGTGCAGGCGTTCTACGCAGGCCGCCGCACCGGCGTGGAATGGGTGCTGGAGCGTCCGCAGTACCTGCTGCAGGCCGGCGCCTATGGCGGCAAGGACCTGCAGGGCGACAACCCCGGCACCACCCAGGCGGTGCGTGCGGTGTGGACGCCGGTGAAGGCACCGGGCGATGTGATCCACCTCGGCCTGGCCTATTCGCAGGAAAATCCGCGCGGTTACCACGATGGCCGCGACGTGCACCACGAAGCCAGCGCGCGCCTGCGGGCCCGTCCGGAAGCCGGCCTGACCGATATCCGTCTGGTCGATTCGGGGGCGCTGGTCACCGCCGACCAGATCCGCCGCACCGGCCTGGAAGGCATCTGGATCCGCGGTCCGTTCTCGCTGCAGGCCGAAGCGCTGCAGGCCACCGTCACCCGCAATGATGGCAAGCCCGACTACACCGGCCACGGCCAGTACGCGATGGCCAGCTGGGTGCTGACCGGCGAATCACGCCCGTACAACGCCGGCGCCGTTGCCAACATCAAGCCGGCGCACGACTACGGTGCGGTGGAACTGGTGGCCCGCTACAGCCGCCTGGACCTGGACGACGGCAGCATCCTCGGTGGCCGCCAGCACGACCTGACCCTGGGCGCGAACTGGTACCTGACCAGCCACTTCAAGTTCCAGGCCAACTACGTGAAGGTCGACGCCAGCCGTCGCGGTGTGCGCAGCACCCCGGAGATCTTCGAACTTCGCGCGCAGATGCACTTCTGATCCCTTCCACGCGTCAGATCCCGGCGGGCGTGCATGCCACGCCCGCCGGCCCTGCGTAGACTGCCGCCATGTACTGGCTCAGCCGACACCGCCTGCAGTTGCTGACCGTTCTGGTGATGGTGGCCGGCACCGTGCTGTGCGCGGCCGCCGCAGGCCACTATGCCTGGCGTCGCGCGCTGGGCACCGAAAGCGCGCAGGTGCAGCGCCAGCTGCAGCTCTATGGCCAGGGCCTGCAACAGCGCATCGACCGGTTCGGCACCCTGCCGCAGGTGATGGCGCTGGACCCGGACCTGCTGCATGCACTGCAGGTGCCGCCTTCCCCCGCCGAGCGGCAGCGCCTGAACCTCAAACTGCAGCGCGCCAACCAGGTTACCCGCACCTCGACACTGACCCTGGTCGGCCGCGATGGCGTGGCCGTGGCCGCCAGCAACTGGGACCAGCCGACCAGCAACGTCGGCGAGGATTACAGCTACCGTCCGTACTACCAGCAGGCGCTGGCCCATGGTCGTGGTCGCTTCTACGGCATCGGCATGACCACCGGCGTGCCCGGCTACTTCATGTCCGAGGCCATCCTGGATGCCGACAGCCAGCGCATCGGCGTGATCGTGATCAAGATCGAGCTGTCGGCACTGGAACAGGAATGGTTGAACAGCCCGGACGTGGTGCTGACCAGCGACAACCACGACGTGGTGTTCCTGGCCAACCGCGATGCCTGGCGCTACCGCCTGCTGCGCCCGCTCGGCACGGAGGAACGCCGCGAGATGCGCGCGGCGCGGCAGTATGCCGACCGCTCGCTGCAGCCGCTGCGCGTGCGCACCGAGGACGTGCTGGCCGATGGTGGCCGCATGGTGCGCCTGCTCGACCCGGCACTGCCACAGGCGATGCTGTGGCAGACCCTGGCGCTGCCCGACGAAGACTGGAGCCTGCACCTGCTGCACGACGCCAGCGCGGCCACCAGCGCCGGCCGCGGCGCGGCAGTGGCCGGCGCCGCCGCTTGGCTGGCGCTGGGTTTCCTGGTGCTGTTCGTGCAGCAACGGCGTCGCCTGTCCAAGCACCGCCAGCGCAGCCGGCGTGAACTGGAAACCCTGCTCAAGCAGCATGCACAGGAACTGCGGACCGCCCAGGACGGCCTGCTGGAAGCCGCGACCGATGCCGACGTTGGCTTGAGCCGCAGCCTCGAACATCTGCCGCAGGGCGTGGTGGTGATCGACAAGGAACAGCGTCTGGTCGCGTGGAATTCGCGCTATCTGGAATTGTTCCGCTTCCCGGCGGGGCTGGTGCGGGTGGGCCGCCCGATCGAGGAACTGTTCCGCTTCAACGCACGTCGCGGCCTGTTGGGGCCCGGCCCGATCGACGAGGCCATCGAACGCCGTCTGACCCACCTGCGCAGTGGCCGCCCGCACATGCGCGAGAGCGAGAAGGACGACGGCACGGTGCTGGAGATCCGCGGCAACCCGCTGCCCGACGGTGGCTTCGTCACCAGCTATGCCGACATCACCAGCTACAAGAACGCTGCACGCGAGCTGCGTTCGCTGGCCGATGCGCTGGAACACCGCGTGGCCGAACGCACCCAGGATCTGGACGAAGCCCGCCGCGAAGCCGAGCAGGCCAACCGTTACAAGACCCGCTTCGTCGCCTCGGCCGTGCACGACCTGCTGCAGCCGCTGAACGCCGCGCGCATGTTCGTGTCGGTGCTGCGCGGCAAGCTCACCGACCCCGAACAGCAACAGACCAGCGACCATATCGACGCCGCACTGGCCGCGCAGGACGCGATCCTCAACAGCCTGCTGGATATTTCACGGCTGGAGTCGGGGTCGTTGCAGGTACGGGTGCGCGCATTCGCGCTTTCTCCTTTGCTGGAAACCCTGGCGCGCGAGTTCGGCATCGCCGCACAGAGCCGCGGCCTGCAGCTGGACTGGGTGGACACCCGTGCGGTGATCGTCAGCGACGAAGCACTGCTGCGGCGCATCCTGCAGAACTTCCTGTCCAATGCGCTGCGCTATACGCCACGTGGCCGCGTACTGATCGGCTGCCGGCGTGCAGGCGACCAGCTGCGCATCGAGGTGCATGACCAGGGCCCAGGTATTCCGGAAAGCCTACAGGGCGAGATCTTCGAGGAATTCCGGCGCCTGAACGACGGCGTGGAGCAGGAACGGGGCGCCGGCCTGGGCCTGGCCATCGTCGAACGCATCGGTCGACTGCTCGGACACCGCATCAGCCTGCGTTCCACGCTGGGCAAGGGCAGCGTATTCGCGGTGAGCGTGGCACTCGGACGCGCCGACGAGGTGATTGCGCCGCCGACGGCGCCGGTCGTCGCGACCGAACCGTCCGATGACAGCCCGCTGCGCGAATGTCGGGTCTGGAGCATCGATGATGACCCGCATGTCTGTGCGGCGACCCGTGCCCTGCTGGAACGCTGGGGCTGCCATGTGGAACTTGCCGATGGCCCCCAGGGGGCACTGGAAATCGCCAGTGCGCTGAACGTGCCGCAGCTGTTGCTGCTGGACGTACGCATGGGGCAATGGCACGGACCGGACCTGTATGAAGCGCTGTGCACGCTGTGGAAGGCGCGGCCACCGGTGATCCTGGTGACCGCTGAGCGCGATGATGCGCTGAAAGTGCATGCTGCCGAGAACGGTTGGGGCTTCCTGCTCAAGCCCGTGCGGCCGCCGGCGCTGCGGGCGTTGATGACGCAGCTGCTGTTGCGGCATCGGCGATAGACGACTCCTCCACGAAGGACATCGCCGTGCCACTGTCCGAGTGGCGTTGCTCCCTGCTGACTCCGCACCGAATCTCCTCGCCTCTTCGCGCTATATCCGCAGAGTGCGAAAGAGCGAGATGCGCAGCATAGACCCATAAGGCGTGGACAAATTCCGAGCAAAGACAAGCAGTCCCCTGACAGACCTACGCTGCTGAAGTACGGAATATCTAGTTCCCCGGCAGATCGGCCGACCACAACGTAGGTAAATAATGGACAAGTGTTCTCTTGGTAGCGTTGTTCTTGCAGCTGGCTTGGCACTGGCAACCGGCGATGCAAGTGCAGAAAGTGAAACAACCTTCAATGGCGTGAGGTACCGCTGCACAAACAGCTGTGTCGTCAATGTTGACACTTCCGGAGCTTGGAAAGTCACCGATTGCTGTGGCGGACGCGTAAGAACAGTGTTCCAGACAACCCGACCGCCGGACTGCAATGGGCCGTTTGATTGTCCCATTGATTGACAGCCACAGCCCGCGACCGAGGATCCACCGTGAGTTCCAATCACATACCCAGTTCGATCATACAAATCTCACGCCTGATCACTGCAACACTGCTATGCATGTGCTGCGGAGGATGTACCGATGACAGAGCGTCAGGTGCCAGCACCATTTTTGATAAGACCGAGGCAGACGCACAAATCAATCAAGCGAGATCGAGCGATCTCAGCACACAGCCCTTGGCTACGCGATCAAAAACAGACAACTCGGCGGCGACCATCCATCGCGCAGTCTCATCACTCGAACATCTTCAGTCAGAATCCGCACTCATCTTCGACGGCGGAATCTCAAGCCAGATTGCCGGAGACCTCCTGCGCTCCGGCAGAAACACGTCAGACGCGATCGACCGCATGACCCAGGACGCTGCTTCCAGCACCGAGGCACAGGATCTCGCAAAGCACTACCGATCCTCAATAACACGCGCAATGAGTGAGGACGCCGTACTGGAGCGTCTGTCATGCGGCCTTAGCATCTGCATCGGCATCGCTCGAGCCAGAAGCAATGCCGACCATGAAGCCTGGGGGCGTAGGCTTGCATCAGACACGTCCTCCCCGACCTACAGCTACGCCGAAGCATCTGAGAATCTCGGCGCAGGATATGAGAACAGATTCATATTCTCCACCGATCCAGCGATGAATTCGATCAGCGGCAATTAATCCTTCAACCAGACTGAAGCATCCCAATGCATCAGGTCGCAAAAGGCCCGCATCCCTGATGAATCTGGAAAGAACCATCTTTGTACAGATACCAAGCTATCGAGACGTTCAGTTGTTACCCACGCTGAAGGATATGATAGGAAACGCGACTTCACCATTTCTGTTGCGCATTGTCGTCTGCTGGCAACACGGAGACGAGCAGGACCTCCAGACCTTTGAAGCGAACGGATTTGAATTGACCCATACAGCAAGCGAAGAAGGCTCGACAGTCCACTTCTTACGGATGCATGGTGCAAGCATCGAGTTGATCGACATGGACTATGTTCACTCCGAGGGATGCGGATGGGCAAGAAACCTGGCCCAGCGGCGCTACCGGGGTGAGCACTACAATCTTCAGATCGACTCGCACCACCGCTTTTCAGGCGAATGGGACGTCAAGATGAAGAGCCTACTCGAGCTTCTAAGGGTACGCTCACCAAAACCGCTTCTAACAGGATATCCCCCCAGCTTCGAGCCTGACACCTATCCTTCGGGAAGGCAGGAGTACACAGCTGCAATCATCGTCGACTCCTTCTCGCCAAGCGGTGTAGTCAAATTTCGATCTGTCCGCCTCCCCTCTCCAGCTCATGGTGAGATCGCATTCAAGGCGAAATTCGTAGCCGGCGGATTCATCTTCTCCGACGGGAGCTTCACACAGGAAGTAATGAGCGACCCTGATCATTTCTTCTGCACGGAAGAGATCGCAACATCCATACGAGCGTTCACAAAGGGATATGAGTTCTACCATCCATATGTACCCCTACTGTGGCATCTGTACGACAACCATGCCCCAAAGGTCTGGGACGACCAGTCAGAGCCGCCAGCAGCCAACTCCGCCACCTCCATGACACTCGAAGATCGCTCCAGCGCGGCGCTACGAAAGACACTCGCTCTGGTCGGCCTTCTTGCGGGATCCGATATAGAAGACTTAGGAATCTTTGGACTGGGCTCACAGCGCACATTGCTTCAATATGAGCGATACGCTGGAATCAACTTTCGACTCCGAGCAGTTCGCAAGGAATCCCTTACTGTCCAAGAACCAATCAGTTTGTCTGAGACCATTGAGGAGAATGAATGGAAGCGGAGTCTCGTCTACTTCCGCGCAATGCGAGTCCACATTTTCTGCACCACTCGCTGTCCTTCCTTCCCGGCCTCGGTGCTCGTCTCTTCCTACTCGTCGGATGGCGCAAGGCAGTCCACCCGCGAGTTGTCCAAGCCCGAAATGAAAGCTCTTTCAAGAGAAGGTCAAGTCGAGTATGTCGACACACTCAGGGCACCGCTAGACCAACTGCCTGTCCGCTATGCGGTACATGTGCGCAGCGACGATACGCCGACGGACCATCAGCTTTCGATCTTCGTTGAAGAGGTCCTTCTCTGACGGCAGCAGTAGACGAAGGATTTCCGCCTGAACGCTCTGCCTTGTTCAACCATCCATCCCTGCCCGCGCATCGCCTTCCGGCTCCAGCGCCTTCACCAGCACTGCCGCCTGCGTGCGGCTGTGGCATTCGAGCTTCTTGAGGATGGCGGTCACGTGCACCTTCACCGTGTTTTCGGCCAAGCCCAGTTCATAGGCGATCTGCTTGTTGAGCAGCCCGTCGGCCAGGCACAGCAGCACCCGGAACTGCTGTGGCGTCAGCTGCGCCAGGCGGCTGGCCAGCAACGCGTCGGCCTCGGAACGCTCAGCGGCCATCGCCGGGAACCACAGGCCACCATCGAGCACCGCTGCCACCGCTTCACCGATGGTTTCGGCAGGCGCGGACTTGGGAATGAAACCGGCCGCGCCGAACTGCTGCGCGCGACGAATCACCCGCGGGTGGTCGTTGGAGGACAGGATCACCACCGGAATGTCCGGGTGCGAACCGCGCACGTGCAGCAGCGCGGAGAATCCATGTGCGCCCGGCATGGTCAGGTCCAGCAGCACCAGATCCACATCGGGCTGTGCGTCCAGCGAGGTGGCCAGTGCTTCGGCGCTGGCCACCTCGCGTACCTGCGCCAGCGGCAGACTCTGCCGCAACGACTGCACCACCGCCGAACGCAGCAGCGGATGGTCATCGGCGATCAGGATGGTGTATTCGCTCATGCGGCCATTGTACGGGCAGCGAACTGCCTCCGCCGGGCATGGCCCGGCGCTACCGGAGCACCAGTACGGGCGCTACCGCCCCGCCGGCTCCACGCTGCTGCGCCATGCATCCAGGAACTGGCGGCGCTTGAGCGCATCCAGGTAGACCAGCAGGCCGGGGCCGAGCTGGATCGGGCGACGGCTGCGGCCAGGGGCATCCCCGCCACCTGCATCGCTGCGCACGATCGGCATCAGCCGCGCTTCCCGCGCGAGCACCTGCTGGCCGCGCGGCGACAGCAGGTAGTCGAGGAAACGCCGCGCTTCCTGCGGGTGCGCGCCGGTACGCGGAATTACCGCCGTACGCAGTACCACCAGCGTGTAGTCTTCCGGCTCGACGATGGCCAGCGGTGCGCCCGCATCGATACGCGCCTGCGCATACGAGCCCAGCACGTTGTAGACCAGCGACAACTGGCCGCTGGCCACCTGGTCCAGCAGCACCCCGGTACGCTCCTCGCGCACCACCGCATTGTCGCCCAGCGCACCGAGCAACGCGCCGGCGATGCTGCCGCGCTGGGCGTCCTGGGTCGCCAGCAGGTAGCCCACGCTGCTGCGTTCGATATCGTAGGTGCCAACCTTGCCGCGCAACGGCGCCCCCTCCGCGCGCAGCAGGTCCAGCAACTGTCGACGCGTATGCGGCGCTTTCGCGGCCGGCAGCCTGCGGGTGTTGTAGACCATCACCACCGGTTCGTAGCTGATGCCGAATGCCTCGCCACGCCATTGCGCCCACGCTGGCAGCGCCTGGGTCTGCAGCGAGCGGTGTGGCAACGCGTGGCCGTCGTTGACCAGCTTGGTCTGCAGGTCCATGCCGCTGGAGATCAGCAGGTCCGGCGACGCAGGCCCGCTGCGGTCGCGCAGGTAACGCGCGTACAGGTCCTGGGTGATGATGTCTTCGTACACCACCTCGCTGCCCGGATGCAGCCGCTGGTAGTCAGCGATGACCTCGGCGAAGACCTCGATATCGGTGGTGCCGTGGATGCGCAGCTGCGCGGTGGCGGCGCCCTGGGCGGGGAAGCGGCGTACATCGCCCGGCGCAGCGAGGGCCGGCACGGCCAGCAACAGGGCAAAGGCTGCGGCGAACAGGCGGATCATGTGCTGCTCCGGGGCAGGCGGATGGTGGCGACCAGGCCACCCTGCGGTCGATTGCTGAGATCGATCTGGCCGCCATGGCTGTCGACCACCCGCTTGACGATGGCCAGGCCAAGGCCTGCACCGCCGGAGGGTGCGCCTTCGCCGCGCGCGAAACGCTCGAACACGCGTTCGGCATCGGCGGCGGCGATGCCGGTGCCGTGGTCGGCGATGGTCAGCACGGCCTGCCCGCCTTCAGCGGTCAGCGCGATCTGCAAGGGGCCATCGCCGCCGTACTTCAGCGCGTTGTCGACCAGATTCTTGATGGCTTCGCGCAGCAGCAGCGCGTCGCCATGCACCTGCACCGGCTCGGCCGTCATCGCCAGCTGCACGCGCGGGGCGGGCCCTGCCTGCGGCAGCGCTTCATGCAGGGCCTGGTGCACGGTCTCGGCCAGGTCCACGGTGGCGAAGCGCTGCAGATGTGACCGATGGATCACGCTGGCATCGCTGAGCAGCTGGTTGAGCAGCCGGCTCATGTGGGTGGCGTTGCGCTCGATCGCCTGCAGGCTGCGCCGCATGTCTTCCGGATCGTCGTCGTCCAGCGCCAGCTGTGCCTGCGCACGCAGCGCGGCCAACGGCGTGCGCATCTGGTGCGCGGCCTCGGCCATGAACGCGCGCAGGGTTTCATTGCTGCTGGACAGGCGCTCCATGAAGCGGTTCAGCGCGGCCACCATCTGGTCCATCTCGCGTGGCACGCGCGCATCGAGCGGTTTCAGGTCGGACGGCTCACGGCGTGACAGCTCGCGCTCGACCCGCACCAGCGGCCGGAACGCGCGGTGCACGCCGAACGCCACCAGTGCCAGCAGCAATCCCGACAGCACGCCGATGGCCAACAGCGCGCGGGTGACCAGCTCCTGCGCCACCGCTTCGCGCGCACGCCGGGTCTGCCCCACCTGCACCTGCACCTCGCCCTGCGCGGACGCCGCGGCAAAGCTGCGGCCGACCACCACGAAACGCACGATCTCGCCGCTGTAGGGCGCATCGAACAACTGCGGTTGCGTGCCCGGCCGCCGCGGCGACGCAGGCAGGTCACCGTAGCCGGTGATCAGGTTGCCGCGGCTGTCGGCGATCCGGTAGAACACGCGGTCTTCCGGCGCCATCGCCAGAAGATCCAGCGCGGCATACGGAAGGTCCACCTGCCACTGTCCATCGACCAATGCCACCGAATCGGCGATCGACAGGGCCGAAGACACCAGCAGATGGTCGTAGGAGCGGTTGGCGGCGCGTTGGCCGTAGTCGCGTGCAGCGAACAGCAGCGCCACCGCGAACACCGCCAGCAACGCGCCCAGGTACAGCAGCAGGGTGCGCCGCAGCGACCCGGGGGCGGCACTTGCGCTGCGTGCGTCAGCCATCGGCATCGGCCGGGCCGTCGCTGGCTTCAAGCAGATAGCCGACACCACGCACCGTGGTGATGCGCAGCGGCGCGCCCGCCAGCTTTCTGCGCAGGCGACCGATGTACAGCTCGATGGCATTCGGCCCGGCTTCGTCATCGAAGCCGAACAGGCCATTGCCGATCTCATCCTTGCCCACCACCTGGCCCAAGCGCCCGACCAGGATCTCCAGCAAGCGATACTCGCGATTGGGCAGCTCGATCGGCTCGCCATCCAGGGTCACCCGGTGCGCAGCGTTGTCGAACTGGAAGCCGCCGATCTGCACCACTTCGCTGGCTTGCCCGCGTGCACGTCGCAGCAGCACGCGGCAGCGCGCTTCGAATTCACGGAAGTCGAATGGCTTGCCGAGGTAGTCGTCAGCACCGACATCGAGTGCCTGCACGCGATCTTCGATGCCATCGCGTGCGGTCAGCATCAGCACCGGTGTGCTGTCACCACGCTCGCGCATGCCGGCCAGCACCCGCAGCCCATCCAGTTTTGGCAGGCCGATATCCAGCACCACCAGATCGAAACTCTGGTAACGCAGCACGCTGGCGGCGGCCAGGCCGTCGGCCTGCCAGTCCACCGCGTGACCACTGCGGCGCATGCGACGGATGATCGCATCGGCCAGGTCCGGGTTGTCTTCGACCAGCAGCAGGCGCATGGGCACAACAGTGGGAGGGGAAACGAATGCTACCGCATGGCGCCGCTGCACTCGCCAGGCATGGCCGGGCGCTACCGATGCTGACCTGTTCCGCCGGTCATGGATCGGCGCCCCCGGGTGCATCGTCGCCGGGTAGCGCCGGGCCATGCCCGGCGAGCGCAGCGGAGACCATTTACGCTGCACCGCACAAACCGCTGACAGGACGATGACAGCTTGCGCGACACAGACTGCGGCCGCGCACCGTCCGGTGCCCACGATTGCCGCGCGCCTGGCGCGCACCTGGGAGGGTTTGTGGAATTGAGCATTGCCTGGCGGCGTCCTGCCGCCATGATGGCCCTGGCTGCGCTGGCCGCGCCGGCCTTCGCCGAAGACGAGCGTCCAGTGACCGCCACGGTGGGCGGCCGCCTGCACCTGGACTTCGCCACCTTCGACAACGACAACCGGGGTACGCCGAACAAGGACGACACCGAGATCCGCCGCGCCTGGGTTGACGTTTCCGGCAAGTTCTTCGTGGTCGACTACAAGCTGGAAGCCGATTTCTCCGGCGACCGTGTCGAGGCCAAGGACGTCTACCTGAGCCGCAGCTTCGGCGATGCCGGCCGCCTCACCGTGGGCCAGTTCAAGCAGTATTTCTCGCTGGACGACCGCACCGGTTCCAACTACGGCAGCTTCCTGGAGCGCGGCAACGCTGGCACCACGCTGGCGCCGCTGTACCGGCTGGGCGCCTCGTGGCAGGCCAATCCGGGCGATTTCACCTGGGCGGCCAGCGTGTACAGCCTGGAGAGCATCGACGCCTGGCAGGTCAAGGGCCGCGCTGCGGGTGGACGCGTTACCTGGGCGCCGTCACCCAGCGAGGGCGACGTGCTGCACCTGGGCCTGTCGCTGGCCCGCGAGGCCTACGACAACCCGGGCGGCAACGGCACCCCGGGCCTGAAGATCCGTCCGCGTCCGGCCGGCCATCTGTCCGACGAAAGCCGCCTGACCCTGGTCGACTTCTCCGCCGGCCGCGATACCGACGTCAACAAGTGGTCGCTGGAATATGCGCAGGTGCGCGGCCCGCTGTCATGGCAGGGCGAGTTCAGCGGCGCCACCTTCGATGATGGCGCCCAGCGCGGTGACGTGATGGCCGCCTACGGCATGCTCAGCTGGTTCGTTACCGGCGAAAGCCGCGCCTACGACCGCAAGACCGGTCGCTTCGCCCGGGTCAAGAACATCCGCCACAAGGCCGGTGCCTTCGAAGTGGCCCTGCGCTACGACCAGATGTGGGGCGCGCAGCACCTCGATGGTGCGCCGGACCTGCGCCGGGGCAGCACCGAAGGCTGGACGCTGGGCGGCAACTGGTACCTGCGCGACAACCTGCGCTTCATGCTCAACCTGATCGAAAGCCGCAACCGCGACCGCTTGGCCGGTACCACGGTGGATCGCACGCGCGCGGTCACCGGGCGCCTGCAGTTCGACTTCTAACGCGTTTTCCCCGGGCACGCACGCTCGGGCCCCTTCCACGTCCCACGTCCTGTTTCCTCTAGGAGTCCGCAGATGATGCTGAGCATCCTCGGCTTTGGCATGGTCATTACGTTCATGTACTTGATCATGAGCAAACGACTGTCGCCGCTCGTTGCCCTGATCACCATTCCCATCATCTTCGCCCTGATCGGTGGCTTCGCCGCCGGCATCGACGAGATGATGCTGGAAGGCATCAAGAAGATCGCGCCGACCGGCGTGATGTTGATGTTCGCCATCCTCTACTTCGGCGTGATGATCGATGCGGGCCTGTTCGATCCGCTGGTGCGGATCATCCTGCGCTTCGTCAAGGGCGACCCGATGAAGATCGTGCTTGGCACCGCCGTACTGGCGATGCTGATCTCGCTCGACGGCGATGGCTCGACCACCTACATGATCACCGTCTCGGCGATGCTGCCGCTGTACCAGCGGCTGGGCATGAACGCGCTGAACATGACCTGCGTGACCATTCTCGCCGGTGGCGTGATGAACCTGACCCCGTGGGGCGGCCCGACCGCACGCGCGGCCACCGCACTGCACGTGGATCCTGCCGATGTGTTCGTGCCACTGATTCCCTCGATGGTGATCGCCTGCGCCGGCGTGCTGCTGCTGGCCTGGTACCTGGGCCTGAAGGAGCGTCGTCGCCTGGGCGTGGTGACCCTGCCCAAGGGCGGCAGCTGGATGGACAACAGCGTGTCCGACGACGGCAACACGCTGCCGACCGTGGAAGACGCCGAAGACACCAAGCGCCCCAAGCTGCTGTGGGTGAACCTGGTGCTGACCCTGGCGCTGATGAGCGCGCTCATCATCGGTGTGCTGCCGATGCCGGTGCTGTTCATGATCGGCTTCGCCATCGCGCTGGTGATCAACTACCCGAACCTGGCCGAACAGCGCCGCCGCGTGGTCAGCCATGCCGGCAGCGTGCTGTCGGTGGTGGCGCTGATCTTCGCCGCAGGCATCTTCACCGGCATCCTCAACAACACCGGCATGGTCGAGGCGATGTCGCACAGCTTCCTGGCGATCATCCCAGACAGCTGGGGCCCGTACCTGGCGGTGATCACCGCCGTGGCCTCGATGCCGTTCACCTTCTTCATGTCCAACGACGCGTTCTACTTCGGCGTGCTGCCGATCCTGTCCGAGGCGGCCGGCAACTACGGCATCACCCCGGTGGAAATGGCCCGCGCGTCGCTGGCCGGGCAGCCGGTGCACCTGCTCAGCCCGCTGGTGCCTTCCACCTATCTGCTGGTGGGGCTGGCCAAGGTTGAATTCGCCGACCACCAGAAATTCACCCTGAAGTGGGCGATCGCCATTTCGCTGCTGCTGATGATCGGCGGCCTGTTGTTCGGGCTCTATCCCTTCACGGCCTGATTCCCTTACCAAGGAGCGTTCTGCAATGACTCTTCGCATCGCCTACGTCACCAGCGGGATGGGCAGTGTCGGCACTGCCATCTGCCAGAGCCTGGCCCGTTCCGGCCATACCGTGGTCGCCGGCTGCGCGCCCAACTCGCCGCGCAAGGCCAACTGGCTGCGCGAGCAGCGCGAACAGGGCTTTGATTTCATCGCCTCCGAAGGCAACGCCACCGATTGGGCGTCGACCACAGCGGCCTTCGCCAAGGTGCGTGCCGAGGTCGGCGAGGTGGACGTGCTGGTCAACAACTCCGGCGGCAGCCGCGACCTGCTGTTCCGGCAGATGACGGTGGAGGACTGGAATGCAGTGATCGCCTCCAATCTCAATTCGCTGTTCAACCTGACCAAGCAGGTGGTCGATGGCATGGCCACGCGTGGCTGGGGCCGCATCATCAACATCGGTTCGGTCAGCGCCCACAAGGGCCAGATCGGCCAGGTGAACTACGCCACGGCAAAAGCCGCGATGCACGGTTTCAGCCGTGCGCTGGCCGCTGAAGTCGCCTCGCGCGGGGTTACCGTCAACACGCTGTCGCCGGGCTACATCGCCAGCCAGGCGATCAGCAGCTTCCCACCGGACGTGCTGGATCGACTGGCCGCGTCGGTACCGGTGCGGCGCCTGGGTCGCCCGGAAGAAGTGGCCGGCCTGTGTGCCTGGCTGGCTTCGGATGAAGCCTCCTACGTGACCGGTGCCGACTATCCGGTCAACGGTGGCCTGTACATGGGCTAGTCCTCTCCACGCAGGGCGTGGGTCTGCTTCCCTCCCCCGGCAGATTCACGCCCTGCGCGGCTTCCCCCACGACGCCGTTCGTTGGTTTTCCGTAAACAAGGTTTCATGTTCCGTTCGCATAGTGGCCGTGCACCACGCCCCCGGGCCGGTGACCATCCCCCATGCAACGGACCATCATGCAGACCCGATACCTGACGATCGCCGTGGCGATCGCGCTTTCCGCCGCCAGCGCCCACGCCGCTGAAGCCACCGCCGATACCGCGCTGAGCGCGCAGACGCTGGATACCGTCTCGGTCATCGGCCAGGGCGAGACCCGCCAGGTGCAGCGCATCACCACCGTCGACAAGCAGGTGCTGCCGCCGGGTACCAGCGGCCAGAAGATCCTCGACCGCCTGCCCGGCGTGTCGGTGCAGTCCAACGATGCATTCGGTGCCAATGAGGAATCGCAGACCATCAGCCTGCGTGGCTTCGACAAGAGCCGCCTGGGCTACACGCTGGACGGCATCCCGCTGGGCGACAACAGCTACGGCAACTACAACGGCCTGAGCATCGCCCGTGCACTGATCGCCGAGAACCTGGCCGGCGCCGAGCTTTCGCAGGGCATCGGCTCGCTGGGCGTGGCCTCGACCAGCAACCTTGGCGGCACCATCCAGTACTTCTCGATGGACCCGTCCACCGAATTCGGCGGCCGCGCCAGCATCACCGTCGGCGATGACAACCAGCGCCGCGGCTACCTGCGGGTGGACACCGGCGACATCAACGGCTTCTCGGCCTACGTGTCCGGCGTGCACCAGGACCAGGACATGTGGGCCGCGCCGTACCAGAACCAGACCACCCGCCAGTTCAATGCCAAGGCGGTATGGAACGTGGGCGACAACCGCTTCGGTGCCTTCGTCGCCACCTCGCGCGCCAGCCAGGCCAACTATGCCTACCTGTCCAAGGACATGCTGGCGCGCGGCCTGGGTTATGACTGGAACATCTATGCACCGGACTGGGATCGCGCCGTCGCGGCTGCATACTGCGCACCGGGCACCTACAACAAGGCACGCTGTGCATTCAGCGGCGGCGTCAACAGCATCGACGATGCCTACTACCAGAGCCGTGCGCTGCGCGATGACAACCTGTACTCGATCGACGCAGACATCCGCCTGGGTGAACAGGGCCGCCTGAAACTGCTGGGCTACCACCACGAAAACCGTGGCCAGGGCCACTGGTGGGCACCGGGCCAGCCGTCCTACCCGGGCACCGACAGAATGCTGCCGATCTCGATCCGCAGCACCAACTACACCATCAATCGCGATGGCGTGACCGCTGCGCTGTCGTGGACGCTGGGCATCCACGAACTGGAAGCCGGTGTGTGGTACGAACAGAACGACCATAACGTCTCGCGCAACTTCTACTACATCAGCGGCCCGTTCCTGGACGACCTGTACCTGCAGAACCCGGACCGCCGCCTGTTCAACCAGGACTTCGACATCCGTACCCGCCAGTTCTATGTGCAGGACCGCATGCGCTTCCTCGACCAGCGCCTGACCGTGGACGTGGGCATCAAGAGCCCCAACACGCGCATGACTGCCAAGGCCCAGCCGGGCGTGGAAACCAGCATCGCCTCGGGTACGCTGACCGCCAAGGAATCGGTGCTGCCGCAGCTGGGCGTGGGCTTCAAGCTCAACGCCAACAATGAAGTGTTCGCCTCGTACGCCGAGAACATCGCCGCCTTCGTCGGCGGCGGCAGCGGTGGCCCGCTGCAGGTGTCGCCGGAATCGTTCGCGGCCAGCGCCGGCCTGGAGCCGGAGAAGTCCAAGAGCCTGGAAGCTGGTTTCCGTACCTTCGGCGAGAAATACCAGGCGTCGATCGCGGCCTACAACGTGAAGTTCGACAACCGTCTGCTGTCGTTGAACCCGTGCTCGAGCATCGAGGTAGGCACGCGTCCGGAGTGCGTGACGCGCTTCATCAACGTCGGTTCGGTGAAGAGCCATGGCGCAGAGCTGACCTTCATCCTCAGGCCGGTCGATGGCCTGCAGTGGTACAACGCGCTGTCCTGGAACAAGACCACCTACGAGGATGACTACACCTCCGGCGGTGCGATCGTACCGGTGGCCGGCAAGATCACCGTGGATACGCCGCAGCGCATGGCGTCCACCGAGATCAGCTGGAACCGCGATGGCTTCTTCGCCAGCCTGCGCGCCAAGTACACCGGCAAGCGGTACTACACCTACACCAACGACCAGTCGGTGCCGGGCGTGACCACCTTCGATGCCGGCGCCGGCTACGACTTCGGCCCGGGCATGGGCCTGCGCAACGTGCGGGTGTCGTTGAACGCGACCAACCTGACCAACAAGCGCTATGCGGGCCAGCTGAGTTCGTTCGCACCGACCGATCCGAAGGGCACGCGGTATGCAATCCATGCGAGTGCGCCGCGGCAGATCTTCATGACGGTGGCGGCGGAGTTCTAAGTCAGAAGCGGGCGCTGCGGCGCATCAGTACCGCAGCGGGGCGAGGTGGGACGGGCCGAGGCAGGACACGCCGCAAGTACGTCCCTGTAGGCTCGGTCGGCGCATCCATGCGCCTCACGGTCCTGCCTCGGCCCGTCCCACCGCGCTCGACGATTTCCTGCGCCGGCGCGGAGGCAATGGAAAGCAAGAGCAAAAGCAAAGAGCCGGGCATTGCCCGGCTCTTTGCTTTTCAAGCTTTTCAAACGCAATCCCTCTGGTGGATTGCTGGCCGTCTAGCGGGAAATTGTCTGGAGCGGGGGGCTTGCGCTGGCCAGGACCGTCCACGGCATGGATGCCGTGGCCGAGCCTACAGGGACGTACTTGCGGCGTGTCCTGGCCAGCGCAAGCCCCCCGCTCTCCCCGATATCAATCAAGACGCCACAAGCCGCCAACGCATTTCATTCCGGCGCCAGCTGGTCCATCCGGATGCGGTTGGCGAACAGCGAGAACGCCAGCATGCCAGCCAGGCCGTTGGCCCGGCTCATCCAGTGCGGCAGCCAGCGCGGTGGCTTCAGCACGCCCGATTCGAACAACGGGGCGAACGCGATCGCATCGGTCAGGCTCATCTTGCCGGCGAACAACCAGCGGCAGACCTGCAGGCGATCCTCGGCCAGCATGTGGCGGAAGAAGGTATGCACCGACACCAGCCCGCGCAGGTACACCGTGTCCTTGGTGAAGGCCAGGCCGCCACTCGGCGGCACACCGCGGAATACCCGCTGCGCCGACGCGAAGCTCTCTTCCGGGTTCTGCCCGGCATCGCAGAAGTAGCGGAACACCTCGATGAAGTCCGCACCTTCGCGCGCCATCGCGATCGCCTCGGTACGCAGGCTGATGCGCTTCAGGCGCTCGATGTCGATGCTGCCGGTGATCTGCTCGGCAAACGTCGCCAGTCCTTCCTGGGTGGCCGTCACCCGTGGCGAGGACAGCGCCAGGCTCGGCAGCACCGGCTGCGCCCGACCGTTCAACGCCGTCAACGAATGCACCAGCGCTTCGTGGTGGAACAACTGCGCGCGATCGTAAGCGCTGAAACGCGCGCTGGTGCGCAGGCGGATGCGGGTCGGTCCGGCAGCCGCCTTCGAGACCAGTTCCGGATCCAGCTGCACCTGGATGATGCGTGATTCAAAGAACGCATCGAGATCATTCTGCAGCTGCAGCTGCAGGGCGATGGCCGAAACCGGCACCTGCTCTTCCGGTGCCAGCAGTTCGTGATCCAGTTCGGCAGCAATCTGGATGAAGTGGCGCGCCGCATCGCGCGTGCTCGGTCCGTTGCCCGGCAACGGCTGCTCGGGCGAACCGAACAACTGCATCGAACAAGCATCCACGGCCGCGGTGCCGAGGCCTTCCAGCAGCTGCGCTGCCAGATCCCAGCTCTGCGCGGATTGCCGCACGTAATGGCCCAGCGGATGGCTTTCGTCACACTCGGCAGCGAGCGCGGCCAGCGCGCGACGCTCGTCGCTGAAGTCCAGCTTCGGGTAGTCGACCACCGGCAGCGTCGGCTGGCCACGGGCCACGCTGTCCAGGAAGGGTGCCTGCAGTGTCGCCGGCCAGCTGGTCAGGCCCAGCAGGCGGATGCCTCCTACGGCCTCGACCAGGCGCGCATCGAGCGCTGCATGGTGGGCCACGTCACGGTCCAGCGTCGCGGTCGGTTCCATGGGCGGACTATAACGCCCTGCCCGCGCGTTGGTAGGTGCCAACCTTGGTTGGCACAGATATGCATGCGCGGGAAGCATCCACGCATGGCGTGGATCTACTGGGCTGCCCCTGCCGTGACAGTGCCAACCAAGGTTGGCAGCCACCATTCTCCAGCCTTAGCGCCGGCGCGGTTTGCCCGCCGGGCGGAACTGCTGGCTCTTGCCCTTCCTGCCACCGCGTTCCTGCGCGGTCTCGGCCTGGCGCACGGCCAGCTTGGCGGCGGCGGCGGCCACTTCTTCCTTCAACTTGAAGTAGTTCAGCAGCCGGCTCTCTTCGATCTCGCCTGCATCGATCGCCGCACGCACGGCACAGCCGGGTTCCTGCTGGTGCATGCAGTCGCGGAAGCGGCACTGCGCGGCCAGCGCTTCGATGTCGGCGAAACCGCCTTCGGCCAGCGTTTCTTCGCCGGTCGGCTTCAGTTCGCGCATGCCCGGCGTATCGATCAGGCAGGCACCCATCGGCAGTGGCATCAGTGCGCGGTGGGTGGTGGTATGGCGGCCGCGCGAATCGTTGGCGCGCACTGTATTGGTCTTCATCCGCTGCTCGCCCAACAGCGTGTTGGTCAGCGTCGACTTGCCCGCACCGGAAGAACCCACCAGCACTACCGTGCGGCCGGGGCCCAGCCACGGCTCCAGCACTGCAACACTGTCCGCATCCAGGCCATTGATCGCATGCAGGGCGATGCCCTGCATCTCCAGTTCTTCCAGCACCGCCAGCGCATCTTCGCTGTACTCGGTCTGGTCGGCCTTGGTCAGCACCACCACCGGTTCGGCACCGCCACCGCCCACCAGCAGCAGATAGCGTTCAATACGGCGCGGATTGAAGTCCGCATCCAGGCCACAGACGATGAAGACGGTATCGATGTTGGCGGCGATCACCTGCTGGTGGTAATGCTCACCGGCAGCGCCACGCTTGATGGCGGTACGTCGCGGCAACAGGGCAACGATGCGGATGCCATCCAGCAGCACCCAGTCGCCCACCGCCGGCCGTTCGTGGCTGGGGAAGCGTGGGCGCTGCCACTCCGGCAGCGATTCGGCCTTGATCGATGCCTCCGGGCCATCAGCCACCACATAGTGGGTGCGATGCTGCTCGATCACCCGCGCCGGGTGGGCCTGCGGGTGTGCGGCCATCACAGCCTGCCAGTCGGCCTGCTGCGGCGGGCCCGGCCAGGGCCAGCCAATGGTCTGCAGAGCGGTGAAATCGGGGGTCTGGGTCATCGCCGCCATTCTACCTGTGTGGTGCCGCCCAGCCCAATGCTGGCGGGCCCTGCGGCCCTTGCCATGCGCTGCAGCAATTCCGCTACCATGGAAGCCCCATGCCTTTTGCGGCCCACCGCCCATGTCCACTCCCTCGCCCAAACCCCTGGTCATCCGCGAGCGCCTTTCCGAAGTGCGCTACGAAATCCGCGGAGAACTGGCACGGCGAGCCCGGGAGCTGGAAGCGCAGGGCCACAAGCTGATCAAGCTCAACATCGGCAATCCCGGCGCTTTCGGCTTCCGTGCACCGGAACACCTGCAGCGCGCGATCGCCGATGACATGGGCCGCACCGATCCGTATACCCACCAGCAGGGCCTGCCAGTCGCCCGCGAGGCCATCGCCGCTGCCTACGCTCGCCGTGGCGCACCGGATGCCCATCCGGACCGCGTGTTCGTCGGCAACGGTGTCAGCGAGCTGATCGACCTGTCGCTGCGTGCGCTGCTCAACCCGGGCGACGAAGTGCTGGTGCCCTCGCCGGACTACCCGCTGTGGTCGGCCTCGACCATCCTCAACGACGGCCGCCCGGTGTATTACCGCTGCGCCGCCGAGAACGGCTTCCAGCCGGACCCGAGCGAGATCGAGACGCTGGTGTCCTCGCGCACCCGCGCCATCGTGCTGATCAACCCGAACAACCCCAGCGGTGCCAGCTACCCGCGCGAGCTGCTGGAGCAGGTGGTGGAGATCGCGCGCCGCCACAACCTGCTGCTGCTGGTCGATGAGATCTACGACCAGATCCTGTACGACGACGCGGTGTTCCAGCCGGTCGCACCGCTGGCCGGTGACCATCCCTGCCTGACCTTCGGCGGCCTGAGCAAGGTGCACCGCGCCTGCGGCTGGCGGGTGGGCTGGGCACACCTCAGCGGCGACGACGCGCGGCTGGGCGACTTCCGCGCCGCGCTGGACCTGCTGGGCGCACTGCGCCTGTGCGCCAACGTGCCGGGCCAGTACGCCATCGACGCCGCAGTGAACGGTCCGGACACCATTTCGGAGCTGTGCGCGCCGGGTGGCCGCCTGTATGAAACCCGTCGTGCGGTGATCGAAGCCTGCGAGGCCAGCGAACACCTGTCGCTGGTTGCCCCCGCCGGCGCGCTGTACGCGTTCCCGGCCGTGGTCGGTGCCGCTGCCAAGGGCTTCGACGATCATAATTTCGCGCTCGACCTGATGAACAACGACGGCGTGCTGGTGGTGCCGGGCTCGAGCTTCAACGTGCCTTACCGCCATCACTTCCGCGTGACCCTGCTGCCGGAGGCGTCGGTGATGCGCGACGTGTTCGCCCGTATCGACCGCGCCCTCGCCCGCCGTGCCGAAGACGCCACCAAGGTGGTGCCGCTGAAGCCCCGCCGGTCGGTGGCTTGATCGATGGGCTTGTCGTATCTGGCCCTGGGCGATTCCTACACCATCGGTGAAGCGGTCGCGGTCGACGGCCGCTGGCCGCATCAGCTCGCCGCCGCCCTGCGCGCGCAGGGCATCGCGCTGGGCGACCCGCAGACCATCGCCACCACCGGCTGGACCACCGACGAGCTCGACGCCGGCATCGACGAAGTGGCGCCGCAAGGGCCATTCGACTTCGTCAGCCTGCTGATCGGCGTCAACAACCAGTATCGCGGGCGTCCGCTGGACGAGTACCAGGTGCAGTTCCAGGCCCTGCTGCAGCGCGCGATTGGTTTTGCCGGCGGCCGTGCGGACCGGGTCCTGGTGCTGTCCTTCCCGGACTGGGGCACCACGCCGTACGGTGCAGGCAGCGGTCGCGACCTGGGCCAGATCGAACTGGAAACCGACGAGTTCAACGCTGCCGCCGAGGTGATCAGCACCCAGCAGGGCGTGGCCTTCGTCGACATCACCGATATCAGCCGCGACACCGGCGCTGACCCGGCGATGATCGCCGAGGATGGCCTGCACCCGTCCGCACGGATGTACGCGCTGTGGAGCGCGCGTGCGCTGCCGGTGGCCGCACACCTGCTGGGCAGGACGGACTGAGACGATGGACGGCACGCCACGGAACGGCACGCCCCTGCCCTGCTCGCCGCTGGATGCCGGGCAGGCGCGCCTGATCGCCGAGTCCTTCCGGCCGATGCAGGCCTGGGGCAGCCGCCGCGATTACTACTACACGCGCGGCAAGCTGGGCAGCGACCCGCTGTATGACGGCGTACTGCAGCACCTTCCCGACGACGGCCAGCCGGTGCTCGACCTGGGCTGCGGGCTGGGCCTGTTCGCGCATGTGCTGCGCCAGCGCGGCCGCCAGCAGCGGTATCTCGGGGTCGACGTGGACAGCGACAAGATCGCCCGTGCGCAGCGCGCCGGCAGTGGCCTGGCCCACGTACGGTTCGACTGTCTGGATGTGCAGGCGCCGTTGCCGGTGCATGGTGGACATGTGCTGCTGCTGGATGTGCTGCAGTACCTGGACGAAGCGCCGCAACTGGAGCTGCTGCGCGCGGTGAGCGCGCGGGTCGCGCCCGGTGGCCGCCTGCTGCTGCGCACGCCGCTGGCGACCGGCGACCGCCGCGACCGCACCACGCGGGTGGCTGACCGCCTGGCCTGGCTGGTCGGCTGGATGGGCACGCGACCTCGCCACTACCCGGATCCGCAGCGGCTGCAGGCCACGCTGGCAGCTGCCGGCATGCAGGTGGCTCCGTTGCGTCCGCTGCATGGGCGCACGCCGTTCAACAGCTGGTTGCTGGTGGCCGAGCGGCCGGGAACTGCGGCCAACGGCTGAGCCCCTCGTGGTGGGCGGCGGTCTACGGGGGCTGCCCGGGCGGGATGGGCTGCGCGGGGACGCCGTGAACCCCTCCTTGGGGGCTTAGCCGCGCCATCCATGGCGCGGATACCCCGCGCAGCCCATCCCACCCGGGCACGGACGGTTTACGGGCGCGTCCACCACGGAAGACAAGAGAAAAGCGAAGGGCAAACGCGGGTCGCTTCGCTCTTTCCGCGCTGCGCGCTCGCCGGGCATGGCCCGGCGCTACCGGTCACCTGGCCGGCAGTTCGGCCTTCAGGCCGCGCTCGTCCAGCACCTGCAGCACCCGTTCGATGATGGCCAGGTTGTGGCCATGTGCGGCACCTTCATGCAGCAGCACGATCGCGCCCGGGCGCAGGTCCGGGAGCAGACGCGCCAGCACGCCATCCGGGGTGCAGCCGACGCCGTCATAACCGCGGGCGCTCCAGCCCACGCGCACCAGGCCCAGCTTGCGCAGTACCGGCGCCACGAACGGGTTGGTCATGCCCACCACCGAGCGGTACCAGCGCACCGGTCGCCCACTCACCGCCTGCAGTGCCTGCTGGCAGCCCTCGATTTCCGCCGCCATCGTGCCCGGGCCCAGCCGCCAGAAGCGCGCCTGCGGATGGCTGTGGCTGTGGTTGCCGAGGTCGTGTCCGCGACGCAGGATCTCCTCCACCAAGGCCGGATGCGCCAATACGCGCTCGCCGACCAGGAAAAAGGTCGCCTTCGCCTGGTGCCGATCCAGCAGATCCAGCACCGCCGGGGTCTGTTCACTGGGGCCGTCGTCGATGGTCAGCCAGACGCTGTTGCCAGCCTCGGGCAACCGGCTCAGCACCGGCGCGTAGAAGCGGCTGTTGGGCAGGAACACCGGCACCATGAACAACGCGTGGCTTGCCACCATCAGGGCCAGGCCCCAGTGCCAGCCCGCCAGCACCCAGACCAGGATCACGGCCAGCTGCGACAGCACCAGCCAGGGCACCCAGCGCCAGGGCCGGGTCGGGATGCGATGCAATGTTCCTGCGTTGGTCATGCCCCATGATGCCATGGGGGGTAGAATTGATGATTCGAATTTTTCGGACCCATGACTGCCATGTCCCTCGATCCCGCCCTGCGTTCGCGCATCGAAACCATCCTCAACGACAACCGCGTCGTGCTGTTCATGAAGGGCCAGCCGTCGATGCCGCAGTGCGGCTTCTCGGCCAAGGCCGTGGGTGCCCTGCAGGACCTGGGCGTGGAGTTCGCCCACGTCAACGTGCTGGCTGACGCGGAGATCCGTGAAGGCATCAAGGCCTATGGCGACTGGCCGACCATCCCGCAGCTGTACATCGACGGCGAACTGGTCGGCGGCAGCGACATCGTGCTGCAGATGGCCGCCAGCGGTGAGCTGAGCAGCGTGCTGGGCCTGGCTGCACCGGACCGCACCCCGCCGCGCATCACCGTCACCCCCGCTGCGGTGGAAATGCTGAAGGGCGCGCTGGCCGATTCGCCGGGTGCGTCGCTGCAGTTGGGCATCGATGCCCGCTTCCAGCCGAACTTCCAGCTGGCCCCGTACGATGAAGGCGCGATCGCCGCCGAGTCCAACGGCCTGCGCGTGCAGTTCGACCTGGCCAGCGCCCGCCGCGCCGATGGCATCACCATCGACTGGGTCGACGACATCCGTGGCAAGGGCCTGGCGATCGACAACCCGAACGCGCCCAAGCCGGTGCAGGAAATCAGCGTGCGTGATGCCGACGATCTGGTGCGTGCCGGCAACGTGATGCTGGTGGACGTGCGCCCGGCCGAAGAACGCGCCATCGCCGCTGTCGGCGTGCCGTTCAAGAGCTTCGATGGCAATGGCCGCGCCGAGCTGGAAGCCCTGCCCAAGGACACCGCCCTGGCCTTCCTGTGCCACCACGGTGGCCGCAGCGCGCAGGCAGCAGAGCAGTTCCGTGCGCTGGGCTTCAGCAAGGTGTTCAACGTCACCGGCGGCATCGATGCCTGGTCGGACGAAGTGGACAACGGCGTGCCGAAGTACTGATCGGCTGCGCTTGATGCACAGGAAAAACGCCGGCGAAAGCCGGCGTTTTCTGTTGAGCCCATCCACGCATGGCGTGGATCTACTCCTTCCGTGCCCCAAGCGCGGGGGCTGACGTTCCGGTTACCCGGCAAACCCGCCTTCGGCCAGGTAATCCAGTTCTTCCGGCGACGGAATGCGGCCAAGCACCGCATTGCGGTGCGGGAACCGGCCGAAGCGGCGGATGATGTCGCGGTGCAGTTCGGCGTACTGCAGGTATTCCTTGTCACCCAGCACGTCGAACATCGCGACCGAGCGGTCCTGGTCCAGCGGATCTTCGGAGTGCTCGAACGGCAGGTAGATGAAGGCGCGCAGCTTGGGGACCAGCTGCAGGTCCAGCCCCTCCTCGATCGCGCGCGTGGCGTAGTGCCGTGCCAGGCCATCGGTGGCATAGGAATGGGCTGTGCCGCGGAAGCAGTTGCGCGGGAACTGGTCCAGCAGCAGCATCAGCGCCAGCGCGCCCTCGGCGCTGCCCAGCCAGTGCTCGCGCGCGCGCGATGCGGCAGCGTGGTGTTCGTCCGCGAACAGCGTACGGAACCGCGCGTCGAACGCATCATCGCGGGTGAACCACTTTTCAGGGCCCGCGTCCTTCCAGAAATCCACCACTTGCGCGGCAACGTCCATCACCTACTCCCCAGGGCCGGCGCGCCGCGCCAGGCCATCATCATCATTCGTCGAAGCGCAGGTGGCGGACCGACTTGCCGTTGCGCCGGATAAGCTTAAGCGCCTCGATGCCGATCTGGATATGGTTTTCCACGAACTGCGAGCTGACCTTGGCGTCGGACGCCTCGGTTTTCACCCCGTCCGGGATCATCGGCTGGTCTGAAACCAGCAGCAGGGCCCCGCTGGGAATGTGATTGGCGAAGCCGGCAGCGAAGATCGTCGCGGTTTCCATGTCGATGGCCATGCAGCGCATCGCCCGCAGCCGCTCCTTGAAGGCCTCGTCGTGCTCCCAGACCCGGCGGTTGGTGGTGTAGACGGTGCCGGTCCAGTAATCATGGCCGAGGTCGCGGATCATGGTCGAAACCGCACGCTGCAGGGCGAAGGCCGGCAAGGCCGGCACTTCCGGCGGCAGGTAGTCGCCCGAGGTCCCCTCGCCGCGGATGGCCGCGATCGGCAGCACCAGGTCGCCCAGCTCGTTCTTGCGTTTCAGCCCGCCGCACTTGCCCAGGAACAGCACGGCCTTGGGCATCACCGCCGACAGCAGATCCATGATGATCGCGGCATTGGGGCTGCCCATGCCGAAGTTGATCATGGTGATGCCGTCGATGGTGGCGCTGGCCATCGGCCGGTCCAGGCCGATCACCGGCGCCCCGGTCAGCGCGGAGAACGTATGCAGGTAGCCCCCGAAGTTGGTCAGCAGGATGTGCTGGCCGAACTGGTCCAGAGGCACGCCGGTATAGCGCGGAAGCCAGTTGTCGACGATGTCCTGCTTGCTCTTCATGGGCGCTCCGGTACGGCGTGGGGCCGATATTGTAGGCCCCCGCCCGCCCCCGCCATACATGCGGCTGCGGCAACGAAGAAGGGCGGCCCTGCGGCCGCCCTCCCGGGGTTTGCCTTGGCAACCGGCAGGCTTAGAAACGCACGGACCAACGCAGATTGGCGCCATGGTCACGGCTTTCATCGCCGAACTGGCCGGTGTAGCCCAGTTCCAGCTGCTGGTTGGCCGTCAGCCAGGCCGACAGGCCCAGTTCGGCCACCACCGCGCTGTCGGCGATCGGCGCACCGCTGACCGCGAAGGTATCGCCGCCGCTGGCAAAGCCCAGCTTGGCCATCGGGTTGCGGTCGCCCGAAGCGTGGCGATACCCCACCCCGCCGCGCACGTGCAGCCAGCTGTCCTGCTGGAACGAAGCCTTCAGACCCTTGTCAAAGCGCACACCGGCCGTAGCCAGGGTGGTGCGGCTATCGTCCACGTCACCCTGCAGGGCCGCCGCGCCACCGCGCTCGTTGATCGACTTCATGTCCACTTCAACACGTGCCACCTGCAGGTACGGCTCCAGGCCTGCCTCGCGGCCGCCGAAACGGTAACCCGCTTCGATGAAGGCCTGGCGGGTACGCCCGTCGTAGCGCGCGCTGAGCGTATCGCTGTAGCCGGCGAATGCCAGTTCGCGGGTGCTGTCGATGTCGTGCTCGCTCCACGCCAGGCCGCCACGCAGACCAAAACCGCCCCAGTTGTGGCTGGCGTATGCACCGAAGTGGGTGTTGTCGATCTTCGACTTCGCCCGACGGCCGTCCTGCTGCTTGACGTCGGTGCGGCCGGTGCCGGCCAGCAGGCCCACCTGCCAACCACCGAACTGGCGGTCCACGCCCATCAGCAGGCCGTTGCTGTTGGCCTCGGTGCGGGCAGTGTTGGCATTGCCATCCAGCGTGCCACTGCCACCGATTGCCTGCACCCACACACCGGTCGCGGCCGCTTCGTCACCGCCCGGAGAGGTCGCACCCGCACGACGCGACAGCGCCGCATCGCGGACATGGCGGCTGCCTTCGACCAGCGCGATCGACGTGGCTGCATGCAGTTCACCGCTGAGGCTGTCCAGCGCTGCGCCCACCTGCTGCGGGAACAGCGTGGTCAACGGCTTGGGCAGCCCCTGGTTGATCGCCAGCGTATCGACCACGGTAGCCACGGCATGCTGGTTTGCGGTGTTGGCCGAGCTGGCCAGCGAGTTGCCGCGGGTCACTTCAATGCGTGCGCCGGTGGCGCCGTAGGCCAGGTTGAACTGCATGAACGGAGAGAACGTGCTGAAGTCGGTGATGGCGAACTGTCCGTTCACGCCGCCATCGGCACGGATGAAGTTGAACTGCTCACCCAGGTAGTAGATGCCCGGCGCCGGCAGCGCCACCAGGGTGCCGCCGAGCGTGGCGGTGCCGGTGACATGCAGCTGGTCGCTGCGGCTGCCCGGTGCCACCTCGGCCTGGTATACGCCGGTCTCTGTCTGCACGTAGTCGCCGTTGATGGTCAGCGTGCCGATGGAATTGCCCGGTGCGATGGTGCCGGCCACGGTGGTGTCCCCCAGCTGGCCAACACCCTTCAGCGTGCCCTTCTGGCCGACGAAGGTGGTGCCGCCGGTCTGCACGCCGTTGAAGGACAGCACGCCGCCATTGATGGCCAGGTTGGAACCGTCTAGCACGCCACTGACGTTGACCCGGCTGATGCCGCCATGGGTGTTCAATGCAGTGTTCTTCAGCGTGCCGTTCAACAGGAAGGTGCCACCGGCCACGTCCACTGCGCTGGTCAGCGTATTGACGCCATCCAGTTCCAGCACGCCTTCGCGCACCACAGCACCGTTGAAGCTGTTGTCGCCGCTCAGGCGCAGCCAGCCGGCACCACTCTTGGTCAGCTTACCCGGGCCACCGATATCGTTGGTCCAGTCATCCCAGGCGTCACCTTCCCAGACCTTCAGGCCGCCGGCCTTCTGGTTCATCACTACGTTGGTATCCACGCGCAGCGAACCGTAGCCCTCGATGGCCTTGGCCAGGTTCATCAGGCCCCAACCGTAGACGTCGTCCACGCCGGCCGCACCGAGGTCGGTGGCGGTGGTCAGCAGCACGTCGCGCACCTGCGCGTTGTCCAGGTACGGGAAGCGTTCGAACAGCAGGCCCAGGGCACCGGTAACGTGGGGTGCGGCCATGGAGGTGCCGGTCATCAGATCGTAGCTGTAGGTCGGCACGCGCTCGAGCACGTCGAGCAGGACGTTGCCCTGTGAATCCTGGAGCAGCTGTGCATCCAGCGCCGAATCGGCACCGTAGACCGTGGACAGGATGTCGGTGCCCGGGGCGGCCAGGCACCAGTTGGCGCTGTAGCCGCAACGGTTGGAACTGACGTCGAGCATGTACCCGGCGGCACTGTCCTGGCGCACGTTGACCACGCTCAGCCAGTTCTGCTCGATATCGGCAAACAGGCGCGGCAGCGTGGCGTAGATTCCGGCGATCGGCGCGGCTTCCGGCGTGGCTGCGTTGGCGTTGTTGTTGCCCGCGGCCCACACCTGGATCATGCCCTTGCTGCGCGAGCCCTCGGCGAAGATGTCCAGATACTCGGCGTTGGCGGCATACAGCTGGTCCTGGGTGGCCAGATCGGTGGGCTCGTTGGTCAGCCCCCAGCTGTGGTTGACCGCACGCACGTCCTGGGCGTTCATCTGCGCGTACATGCTCTCGAACGCACTGCCGTCCGGGCCCACGCCGCCCACGGTGACGACGCGGTAGTCGCCGCCGCCCACGTCCGTCCACATCTGGGCGCTGTTGAAGAACAGCTTGGCCGCGGTCAGGTCCGCGCCGAAGGCCACGCCATGGGTACCGTTGCCGTCGCGGTTGGCCGCGATGGTGCCGGCCACGTGGGTGCCATGGGTCTGGAAGGCGATCCCCGCCTGCTGGTAGCGCGGATCAGACTCGATGATGTCGCGGATCGCCTGCGGAACGCTGTCGTCGTAGACAACGTAATCGATCGACACGTCATCGCCGTCGCTGGCGAAGCAGGCATCGGGCCCGTCGATCAGCGTGGTGTTGGTGCAGCGGCTGCCGTCGAGCAACAGATCGGCGATGCGCAGGCTGCGGTGATCCTTGCCGGCGAACTCGTCATGGTCCAGGCCCGAGCCGCTGTCGAACACGCCCAGGCGGATGCCGGCACCGGTCAAGCCACGCGCGTATGCGGCGTCGGCATTGACGGCCTGCAGGCCCCAGTCACGGTTGAATTCGCTGGTGCGCCAGCTGGCACGATCGCCGGCCTTGCCCATCACCGGCGTTTCCGGGGTGGTGGCCGGCGGTGCAACCATTGCAACCGCTGCAACCGGCGCGGCGAAGGCCGACTGCGAAGGCGCAGCGAATGCAGCCTGCAGGCTGCGCTGGTACTGGTAGCGGGACAGGTCGTCGAGGTTGCCCTGCGCCAGTGCCGGCAGGGTGGCTGCCATCAGCAGCGAGCCTACGATGGCCGATGCGAGCGGGGAAGGCAGGAAGGAACGACGGAGAGAGGTGGAGCGATACGACGTTGCAGCAGTCATCGGGGATTACGTCCTTGATTCCATGGATTGTTTCAGGTGCTGCTCCCTCATGGAGCTGTGTGGGAACACCTGCGCGGCGAGTCAGCGCGCGCTCACCCGCATGACGCTATCGGCGGGCGTCACGAGAACTTAATACATTTTTCACATACTTGATGTCGGAAAAGTCCCTACTGCGCCCCTGCCCAACGTCACTTGGCAAACCGCCGCCGTCCCGGCTAGCGTCGGTGGGTTGAACACGCTGCCAAGGGGATCTGCATGACATCGACGTTGTTGCGCGCCGGGTTGGGTCTGGCGCTGGTATCGCTGAGCACGGCGCCGGCCGTGGGCGCTTCGCGCTTCGTGGCCGATCCCTACCCGAGCACCTACCAGGCGCACCCCGATGGGCCGCTGCTGATCCAGAACGCAACGGTGCTGACCGGCACCGGCCAGCGCCTCGACAACGCCGATGTGCTGCTGCGCGATGGCCGCATCGTCGCCGTCGGCGATGCGCTGCAGGTCGATGCCAGCGTCACCCGCATCAACGCCGACGGCAAGTGGGTGACGCCCGGCCTGATCGACGTGCACTCGCACCTGGGCGTCTATCCCAGCCCCGGTGTCGGCGCGCACAGCGACGGCAACGAGATGACCGCGCCGGTCACCGCCAACGTCTGGGCCGAGCACTCGGTATGGCCGCAGGACCCCGGTTTCCAGGCGGCGCTGGCAGGCGGAGTGACCAGCATGCAGGTGCTGCCCGGCTCGGCCAACCTGGTCGGTGGCCGCGGCGTAACGCTGAAGAACGTGCCTGCCACCACCTACCAGGCGATGAAGTTCCCCGGCGCGCCGTGGGGCCTGAAAATGGCCTGCGGCGAAAACCCCAAGCGCGTCTACGGTGGCGGCAAGGGCGTGGCACCTGCAACGCGGATGGGCAACGTGGCCGGTTACCGCGCAGCCTTCATCGACGCAGCCGACTACATCGCCAAGAACAAGCCGAAGCCGGCCAAGCGCAAGGGCTGGTTCGGCAGCGACAAGGGCGACAGCGCCGGTGATGCCGGCGGCAAGCGCGACCTCAAGCTGGATACGCTCGCCGGTGCGATCCAGGGCGATATCCGCGTGCACATCCACTGCTATCGCGCCGATGAAATGGCCACCATGCTCGACCTGTCCAAGGAATTCGGCTTCAAGGTGGCCGCCTTCCACCACGGCGTGGAGGCCTACAAACTGGCCGACCGGCTGGCGGCCGAAGGCGTGTGCGGGGCACTGTGGGCCGACTGGTGGGGCTTCAAGATGGAAGCCTTCGACGGCATCGCCGAGAACATCGCGCTGGTCGACCGGCCGAAGAACAGCTGCGCCATCGTCCACTCCGACTCGCCCGAGGGCATCCAGCGCCTGAACCAGGAGGCAGCCAAGGTGATGGCCGCCGCGCGCCGCGCGCACATGCCGGAGATCGCGCCGGAACGCGCGATCACCTGGATGACCGCCAACGCCGCCAAGGCGCTGGGCATCGAGGCGCAGACCGGCACGCTGGAGGCCGGAAAGATGGCCGACGTGGTGATCTGGAACGGCAATCCCTTCAGTTCGTATGCACTGGCCGAGCAGGTGTTCGTCGATGGCCGCCGTGTGTACGACCGCAGCACGCCATCGGCAACGCCGCGGTCGGATTTCCAGCTTGGACAGGAGTTGCGCTGATGGGCATGTTGAACAAGCGCCGCCGGGCATGGCCCGGCGCTACCTTGGCTGCGCTGTTGTTGATGACAACCGCAGCCTCGGCGCAGGACCTGCTGGTGCGCGGTGCGACCGTCGCTACCGCCAGCGCACGTGGCAACGTGGAAGACGCCGATGTGCTGGTGCAGGGCGGCATCATCCGTACGGTGGGCCGGGGCCTGTCCGCACCGGCCGGTGTGCCGGTGGTCGAAGCCAAGGGCCGCATGCTGACCCCTGCCCTGTTCGGTGGCATCACCGAGATCGGCATCGAGGAAGTATCCGGTGAATCAAGCACGGTCGACAGCGCACTGAAGATCGGCGAGCAGCCGCTGCGCCCGGAGTTCGACGTGACACTGGCCTATAACCCGGCGTCCGTGCTGATTCCGGTGGCGCGCCTGGACGGCATCGGCTTCACTGCGCTGGGCGCGGCCACCGGCGGTGGCTTCGTCGCCGGCCAGGGCGGCGTGGTGCGTTTCGATGGCAGTGCCGACCCGATCGGCCCGCGCGCGCTGTTCCTGCGCCTGGGTGCTGCAGCATCTGAACTGACCGGTCAATCGCGCGCGGCGCAGTGGATGCTGCTGCAGCAGATGGTGGACGAGGCACGCGGCCAGGTGGCCGCCGACTCGCCGCATGCGCTGCTGACCCCGGCCGGCCGCCGCACGCTCGCCCGCTATCTGTCCGGGCAGGGCCGCATCGTGGTGGAAGTGGACCGCGCGGCCGACATCCGCCAGCTGCTGCGCTGGGCGGCCCGCGAGAAGGTGAAGATCGCCATTGCGGGCGGTGCCGAGGCCTGGCAACTGGCGCCGGAACTGGCAGCAGCCAGGGTGCCGGTATTCGTGGACGCGCTGGGCAACCTGCCGACGACCTTCGACCAGATCGGCGCCACCCTGGAAAACGCCGCGCGGTTGCGGCGCGCGGGCGTACCGGTGGCCTTCGCCCAGCGCGATGACGCCTCGCACAATGCACGCAAGATGCGCCAGCTGGCCGGCAACGCGGTGGCCAATGGCCTGCCCTGGGCCGACGGCCTGGCCGGGTTGACCCGGGTGCCGGCCGAGGTGCTGGGCGTGGCCGACCAGATCGGCAGCATCGAACCGGGCAAGCGTGCCGACCTGGTGCTGTGGGAAGGCGATCCGCTGGATGTGGCGCACTATGCCGAACAGGTCTGGCTGGGCGGCCGCGCGATGCCGATGCGCTCGCGCCAGACCGAACTGCGCGACCGCTACCTGCAGCGCAACGCGCAGCCCTGACCGTAACCAGGAGCCATCGATGCCCACCCTGCGCTGGTATTTCGACTTCGTCTCGCCCTATTCCTACCTGCACTGGCAGAAGGTGAAACAGCTGCCGCAGTTCGGGCGCATCCAACCGGTGCCCATCGCCTTGGGTGCGGTGCTGCACCATCTGGGCAACCTGGGCCCGGCGGAGATTCCGGCCAAGCGCCGCTTCATGTACCGCCAGCTGCTGTGGACTGCGCAGGCCGAGGGCACGCCACTGCGCTTCCCGCCCGGGCACCCGTTCCATCCGCTGGCGGCCCTGCGCCTGTGCCTGGCCGCCGGTGCCAGCACTGCGGCAGTGGACGTGCTGTTCGACTGGATCTGGCGCGACGGCCACGCCGGCGACACGGCCGAGGCCCTGCGCGAACCCGCCGCCCGGCTGGGTATCAGCGACGTAGAGGCGGCCATTGGCGAGCCGGCCATCAAGGAGCAGCTGCGACGCAACACCGAGGCGGCGATCGAGGCCGGGGTGTTCGGCGTGCCGACCCTGGCCATCGACGGCGAACTGTTCTGGGGCAACGATACCCACCCGCTGATGGCGGCGGTGCTGGACGACCCCAGCCTGCTGGACCGGCCGGACTGGCAGCAGGCGGTGGCCCTGCCGGTGGCGGTGCAGCGCAGTCGCTGAACAGGGAGCGGCGCGTTTCCCTCGCGCGCCCGCCCGCGTTTTGAGATAGTTTTCACATTTCCGAACCTACAACCGCCCTGGAGGGGGAGCCGCGGATGCGCATCGGAATCGTCGTCGACTCGGCCTGCGACCTGCCGCAGGACTTCATTGCCGAGCACAACATCGTGCTGCTGCCGATCACCGTGCGGATCGGCGAAGCGGTGCTCGCCGACCACCGCGACGAGCAGGCAACGCTCAGCTTCCTGCACGCGCACGTCGCCGAGCACGGCGCCGAAGCGGAGACCATCCCCTTCAGCGTCAACCAGATCCGAGACCTGTTCCTGCAACGCTTGGTGATCGACTACGACCATGTGTTCTGCATGACCATCACCAAGACCCGCAGCCCGATCCACGACAATGCACTGCAGGCCAGCTTCGCCATCCTCAACGACTACAAGCCGGTGCGGCAGGCGGCCGGCTTCAACTCGCCGTTCGCGCTGCGCGTGCTGGATACCCAGAACCTTTTCGCCGCCCAGGCGGTGACGGCGGTGGAAGCGGTGCGCCTGCGCGCCAGTGATGCCAGCGTGCAGCAGATCCGCGAGCGCCTGGAAGAACTGGCCGGCAACGTGCACGGCTACATGGTCACCCGCGACCTGTACTACATGCGTGCCCGCGCCCGGCACAAGGGCGACCGCAGCGTCGGCCTGCTCAGCGCCGCACTGGGCAGTGCGCTGGACATCAAGCCGGTGTTGCATGGCTATCGCGGGCAGACCGGGCCGGTGGCGAAGATCAAGGGTTTCGACAATGCCGTGCTGAAGCTGTTCGGCGTGGTCGGCCAGCGCGTACGCGCCGGCCTGATGACGCCGACCGTGTGCGTCAGCTACGGCGGCGAACTGGACGAGCTGCGTGCCCTGCCCGGCTATGCGCAGATGAAGGAGGTCTGCGCCGACCATGGCGTGACCGTGTACGAATCGGTGATGAGCCTGACCGGCATGGTCAACGTCGGCAAGGGCGCGGTCACCGTGGGTTTTGCCGATGGGCCGCATCGATTTGAATGAAGGCCAACCGCGCTCTGGAATCTGCACATCGATTCCACCGCGCCTATGCCAGCCTAGCCGCACCTCAAGGAGATCAACATGCCTGCGCAGTACCACATCAGCCTGCCCGAACCGTCCAAGGCCCGCGGCAACGACCCCGACCTGTCTTTCCATTCGCAGGGCGCTGCCGGCTTCGCCGAAGAACTGCAGAACGCGCTGCGCAATGGCAGCCTGTTCGAGCGCTGGCGCGACAAGCAGCCGGACCCGGATGCGGTGGAGCCGCAGTGGGGCGCGACCGATCCGGAGGCCACCGTGACCGGTGAGCAGAAGGACCTGCGCATCAACCTGGTGGCCACCACCCGCATCGACAGTGACGTGTTCAAGCAGCGCCTGCGCCTGCTGGCCGGGCACCACTGGGAACTGCGCGACGTGCGTTGAGTTCCGGCTCTGGTAGGCGCCAACCTTGGTTGGCGCTTTCCTGAAGGCAGCCAACCAAGGTTGGCATTTACCGGCTCTGCGCCTCCGAATTGTCGCAAATAGCCCGGTAATGATGACCGTGCTTTGGTAGGCGCCAACCTTGGTTGGCACTTCCCAGCACATCGCTCATGTGACTGCCACACTGGCGCGATGAGAAACACAGACCCAATCACCCGGCCAGGCACTCGCGGCCAGAAGAAGCTGCGCGATGCTCCACGGCGACTCCGCTACCTGCAGCGCTGGGCCCGGAGATTCGTCGATGAATCTCCGACTCCGGAAGAGCTGCAGACCAACACCCGTTATTGGAATTACAAAATTCCCACTCGCGCAGGCCTGATCGAAGGTCCTGCATCGACGCCGGCTTTGCAGCGCGCCTGCGCGCAGGAGGCCCTGATCAATGCCTGCGCAAACCTGATCCAGTCGCGCCCGGCCTCGCAAGCAGGCGTGCGGATAACCTGCTGCATCGCCCAGCCTGGCATGTTCTCCAGCGAGGTATGCCTTTACCTGGACGAAGACTATTTCCAGGGACATGTCGCCACCACGGCAGATGGACAGGTCACCGCCATCACCTCGCGCAGCCTTGCTGCCGAATGGGGGCTCGCCCTGCCCAACGGCATCGAAGAGCGCGGCGTGCAGGTATGCATCCCTCCTGCCGATGATCACGAGGGGCTGGAACAGGAATACTGGTTCTTCGGCGAGATTGCCGACCGGCCGTGATGGGTAATACCGACCGGTCCGGTAAATGCCAACCTTGGTTGGCAGCCTTTTGGAACGTGCCAACCAAGGTTGGCCACTACCGGCTTCACCTTGCCGAGCTGCCGGCCAGCGGCCGGCACTACCCGGCATCTGGGTGTACTGGTATCGTGCCGCCGCCAAAGGCGACTGCACGGATTGCACATGGACCCCAAGCTGAAAGCGCTCATCGAGCAGACCAACCTATCGGACCTGCTGCCGTCGGCGACTCAGGACATGGACCTGCAGCAACCGGTAGCGCCGCCGGAACCCGCAAAACCGCAGCCCGCCCGTTCCACCAACGATGCACTGCAGGTGCATTTCGGTGGTACCGACATGGTCGGCAAGCTCGCCAATGCGCCCACCAGTGGACGGATAAAGACCTTCGCCATGATCCTGCTGGGCGGGCCGACCATCGTGTTCGGCCTGCTTCTGCTGGGCATGGTCTGGACCGAGCCGGGCAAGTCAGTGTTCGCGCTGGTCTACGGCACGGTCATCGCAGCGGTGTTGATCGGTATCTGGCCTTATCTGCTGTTCCGCAAACGCGAAAAGCCGGCGGCCTGACGCGGGCTGCCTGCCAGGATAGTGCCGGTCGCTGGCCGGCAACTCATGCATACGGCATCTGCAGGCCAGCGGCCGGCACTACCCATCCTGCGCCTTACCAACCGCCGCCCAGTGCGCGATACAGCTCTACGCGTGCAATCGCGGCGGTCGCCTGGCTGTTGGCCAGCGCGGCCTGGTTGTCCAGCGCGATGCGCTGGGTGCTCAACACATCCAGCATGTCGACCACGCCGGCCTGGTACTGCCGACGCGCCGCACCCAGCGCCGTCTCGCTCTCATCCACCGCCACGTGCAGCTGCGCGGCACGCTGCTGTTCGGCGGCATAGCCGTCGATGGCATCGTCCACTTCATGCCAGGCCTGCAGCACGGTACGGCGGAACTGCAGCGCCGCCTGTTGCTGCTGAAGCCTGCTCAGCGCCAGGTTGGCCTTCAGGCGTCCGCCCTGGAAGATCGGCAGGCTGATCGACGGGCCGATACTGAAGCGATGCGCGTTCCAGCCATCCAGATCATCCAGCTGCCTGGCCTGGAAACCGGCATCGCCATTCAAGGTGATGCGCGGCAGGAAGCTGGCCTTGGCCACGCCAATTCCCGCCGTGGCAGCATGCAGTGCAGCCTCGGCACGGCGGACATCCGGGCGACGCTCGGCCAGTTCACTGGGCACGCCCACCGCTACGGTCGGCAACGCGGCCCAATCGCGGCGCGCGCTCTGCAGCTGCGCATCCAGCGCCTGCGGCGGCTGTGCCAGCAGGAATGCGAGTGCATTGCGCAGCTGCGATTCGCGGTGCCGCAGCGGCGCGATGCGGGCCTGCAGCGAAGCGACCTGCGCCGCCGCACTGGAGACCTGCAACGTGCTGGCCACGCCTTGGCGCTGGCGCGCTTCGGTCAGCCGCTTGATGTCGTGGGCGATGCTGAGGTTTTCCTCGGTGATGGCCAGCAGCTGGCGCGTCGCGCGCAACTGCAGGTAATCACGCGCGGTCTCGGCCAGCAGCGCGATGCGCACCGCGTGTGCATCTTCCTCAGCCATCTGCACGCGTGCGTCGGCCGCTTCCACCTGACGGCGTACGCGTCCCCACAGATCCAGTTCCCAGCTCATGCCGATGCCGGCCTGGAACAGCCCATAGTCATCGCGACCGCCATTACCGGACGGATCGTTCAGGCCTACCTCGCTGTTGCGCGCGCGTACGCCACTGGCAGTGGCGCCGACGCTGGGCAGCCGGTCGGCCGCGGTGACGCCACGCGCGGCGCGGCTCTGCTGCACCCGGTTGGCGGCCAGCTGCAGGTCGAGATTGGCCTGCAGTACCTGCGTCGCCAGTTGCCCCAGCAGCGGATCATCGAAACCGGACCACCAGCTGGCGTCGTCATCCAGCGCAGCTGAAGCCACCGCTTCGCCCTGCCACTGCGTGGGCAGGTCGGCCTGCGGGCGCACGAAGTCCGGTCCCAGCGTGCAGGCGGTCAACGCCGTGCACAGTGCCGCTGCAGCCAGTACACGCGGGAATACGCGGATCATGCGCCTTCCCCGCCCGTGCGGTGCCGCTCGCGCTGCGCGCTCTGCACCCGCTGCGGACGTTGCAGATCCACGCTGGCTTCCACCGACATGCCGGCACGCAGTTGGCCCAGCAATGCCTGCTCCGGCTCCAGCACGATCTTCACCGGAATGCGCTGCACCACCTTGGTGAAGTTGCCGGTCGCGTTTTCCGGCGCCACCGCGGCGAACGTCACGCCAGTGGCCGGGGCGATGCTGTCGATATGGCCGCGCAACGGTGTGCCGGGGAACACGTCCACCGTCAGCTCAACCTGTTGCCCTGGCTGCATGCGGGTCATCTGCGTCTCCTGGAAGTTGGCGACAACGAAGGCGCGCTGCAGCGGCACGACTGCGGCCACCGGCGTGCCCGGGGTCAGGTAGGCGCCGACGCGCACTGCGCGGCGTCCCACCACGCCATCGATCGGTGCACGCAGCTCGGTGTGCGAAAGATCCAGTTCGGCGCGCGCCTGTGCGGCTTCGGCACGCTGCACGGCCGCCTGTGCGGCCTGCACCCCGGCAGCGAGGATGTCGGTGCGCTGGCGTGCGGTCGACAACGCGGCCTGTCCCTGTTGCAGATGTGCACTGGCAACGGCCTGCTTCGACTGCGCCTGCTGTGCGTTCTGCACGGTACCGGCACCGTCGCGGGCCAGCTCGCGGTAACGCTGCTGGTCGGCGCTGGCCAGGGTCAGTTCGGCGCGGCTGACATCCACACTCGCCCTGGCCTGTTCGATCAGCGAGCCCTGCTGTGCCAGCGCCGCCTGCGCGTTGGCCAGCTGCGCGCGCGCATTGGCCAGGTCGGCGCGGGCGGCCTGCAACGCGACCTGGTAGTCGCGGTCATCGATACGGGCCAGCACGTCACCGGCCTTCACCGCCTGGTTGTCTTCCACGTTCACCGCGCTGACGAAGCCGGCGATCTTCGGTGCGACTACGGTGTAATCAGCAACCACATAGGCGTTGTTGGTGGTCTGGTGGCGGCCGTCGCGCAGCAGCAGCCAGGCAGCACCGGCCAGAAGCAGTACGCCCAGGCCGAGGCCCGCGTTGAGATACGTTCGATTGATTGTCATGGGGGAGTTCCTGCGAAGGGATCAGGCCACGGCACGTGGCGGATGGATGCGGGTGGGCATCCAGGCAATGAGGGGAATGAAGGCCAGCGCGACCAACGCGACCAGCAGGTAGAGATCGGCCGAGGTCAACGCCTGCACCTGCGCATGCAGGCGCGCGCCAAGCTGCGGCCCTTCGGCCAGCCACGGCTGTTCGCCAAGCCGCTCGACCAGCACGGTGGAGTGGAAATGGCGGCGTCCCTGCGCGACCGCTTCCAGCACGCCGCTGGCCAGCACCGCAGCAAAGCCCTTGACCGTGTTGAACCACGCCGATGCGAAGGGGCCGTCCTGTGGCGCCAGGCCACCGGTGGCCAGCATCAGCAACGGCAGCACCGCCATCGGCTGCGCAAACACCTGCAGCAGCTGTACCCACAGGAAGTTGTCGCGTATCCAGCTGACGTCCAGATGCGCGCCCAGCCAGCAGGCCAGCGCCAGCAGGGCCAGGCCGGTGGCCTGCACCCAACGGCAATCGATCACACGGATGTTCAGCAGTGCGGCGACCAACGGCAGCGCGATGACCTGCGGCACCGCCACCCACAGCAGCATCGGCGCGGTCTGTTGCGGGCGATAGCCCTGCACGCTGGCGAGGAAGCCGGAAGGAATGGAGATCACCGCCAGCAGCACGAACAGCACGCCACCGAGGGTAATCAGCGAGTAGCTGAGGTTGCGGTTGGCCAGCAGCTGCAGCTTGAAGAACGGCAGTGGATGGAACCACTCGTTGATGAAGAACAACACCAGCAGACCCGCACCGCCACCCAGCATCAGCGTGATCAACGACGAGTCGAACCAGTTCAGGCGCGGGCCCTGCACCAAACCCAGTACCAGCAGCACCAGCGCCGGCAGGCCGAGCATCAGGCCGACGCCGTCGAACTGTGCGAAGCGCTCCAGCCGCAGGGGATCCTGTGGCAGGCCCCAGCCGACCATCGCCATCGCCGCCAGGCAATACGGCACGATCTGCCAGAACGCCCAGTGCCAGCCCACCTGCTCCACCCAGAATGCGGCCAGCGGAGTGCCCATGCTCGGCCCGAAGGTGGCGGTCAGTGCGTAGGCGGCCAGGCCGTACAGCTTGATGCCCGGCGGCAGGAAGCGCAGCGCCACGCTCATCAGCAGCGGCGGCAGCGCGCCCCCACACAGTCCCTGCAATGCGCGCAGCAGCAGAAAGGTCTGCAGGTTGGGGGCGAGCGGGCACAGCACGCCCAGCACCATGAAGCCGCCGATCATAGCCAGCGCAAAGCGGCGCAGCGAGAAGGTGGCTGCGCACCACGGTGCGAATGCCATCGCGCTGACCGACATGGCGCTGTACAGCGCCACGATCCAGCTGCCGTCATCGACGCTGAAACCCATCGCACCGCGGATGTCGGCCAGCGCGACCTTGGTGACGTTCTCGTTGAAACCCGACACCAGCACTGCCAGCAGCACACCGCACAGCCCAACCAGGATGCGCCGGTCGAAGCCGGGGGCAGCGACGGGCCGGGGCGCTGCCGGCGCCGCGGGCATGGCGGCCGGCGTGCTCACTGCCGGCTGCCGATCCGTGCAGTACACGGCATATATGGAGACATTGGATTGCGCTCAGTGAAACTTTCGGGAGCGCAGTCTAGAAAGGCCGTTGCCTGCGAAAAATGGCGTGCCCGGCATCGCAGGCGTGCGTACAACGCACGCCCGCGGGCAATCAGTGGTGGGCCGCCTCGACCGAATCGCACATGCCCTTGATCGCCCGCCGCAGCCACTGGTGGGCCGGGTCGTTGTCCATGCGTGGGTGCCAGGCCTGCACCAGCGCTACGGTCCGCACCGGCACCGGCAGCGGGAACATTCGCAGCGGCAGGCCCATGCGGGTGATGCGGTCCAGCATCACGCTTGGCATCTGCGGCAGCACCAGGTCCGAATCGGCGGCAGCAAAGATCGCGCCATGGAAGGTAGGGATGACCACCGCCACCCGCCGTTGCAGGCCAAGCGCTGCCAGCTCTTCGTCGATCGGGCCATGCGCAAGCCCGCGCCGGGACACGGCGATGTGGTCGCACGCGGCGAAGCGCTCGACACTGATGTCGCCGTCGAACAACGGATGATCCTCGCGTGCCGCGCCCAGCAGCGAGGTGGTGAACAGGTGCTGCACCTTGGTTTCCGGGCTGTGCTTGCCGGCCGTGCTGATGTACAGGTCGATCCGCCCCTGCACCATCGCATCGTCATCGGTATCGCCTTCGGGCACGAAGCGCAGCATGCAGCGCGGTGCCTGCTGGCGGAAGACATCACGCAGGCGGCCGCCATAGCTGCCGATGAACACATCGTTGGCGCGCACGCTGAACGTTCGTTCCAGCGTGGCCATGTCGACCTCGCGGCCCGCATTGAACACGCGGTGTGCCTGCTCGATCACATCGCGCACCTGCTCACGCAGTTCCAGCGCGCGTGGCGTGGGGGCGAGCCCACGGCCGGCGCGCACCAGCACCGGATCACCCAGGGCTACCCGTACCCGGCCCAGGGTACGGCTCATCGCCGGCGCACTGAGATTCATCCGTCGCGCAGCGGCCGCCACGCTGCATTCGTCGATCAGCACATCCAGTGCCAGCAACAGGTTCAGGTCCGGCAAGGGCATGGCAGTCTCCCGCAAATGGGATGACTCTACTGCAATCCAGATCATCCAGAATTGCGTTGTGCGCACGCATTGACTGCGGCGCACGGCATGGGTGCGCGCGACGACATCAGCGACCATCAGCGCCCTGCAAAGGAGCTTTCCATGTTCAACACCCTGCTGGTCGCGCTTGATGGCGGCCCCCAGCACGACCGCGTGCTGGACCTGGCCGCCACCATGGCCGGCCCCCGCAGCCGCCTGCACCTGCTGTGCGTGCTTGACCCCGAATTCGCACTGGCCGCTGGTGCCACCGATGCCGACCGCCGTGAGTATCCCGCCGCCGCCCGGCAGCAGGCGCATGCCGAAGCGGTACTGGCCGACGCCTTGGCCGAGCTGCGCGAGCGCGGCGTGGACGCCATCGCACAGCTGCCTTCCGGCGATCCTGGCGAAGTGATCAGCGCGCAGGCGCGTCGCCTGCAATGCGACCTGATCGTCATCGGCCACCGCCATCTGTCACGCCTGCAGCGCCTGTTCGAGCCCTCGGTGGGGCAATGGACGATCGACCATGCGCCTTGCCCGGTGCTGGTGGAAACACGTGATCCGTAGGTATCGCCACCTTGGCGAGGTACTGGCCTGCGGCGGCCTGACGCGGGCTGCCTGCCAGGGTAGTGCCGGCCGCTGGCCGGCAACGCCTGCGCCTGCTGGATCCGACCGGGCGGTCGCGCCAGCGCCGATCAACCACGCACTTTCCTGCCGTGGCAGTCGCGCAGCCATGCTCAACAGTCCAGCGTGTCGTGCGCGCCCCCGTCGTCGTCCAGCACGTGTGCGTGCAGGATCACCTGGTTGCGGCCCGCACGCTTGGCCGCGTACAGGCCGGCATCGGCATCGGCCAGCAACTGTTCGGCGGTGGCCAGCGCCGGCGGATGCAGGTAACCCACGCCCACGCTGATGCTGACCCGGCCTTCCGGCAGCGGCAGCGCTTCCACCGCCTCGCGCAGGCGCTCGGCCAGCGCCAGCACACCCGACAGTGGGCTGCCGGGCACGATCACCGCGAATTCCTCACCGCCATAGCGCGCCACGCTGTCGGCCGCGCGCCCGGCGGTGGCCTGCAGCACCGCGGCCACCGCCTGCAGGCAGCGGTCGCCGGCAGGATGACCGTGCTCGTCGTTGAATGCCTTGAAATGGTCGATGTCCACCAGCAGCAATGCCAGTTCGCTGCCGCTGCGACGCGCCCGGTTCCATTCGGCCAGCAGCAGCGTATCGAACTGGCGGCGATTGGCTACGCCGGTCAGGCCATCCTGTCGTGCCAGCTGATCCAGGCCTGCCTGCCGCTCCAGCAGGTCGAGCTGCAGCAACGTGCTGCGCAGGCTGAAGCCCAGCGTTGCCACCACGAACCCGGTCAGCGCCAACGCCCGCGCGTGGTCCACCACCAGGGTACCGACCACCAGCAGCAACAAGGGCAGGATGATCGGTCCACCGGCCTGCACCAATCGCAGCAGGCGGGGATGCAGCACGAAGCCCGGTGCAGGTGCCTGGCGCAGGGCCATCAGCGCCATCAGCAGGAACGGCAGGTCGATCAGCAGATCGTTGTAGGCGCCGAACGACTGCTCGGCGGTGTAGTGATTGATGTAGAACGCAACCAGCAAATAGGACAGCGCAAACAGCGCCAGCGCGCGGTAGAAGCTGCGCCGTTCAGGCGCATCGCCGGCGACCCAGCGCACCACCGCGAAACCGGCGATGCACAGGTTCTGGATGTCGAACATGCGCTGCATGTGCGCCATCGCCTGGTCGTCGATATCGATGCGGTCGGCGAAGGACTGGGTATGCACGAAGAACAACACGCCCAGCAGGGCCGCCATCACGCCGTCGATCAGGCTGATCATCCGGCGTTCGCGACGGGCGCGGGCCAGGATGAACACCAGCGGCACGCCGTACAGCACATACAACAGCAGGCTGGCGCGCGGGGTGATGTTGGCGCGGTCGGCGCCCAGCGCATCGATCATGTTGAAGGCCATGCCGCCGGCCCAGAGCAGCAGTGCCAGTGCCGTGGCGCGCCAGCCCAGCGCGGCGTGGTCCCGCTGGCCACGCCACAGGCAGGCGGCCGCGGCCAGTAGCGGCGCGGCGGTGAGAAACACGAACGAGCTACCGCCGGCCGGGCCCGGCCAGAACGCCACGGCCAGACCGTGGCAGACCACGAACAGCAGCGCCAGCGCAACCGGCATGCATCCCCCCATCGGCAAGGCCGTATGGCTGCACGATAGCGCGCCGCGCCGCCACGGTGGCGTGATCCACTTTGGAAAATCCGCGACGGTGGCAGCCGTCTCGTGGGACGGTTGCCCAGCGACGCTCGCGGGCCAGCCGGGAAGCCGCTGGGCAGCCGCGACCTGTAAAATGCGCAGATTCCTCCCCATTCTGGCCAGCGCGTCCGCGCCGGCCGCCCCAGAGATCCCGTGAAAACCCCGGAAGGACTGCGCGCCCTGATCGACGACGGCGTGATCGATGAAGTTCTACGCCCGCTCAAGAGCGGCAAGGAAGCGGCCGTGTACGTGGTACGCAGCGGCAACGAGGTGCGCTGCGCGAAGGTCTACAAGGACATGGCCCAGCGCAGCTTCCAGCAGCGCGTGCAGTACCAGGAAGGTCGCAAGGTGCGCGGCAGCCGCGAGGCGCGTGCGGTGGGCAAGGCCAGCAAATACGGCCGCAAGCAGCAGGAAACGGCCTGGAAGAACACCGAGGTGGACGCGCTGTACCAGCTGCGCGATGCCGGCGTGCGCGTGCCCGAGCCGTACGGTTACTACCACGGCGTGCTGGTGATGGAGCTGGTCACCGATGCCGACGGTTTCTCCGCCGCGCGCCTGGGCGAGGTGGAGCTGGAGCCCGAGCAGGCCCGCCAGTTCCACCAGACCCTGGTCCGCCAGGTGGTGCGCATGCTGTGCTGCGGCCTGATCCATGGCGATCTCTCGCCGTACAACGTGCTGGTCGGTCCCGATGGCCCGGTGGTGATCGATTTCCCTCAGGTGGTCAGTGCGGGCGGCAACAACGCCGCGCGCAGCATGCTGTTGCGGGATGTCAACAACCTCACCGCCTACCTGGGCCGTTTCGCGCCCGAACTGCTGGACAGCTGGTATGGCGAGGAAATGTGGGCGCTGTTCGAGGCGGGCAGCCTGCTGCCGGACAGTGAGCTCACCGGCACCTTCGTGCACGATGAATCCACCGTCGACCTGGACAGCGTGCGCCACGCCATCAACGATGCGCGCGAACAAGCCTTGATCCGCCAGCAGGGCCGTGAAGCGGCGGAAGAAGAAGACGACGTGTAAGCGCCACGCCATGCGTGGCGGCTGGCCGCCGTAGCGTCGAGCTTGCTCGACTGTTCTCAAGGCAATGCCGGCCAGCGGCCGGCACTACCGTCAGGGTCAGACGTGCAGCGCCCGGGCGTGGTGCGCGATGTGCTCGCCGATGAAGCTGGCGATGAAGTAATAGCTGTGGTCGTAGCCGGGCTGCAGGCGCAGGCTCAGCGGATGACCGGCAGCATCGCAGGCCTGCTGCAGGCGCTGCGGCTGCAGCTGGCTGTGCAGGAACTCATCCCCCTCGCCCTGGTCAACCAGCAGCGGCAAGCGCTCGCCGGCGTGGGCCACAAGTTCGCAGGCATCCCACTGCGCCCAGTCGGCCGGGTTGCCGCCGAGGTAGGCGGCGAATGCCTTCTGCCCCCACGGCACGTGGCTGGGTGCCACGATCGGCGAGAACGCCGACACGCTGCGGTAGTGGCCCGGGTTGCGCAGCGCAATCACCAGCGCGCCATGGCCGCCCATCGAATGGCCACTGATGCCCCGTGCGTCGGTTGCCGGGAAACCCGCCTCGATCAACGCCGGCAGCTCGTGAGCGACGTAGTCGTGCATGCGGTAGTGCTTGGCCCACGGCTGCTGTGTGGCGTTGAGATAGAAACCCGCGCCCTTGCCCAGGTCATAGCCCTCGGCATCGGCCACGTCATCGCCGCGTGGGCTGGTGTCCGGGGCGACGATGATCACGCCGTGCTCGGCCGCATAGCGCTGCGCGCCGGCCTTGGTGATGAAGTTCTGCTCGGTGCAGGTGAGTCCGCTCAGCCAGTACAGCACCGGCAGCTTCCGGGTTTCGGCCTGCGGCGGCAGGTACACGGCGAACTGCATGTCGCAGCCCAGCGTGGTCGAATGATGGCGGTAGACATCCTGCCAACCGCCGGCACAGGCGCGGTGTTCGATACGTTCCATGAGGTTTCCTCCCGAGGGACGGCAGGCAAGCGCCTGCCGCCCGGCGCGGCTCAGTAGTGGACGACCGAACGGATCGACTTGCCTTCATGCATCAGGTCGAAGGCTTCGTTGATTTTGTCCAGGTCCATGGTGTGGGTGACGAACGGGGCCAGCTCGATATCGCCCTTCATCGCGTCTTCGACCATGCCCGGCAGCTGGCTGCGGCCCTTCACGCCACCAAACGCGGTGCCCATCCACTTGCGGCCGGTGACCAGCTGGAACGGGCGGGTGGAGATTTCCTGACCGGCACCGGCCACGCCGATCACCACGCTCTGGCCCCAGCCACGGTGGGCGCATTCCAGCGCCGCACGCATCACGTTGACGTTGCCGATGCACTCGAAGCTGTGGTCCACGCCCCAGGTGGTCATCTCCACGATCACCTGCTGGATCGGCTTGTCGAAGTCCTTCGGGTTGATGCAGTCGGTGGCGCCGAATTCGCGGGCCAGCTCGAACTTGGACGGGTTGGTGTCCACCGCGATGATGCGCCCGGCCTTGGCCTGGCGCGCACCCTGGATGACCGCAAGGCCGATGCCGCCCAGGCCGAACACGGCCACGCTGTCGCCTTCCTGCACCTTGGCGGTGTTGTGCACCGCACCGATGCCGGTGGTCACGCCGCAGCCGAGCAGGCAGACATGCTCCGGGTTCGCTTCCGGGTTGATCTTCGCCAGCGACACCTCGGCAACGACGGTGTATTCGCTGAAGGTCGAGCAGCCCATGTAGTGGTAGATCGGCTCGCCGTTGTAGCTGAAGCGGCTGGTGCCATCGGGCATCACGCCCTTGCCCTGGGTGGCACGCACCGCCACGCACAGATTGGTCTTGCCGCTCTTGCAGAACAGGCATTCACCACATTCGGCGGTGTACAGCGGAATGACGTGGTCACCCGGCTTGACGCTGGTCACGCCCTCGCCCACCTCCACCACGATGCCGGCGCCTTCATGGCCCAGCACCACCGGGAACAGGCCTTCCGGATCATCGCCGGACAGGGTGAACGCATCGGTGTGGCAGACACCGGTGTGGGTGATCTTGACCAGCACTTCGCCCGCCTTCGGCGGGGCGACGTCGATCTCGACGATCTGCAGCGGCTGGCCGGGACCAAAGGCGACGGCGGCACGGGATTTCATGATGGCACTCTCCAAAAGGGCTTGCGGAAAACAGGATGCGCGGCGCTGTGTCGCGCCGTCGTTCATTTCAGGTACGAGCGGATCAACGCGCTCATGTCGCGCACGCGTTCGGCGCGTTGTTCATCGGAGGCGGCGGGCTGGCCGAACTCCTCGCGCAGGTGCGCTTCCATCACTTCGGACATCAGGCCGTTGACCGCGCCACGGATGGCGGCGATCTGCTGCAGCACCGGCCCGCAGTCGGCGCCGGCTTCCAGCGCGCGGTCCAGCGCATCGCACTGGCCGCGGATGCGGCGCACGCGGGCCAGAACCTTCTTTTTCTCTTCGGGAGAGTGCGGCATCGTGGGCCGGCCTCGGAACTATACTGGGGGATAGTATACAGGAGCCGATCCGGACCTCAATCAAAGGCCCCCTTTGCGGCCAGCCGGGTCAGCTCTTCCACCACGTAACGCACCTTCGGCCGCAGATGCCGCGTCTGTGGCCACAGCGCGTGGATGTCCACATGGTGCTGCGTGCAGTGGTCCAGTACCGACTGCAACGCACCGGATTCCAGGTGATGGCGCACCAGAGACATCGGCATCTGGCAGATCCCCAACCCGGCGATCGCCCCCTCGATCACCGCATCGCCATCGTTGAGCTGATGCGTGGCACTGGGGATGAAGCTGCCGTTGGTGCCCTCGCTGCCGATCCGCCACGCCACCGACTGGCCATGACGGAAGCCGACCACGCTGCGATGGTCGCGCAGTTCGTCCAGCGTCTGCGGCACACCATAGGCCTGCAGGTAGGCCGGCGACGCGCAGGTCACCAGGCGCTGGCTGGCCAGCTTGCGCGCGACCAGGTGCTCGGCGTGATGCAGGCCGCCAAAGCGGATCAGCAGGTCGATGCCTTCTTCCACCGGGTCAACGAAGTGATCGGTGAAGGTCATCGTCAACTGCAGGTCCGGGTGTTCATTGCACATGCGCAGCAGTACCGGCAGCACCACCAGCCGCCCGAACGAGGACGGCATGTCGATGCGCAGGCGGCCGCTCGGCAGATGCGCAGCCGAGCCCAGGCAGGCTTCGGCCGCCGCGATTTCATCCAGGGCCGCGGCGCAGGAGGCGTAGTACGCCTCGCCGTCGGTGGTCAGCGCGATGCGCCGGGTGGTGCGATGGAACAGGCGCACGCCCAGCCGCGTTTCCAGCCGGGCGATGGCCTTGCCGACCGCCGAGCGGGAGATGCCCAGCGCGTCGGCGGCCTCGGTGAAGGTGGCCGAGCGCGCCGTGGTGACGAAGGTCGCCAGGCCATTCAGGGATTCGACGGGAAGCATCGGCAGGCTCGCCCATTGGGGACAGATTGTCCCGCCTGACGGGAAATCTACCGCCTTTATGTGCCCACATGTCAACTCCATCATGGTGCTGTCGCGCCGTTGGCGCCCTCCCCCGCTCCGAGATGACTGACATGACCGCCGCCCTGTTCCGCCCCTTCGACCTCGCTGGACTACCCCTGCACAACCGCATCGCGATGGCGCCGATGACCCGTGCCCGCAACCCCGGCGCCGTCGCCAATGCGCTGACCGCCCAGTATTACCGGCAGCGCGCCAGCGCCGGCCTGATCATCAGCGAAGGCACCCCGGTCTCACCGCAGGGCCAGGGCTACATCGACGTGCCGGGCATCTGGTCGGCCGAGCAGGTGGCCGGTTGGACGCTTGTCACCGACGCCGTACACGCTGCGCAGGGCGCGATCTTCGCGCAGCTGTGGCACGTCGGCCGCATGTCACACGCCTCGCTGCAGCCCGACGGCGGCCAGCCGGTAAGCGCCGGCACGCGGCCGGTAGCGAGCGATCCGAAGAACACCTCATTCGTGTATCTGGACGACGGCAGCCGTGGCCATGCCGATCCGACACCGCCGCGTGCACTCAGCACAGAAGAAGTGCCGGGCATCGTCGCCGACTTCGTGCAGGGTGCCGACAACGCGATCGCCGCCGGCTTCGATGGCATCGAACTGCATGCGGCAAACGGCTATCTGTTCGAGCAGTTCCTCAACCCGGTCACCAATGACCGGCAGGACGTGTACGGCGGTTCGCTGCGTAACCGCGCCCGGCTGATCCTGGACACCGTGGATGCGATGGCCGCGCGCATCGGCGCGCACCGCATCGGCGTGCGCCTTGCGCCGAACAGCCAGGTCTTCGACATGCCCGCCTATGCGGAAAACGAAGCCAGCTATCTGTACCTGGCCGAGGAACTGGGCAAGCGCGGGCTGGCCTATGTGCATCTGAACGACAACTACCTGCACGGCGCACCGGCGATCGGCGAGGCCTTCCTCAAGGCCTTCAAGCAGGTCTATGGCGGTACGGTGATCCTGGCCGGCGGTATGACCCGCGAACGCGCCCTGCGGCTGATCGAGGAAGGCATCATCGATCTGGCTGCCTTCGGCCAACCGTTCATCGCCAACCCGGATCTGGTCGAGCGCCTGCAGCGCGATGTCCCGCTGGCCATCCCCGACCGCAGCACCTATTACGGCGGCGGCAGCGAGGGCTACCTCGACTACCCGCCGGCCCCGTAGATCCACGCCACGCGTGGATGCGGCGCGCCATTCGCCACCGAACACATCACGGCGCCTTCTCGACCTTCGTCGAGTCCGAATCAAAGGTCAGCACACGGGTGCTGATCTCGCCCCTGGCCGAGTCCTTGCGGCTCAGCTCAAGCCGCCCCTGGTTGCCCTGCGCCACCAGGCTGGCGGCAAAGCTGCCCTCGTTGGACAGTGCCGTGATCACGGCGGTGCCATCGGGCGCGACTCTCATGCCCGCCCGATCGCGAACCTTGTATCCCACGCCAACCGGTGCATCCAATGCCATTACCGCGCTGCCGTTGGCCATGGTGCCGATGCCACCGCGCTCATCGCCCTTCGCATCGTAGATGGTCATGCCCGTTGCACGTGAGTTGCGGGCAATGTCACTGGCATCCTCGGCAATCTGCACGCGCGTGCGCCCTTCACTGTCGAGCACGGTCAGCTTGTAGGTACGGATCTCCGGCACTACGCCGGCATCGGGCGTGGCTACGCTGGTCCCGATCAGGGCCAACGATGCGCCCAGCGCGAACATCGAGGCAGCAAGCAGATTCCTGCGGCGCAGCCTGTGTTCCAGGCGTTCCAAGCGTACGGCTATATCCTGCTCATGCATGTTGCGCTCCCTGTTTGCGCCTGTGGTTGTTCCGTCACCTGCTATCAGCCTCCACGTGGATCACACGGGTGGATGCTCCGCCTTCGGTGGAATCCACGCGGCTCACCTCCAACTGTCCTTCCGCCCCCTGCGCGATCAGCCTTGCGGCAAAGCCCCCGGCGTTGGACAGGACACCGATGAGCGCCGAACCGTCCGCTCCCACTTTCATTCCGGCCCGATCTGACACGCGATAGCCGACACCACGCGGCGCATCCAGGGCAACCGTAGCGCTGCCATCGTCGGCGGTGACCATGCCTCCGCGTTCCTGTTCATTGCCATCGAAGATGATCAACCCCGCCACCCGGGCGTTGCGCTTGATGTCCAGATCCGGCGCGTCCTCACCGATCTCCACCCGCTTGCGCCCTTCCTGATCAAGCACGATCAGGCGTTGGGTGCGGATCTCCGGAACAATGCCGACCTCCGGCCTGGCAAATCCGCGACCAGCCAGCACAATCGACATCAATAGGACGGGGGTAGCCACCAGCAGCCAGCGCCATCGGCCTGCCCGTCGCTCCAGCCTGCGTACTCGCGCTTCCACTTCCAGATCCCGCATGGAATCCTCCCTGGCAACGAGGCCACCGATCGCAACGACCGGGCACTCCGATCCTGAACTACAGTTCGATCCTAGACAGTACATCCGTGCCCAACAACATGACGAAAGTCCCCATGAACTCCGTCACCACTTCGTTCATCGTCAACCTCGACGTGCCCGATCTTGCTGCCGCTGAAACCTTCTACACCGCAGCCTTCGACCTGCGGGTCGGTCGCCGCCTCGGCCCCGGTGCGCTGGAACTGCTCGGTGGCCCCACGCCGCTGTACCTGCTGCAGAACGATGCCGGCAGCGCAGCGACCGAAGACGGCGATGTGCGCGATTACGAGCGCCACTGGACGCCGGTGCATCTGGACTGGGTGGTCGCTGACATCGACGCGGCGCTTGCCCGCGCGGTTGCGGCCGGAGCCGCGCTCGAACGCCCCGTCCGCGAACGCCTCTGGGGAACGATCGCCGTGCTGTCCGATCCGTTCGGCCATGGCTTCTGCCTGATCCAGTTCAGCGATGCAGGGTATAACGCGCTGGTCGAATGAATTGGTCACTGCGTAGCGGGCGCCAATCCACGCATGGCGTGGATCTACTAGATGTAACGGCATCCATGCAGCGCGTGGATCAAAATGGGCGTGCGGCGATGGTCAGTAGATCCACGCCACGCGTGGATGCGGGTGATCGCGATTCATTCGCGCAGCATGTCCACGAACGCACGCAATGCACCGGGCATCTGCCGCTGTTTCGGGTAGTACAGCGCAAACCCGGCGAACGGTTCGCTCCAATCTTCCAGCACCGCCACCAGTCGGCCGTCGTCCAGATACGGCCGCGCGGTGTCTTCCAGCACATAGGCCAGGCCGATGCCATCGAGCACCGCGCCAACCACGGTGCCCTGCTCGCACAGCGTCAGTCGACCCGGTACGTCGATCTCCAGGGTCTGGCCGTCGCGTTCGAACTGCCACTTGTACAGATGGCCGCTGGCGAAACGGAAACGTACGCACTCGTGCGCGGCCAGGTCGCGCGGATGCTGCGGGGCCGGCCGGCGCCGCAGGTACTCGGGTGAACCGACAATCAATCCGCGCAGCGGCGGCCCCATCGGCACCGCCACCATGTCCTCGGGCACGAACTCGTGCAGGCGCACGCCAGCGTCGTAGCCCTCGGCAACGATATCGACCAGGCCATCGTTCTCGGTCAGCTCCACCCGTACGTCCGGATGCGCGTGCAGGAACCGCGCCAGCCGCGGCCCCAACTGGGTCGCCACCGCCGCCCGCGTCGCATTGATCCGCAGCAGGCCGGCCGGCACCGCGCGGAAGTGGTTCATTTCCTCCAGCGCGTCATGCACCTGCCCCAGCGCCGGCTGCAGGCGCTCCAGCAGGCGCTGCCCGGCCTCGGTCAGGGCCACGCTGCGGGTGGTACGGTGGAACAGGCCCACCCCCAGCCGTTCCTCCAGCGCGCGGATCGCATAGCTCACCGCCGAGGTCGACAGGGCCAGTTCGGCACCGGCGCGGCGGAAACTGCGGTGGCGGGCGACCGCAGCGAAGGCGGCCAGGTGGGTCAGGTTGTCAGTGGCCATGATTGTGCAGTCTGCCTTGATGAATCATGCCGATATATACGCTTCTTACCCTGAGGTACGGAGCGTATTGTAAAACGCCTTTCGACAAACCCTGCCAAGGATTCCCCATGTCCCTCGCCCGTGGTTACGCCGCCCACACCCATACCGACCCGCTGGTGCCCTTCGAATTCGAGCGCCGCGCGGTTGGCCCGAACGATGTGCGCATCGAGATCCTGTACAGCGGCATCTGCCATTCCGACCTGCACCAGGCCCGCGACGACTGGGGTGGCTCGATCTATCCGATGGTGCCGGGCCACGAGATCATCGGCCGGGTCACCGAAGTCGGCAGCGAGGTCACCCGCTTCAAGGTCGGCGACCACGCCGGTGTCGGCTGCATGGTCGATTCCTGCCGCCATTGCGATGCCTGCCAGCACGACCTGGAGCAGTACTGCGCCGAAGGTGCGACCTGGACCTACAACGGCCGCGAGCGTGAAAGCGGCGCACCGACCTACGGCGGCTATTCCGACCACGTGGTGGTCGAGCAGCGCTTCGTGGTCAAGGTCTCCGAAACGCTGGACCTGAAGGCAGCCGCGCCGCTGCTGTGCGCCGGCATCACCACCTGGTCGCCGCTACGCCACTGGAAGGTCGGCCCGGGCCAGAAGGTCGGCGTGATCGGTCTGGGTGGCCTCGGCCACATGGGCGTGAAGTTCGCCAAGGCGCTCGGCGCGCACGTGGTGATGATCACCACCACCCCGGAAAAGGGTGCCGACGCCAAGCGCCTGGGCGCTGACGAAGTGCTGGTTTCGCGCGATGCCGAGCAGATGAAGGCGCATGCCGGCAGCTTCGACTTCCTGCTCAACACCATCCCGGTCAGCCATGACACCAACCCGTACATGGGCCTGCTCAAGCGCGAAGCGACCATGTGCTTGGTCGGTGTGCTGACCGAACTGGACCCGCCGTTGACCGGTGGCAGCGTGATCTTCGGTCGCAGGAACCTGACCGGTTCGGCGATCGGCGGCATGGCCGAAACCCAGGAGATGATGGACTTCTGCGCCGAGCACGGCATCGTCAGCGACGTGGAGATGATCGACATCAAGAACGTCAACGAAGCCTGGGAGCGCATGGCCAAGAACGATGTGCGCTACCGCTTCGTGATCGACATGGCCACCATCAAGGCCTGATCGCTGCGCTGATGGAATGAAGAAACCCCGGCATTGCCGGGGTTTTTTTGCGTACGCCACCCGCCGGGCATGGCCCGGCGCTACCGGATTCGTGGCGGGTAGCGCCGGGCCATGCCCGGCGGGCGCATTTTCAGTACGCGAACTCGCGGAACACCGGATCCACGTCACCGTGCCAGCGGCCATGGAACAGCGCCAGCTTGCGCTCGGCCGGGGTCAGGCCGGACTCGACGATTTCCTGCAGCACGTCCAGGAACTTGCTTTCATCCTGGCCATCGGCATTGCGCGCCGCACGGCGCTTGAGCCCATCCACCGAAATCTTCACCGCCTCGCGGGCGAGGTCGCGCACGGTGCCACCGCGGAACGGCAGGCCCATCGCGTGCTTGGGCACGCCATCACGCAGCGCATGGCGCTCGGCCAGGCTGAAGCCACGCACCAGATCCCACGCCGCATCCAGCGCCGTGTCGTCGTACAGCAGGCCCACCCAGAAGGCCGGCAGCGCACACAGGCGGCTCCACGGGCCACCATCGGCACCGCGCATTTCCAGGTACTTCTTCAACCGCACTTCCGGGAACGCGGTCGTGGTGTGGTCCGACCAGTCGCGCAGGGTCGGCAGCTGGCCCGGCAGCACCGGCAGCTTGCCCTGCATGAAGTCGCGGAAGCTCTGCCCGCTGGCATCGTGGTAGATGCCATCGCGGTAGGAGAAATACATCGGCACATCGAGCAGGTAGTCGACATAGCGCTCGTAACCGAAGCCGTCCTCGAACACGAAGTCGAGCATGCCGGTACGGTCGGCATCGGTATCGGTCCAGATGTGCGAGCGGTAGCTGAGGTAGCCGTTCGGCTTGCCTTCGGTGAACGGCGAGTCGGCGAACAGTGCGGTGGCGATCGGCTGCAGCGCCAACGACACACGGAACTTCTTCACCATGTCCGCTTCGCTGGCGTAATCCAGGTTCACCTGCACGGTGCAGGTGCGGGTCATCATGTCCAGGCCGAGCGAACCGACCTTGGGCATGTACGAGCGCATGATCTTGTAGCGGCCCTTGGGCATCCACGGCATTTCATCGCGCGTCCACTTCGGCTGGAAGCCCATGCCGAGGAAACCCAGCTGCAGCTCGCCGGCCACCTGCGCCACTTCATTGAGGTGGGTGCCGGTTTCCACGCAGGTCTGGTGAATGGTTTCCAGCGCCGCACCGGACAGCTCCAGCTGGCCCGCCGGCTCCAGGGTCACCGAGGCGCCATCACGCAGCAGGGCGATGGTGTTGCCGTTCTCCTGCACCGGCGTCCAGCCGAAGCGGACCAGGCCGTTGAGCAGAGCCTCGATGCCGCGCTCGCCATCGAAGGTCGGCGGACGCAGGTCATCCAGGCGGAACCCGAACTTCTCGTGCTCGGTACCGATGCGCCACTGCGAACGGGGCTTCTCGCCGGAGGCGATCTCCGCCACCAGTTGCGAGCGGTCGGTAATGGGCGTATCGGCGACGTGGCTGGGGCTCGACAAGGGGGTGGCTCGCTGGACGGTGGCAGGGGATGTGGGGCTGGGAGCCTTGCATCGCAAGGGCGCACTATAGCGTGGCGGCTCGTTACGTCATGCGACGGTGACGGGTTTCAGCATCCTACCGACACCCTCTTGACCCTCGTACACTCAGGGCCATGAGCCGCCATTCACGACATCCCGAGCTGCACCGTGCCGATCGCGTCGGCTGGCTGCGGGCCGCCGTACTGGGCGCCAACGATGGCATTGTCTCGGTCGCCGGCCTGGTGGTCGGCGTGGCCGCCAGCGGCGCCTCGGCCAGCACGATCCTGGCCACCGGCGTGGCCGGCACCGTGGCCGGCGCGATGTCGATGGCCGCCGGCGAGTATGTGTCGGTACAGACCCAGGCCGATACCGAAAATGCCGATCTGGCAATGGAGAAGCGCGAGCTGCACGAAGACCCGCACAGCGAACTGGACGAGTTGACCGCGATCTACCGCCATCGCGGGCTGGAGCCGGCGTTGGCGCGCCAGGTTGCCGAACAGCTGACCGCCCACGACGCGCTGGGTGCCCACGCGCGCGACGAACTGGGCATCACCGAGGAACTGCGCGCGCGGCCGTTGCAGGCCGCATTGGCGTCGGCTGCCGCCTTCACCTGTGGCGCCGCGCTGCCGGTGCTGACCGCACTGCTGACGCCGGTACAGAACGTCGCCACGGCCACCACGGTCAGCACGCTGGCCGGCCTGTGCCTGACCGGCGCGATGGCGGCACGCGCCGGCGGCGCATCACCCACGCGCGGCGCCCTGCGCGTGATGTTCTGGGGTGCACTGGCGATGGCCGCCGCGGCCGCGGTCGGTCGCCTGCTGGGCGCGCACGTCATATGACCGGCATGCCCCCCACCGCTTTGGCACTACTGGCGGAGATGGCCAGCCTGGCCGGCTGCCAACGCGCTGAAGGTTATGCCTGCATCACCGCCCGCCGCGAGCATGGCGCCAGCTCGGTGGAGATACCGCAGCCGCAGTTCGCGATCCTGCTGGAAGGCCGCAAGCAGGTGCGTACCGCACACCAGTCGCTGACCTTCGTGCCCGGCGACATCCTGCTGATCACCCAGCGTTGCCGCATCGACGTGGTCAACACACCGGACCCGCAGACCGGCCGCTACCTCAGCGCGATCGTGCCGCTGTGCACGGAAGTCCTGGCGGCGGCGCGCACGCTGTGGAGCGAGGCCTTGCCAACGGCCGGAGAGACGCTGGCCCGGCAGGCGCTGGGCGACCACGCCACGGTACTGCGCAGCTGGCGGCAGTCGTTGCAGGACGGCCACTACAGCGAAGCGCGGTTGGCGCTGGCCACGCTGGTGCTGGCGTGGTGCCGGCAGGGCCACGGCAACCTGCTGTTGCCGCACGCACCGACGCTGGGCGAGCAGATCCGCGACCGCATCGCCGCCGAGCCGGCCCGCGACTGGCAGTCGCGCGACGTTGAGGCGCACTTCGCACTGAGTGGCGCGACCCTGCGGCGGCGGTTGGCCGCCGAAGCCACCAGCCTGCGCCAGCTGCTGACCGAAGCGCGCCTGGCCCATGGCATGCAGCTGCTGTACACCACCGATCTGCCGTTGAAGACCGTGGCAGCACGCGCGGGGTATCGTTCCGCAGCGAGTTTCAGCAAGCGCTTCGCCGAGCAGTACGGGCTGGCTCCCACAGATATTTGAGGGTTCTTCAGCAGGGCTGCGCCCTGCACCCGCAGAGGCAACGGCAACAGCCGAAGCAACAGCAACAGCGTGCATTCCGTGGGATGGCGGGGCGGTGTGGGTATGCAGGACACGCCGTAAACCCATCCATGGGGGCTCGATGGCGCCATCCATGGCGCCAACGGTCCTGCATACCCACACCGCCCCGCCTTCGACAGTTTCCCGGTGGCCAGTAGATCCACGCCATGCGTGGATGATTTCCTCCAATTCCATTCGATTCATTTCGATGATTCCGAATTGAATTCGAAGAGCATCCACGCATGGCGTGGATCTACGTGTCGACCAAGGTCGACACCCACCAAAGGCAGGTCATGCCATTCCAACAGATCGCGGAAACCTGTCGAAGGCGGGGTGGGTCCGGTTGCGGGGGTGTCCGCGGCATGGATGCCGCGGCCAAGCCCCCATGGATGGGTTTACGGCGTCCCCCGCAACCGGACCCACCCCGCCATCCCACAGGAAACCAGCTTCTGCTGTTGCTTCGGCCGTTGCCGTTGCTGTTGCCTCTGCGGGTGCAGGGCGCAGCCCTGCCGATACCCCCCATTGAGCATTCCGCGCAGTGCTTTGAGCGCCGCACGCACGCGCAACACGGCACGCTGTGCGCAACGGGCCTGCCCATCACTCACCGAGAAGAACCGCCATGACCCTGCGTCATCTGCCATTGCACGCCGCCCTGCTGCTGGCCCTGTCCTCACTGCCGCTGGCCGCGCTGGCCGAGGCCACCTCGCCCGCCCCCACCCAGCAGGTGCCGGGCGTGCAACACCAGCGCATCGGTGCGCTGCAGGTCACGGCCCTGTTCGACGGCGTGGTTGCGCTCGGCCGGCAGGAAGTGGTCGACGTGCCGCCAACGCTGGTCAGCCGCCTGCTCGAAGGCCGCTATGTGCCCGAAGACAAGAAGGGCCTGCAGACCGCGATCAACGCCTTCCTGGTGCGCCAGGGCAAGCACCTGACCCTGGTCGATGCCGGCACCGCGCAGTGCTTCGGCCCTGACCAGGGCCAGGTGCTGGGCAACCTGCGTGCGGCCGGCGTAGACCCGGCCGAGATCGATGAAGTGCTGCTGACCCATGCCCATCCCGATCATCTGTGCGGGATCCTCGATGCACAGGGCAAGCCGGCCTATCCGAATGCGACGGTGTGGCTGTCCAAGGCCGATGCCCGCTACTGGCTCGACCCGGCCAGCGAAGCCACGGCACCGCAGGGCGTGCGTTTCGCCTTCGCGCTGGCACGCAACGCGATCACGCCGTACCAGGCCGCCGGTCGCCTGCACACCTTCCAGCCTGGCGACGCCCTGCCGGGGCACGCGGTGGCGATGGATACCCACGGCCACACGCCGGGGCATGTGTCCTACCGCTTCGACAGCCAGGGCCAGTCACTGCTGGTGTGGGGCGATGTGCTGCATTTCCATGCGGTGCAGTTCGCACACCCGGAAGCAGCATTCGAGGCCGATTCGGATCGCACGGCGGCTACGGCCAGCCGTCGCAGCCTGTTGCAGGAAGCCACCGCCAAGGGATGGTGGGTTGCCGGCGCGCACCTGCCCTTCCCCGGGCTGGGGCACGTGCGCAGCGAAGGCCAGGCCTATGCGTGGGTACCGGCGGAGTTCTCGCCGTTGCCGAAGGAATGAGCGAGCCAGGTTGCCGGCCAGCGGCCGGCACTACCTGACAACGCCCGGCTGCGAGCCGGGCGGCGGGGCTTATTCCAGCCCCAGCCAGCCGCCGATGATGCCGCGGGCTTCATCCACGCCGGTACGGGCCGAGCCGGAGAACACCTGCACACTCACCGTATCGCCGAACGACGAATGCAGTTCCTTGCGTACCTTCTGCAGGGTCTGCATCTGCTGGCTGCGACTCAGCTTGTCGGCCTTGGTCAGCAGCGCATGCGCCGGCAGGCCACGCTGCACGGCATAGGCCAGCATCTGCCGGTCGTAGTCCTTCAGCGGATGACGGATGTCCATCACCACCACCAGGCCCTTCAGGGCCTCGCGGGTGCGGAAGTAGCGGTCGATGAAGGCCTGCCAGTGCGCCTGCAGGTCCAGCGGCACCTTGGCGTAGCCGTAACCGGGCAGATCGACCAGATGGGCGTCCGGGGTAACCTGGAAGAACACCAGCTGCTGGGTCCGGCCAGGCGTCTTGGAGACCCGGGCCAGGCTGTTCTGGCGGGTCAGCGCATTGAGCGCGCTGGACTTGCCGGCGTTGGAGCGCCCTGCAAAGGCCACTTCAGAACCTTCATCGGGCGGCAGCTGCCCCATGTTGTGGGCAGAGAGGTGGTATTGGGCGCGTTCGATGAGCAATGACATGCGCATAGGATCGCATGTTGCGGCGCCGCGCGCCCGGCCCGGGGCCTTCCAGCGGGAAAATGCTGCACTGCTGCGTTGACCGTGCAAGGAAACGGCGTTGATAATCCGGGCGATGCCGGCCGCCGCCGCCCGGCCGGTCCATACGGAGCTTCAGCATGCGCCACGCTCGCGTTCTTGCCGTATCCGCCCTTGCTACTGCCGTTGTTGCCGCTGCTGCCTTTGCGCAGACCACGCTGACCCCGCTGCCCGACAACGGCCCGATCAAGACCGCCTCGCTCGAGGTGGATTTCAGCAAGACCACCTGGGGCGATGCCAAGGCCGGCCAGACCAAGGCCACCGCGTGTGCCGCCTGCCATGGTGCCGATGGCAATTCCACGGTGGAGATGTATCCCAGCATCGCCGGCCAGAGCGAGCGCTACGTCGCCCAGCAGATGGCCCTGATCGCCAATGGCCAGCGCAGTTCCGGCGCCGCCGTGGCGATGGTGCCCTTCGTGCAGAACCTCACCCCGCAGGACATGCGCGATATCGGCGCGTTCTTCGCCACGCAGAAGGCCAACGCCGGCATCGCCGACGACACGCCGGTGGCCGAGGGCCCGTACAAGGGCATGAAGTTCTACCAGATCGGCCAGCAGCTTTACCGCGGCGGCGACGCCCAGCGCGGGCTGCCGGCCTGCATGGCCTGTCACGGCCCCAGCGGCGCCGGCAACCCCGGCCCGGCCTACCCGCACATCGGCGGCCAGCACGCCAGCTATGTCGCCCGGCGCCTGCAGGAGTACCAGGCCGGACAGACCAACGAGACCGACAAGGCGCACTTCCAGATCATGGCTACGGTGGCTCAGAAGCTGACCGAGCAGGAGGTGCAGGCCCTTTCCAGCTACCTGCAGGGCCTGCACAACAAGGCCGACGATCTCGCCGCCGAAGGCGCTTCGACGCGACCGGCTGCCGCCCCCTGACCGCCACTGGTCGGCGCCGGTCGCCACGACGGCCCGTCGCTGCGGTATGTTTCCTTCACGCCGGCGGCTGCGCCGGCGTTGTCATTTTCAACGGAGATGCGTGTCGATGAGGTTGATTCCCCGCCTTCTGCTGTCCCTGCTGGTGCTGCTGCCGTTGGCGGCCTGCGCCGCCACCCCCGCCAACGCCCCGCTGGTCGAAGGCAAAGACTACGAGCGCATCGCCCAGCCTGGCCCGTTCCAGCCGCTGGCCGGCAAGATCGAGGTCGTCGAGGTGTTCGGCTACACCTGCCCGCACTGCGCCCATTTCGAACCGCAGCTGGCCGCCTGGGCCGCCAAGCTGCCGGCCGACGTGCGCTTCACCCCGGTCCCGGCCGCCTTCGGCGGTGCCTGGGATGCCTGGGCACTGGCCTACTACGCCGCCGACGAAGTGGGCGTGGCCAAGCGCAGCCACGCCGCTGTGTTCAAGGCCCTGCACGATGACGGCACGCTGCCGATGCAGAACGTCTCGGCCGATGAGCTCGCCAACTTCTACAAGGCCTACGGCGTGACCCCGGAGCGCTACACGCAGGCCCTGCGCGGCGAGGCGGTACAGAAGAAGGTCGATGCCGCCCGTGCCTTCGCCCAGCGCACCCAGGTGCCTGGCACCCCGGCCATCATCATCAACGGCCAGTACCTGGTCCGTGGCAAGAGCTTCGACGACCAGCTGCGCATCGCCTCGGCGCTGATCGCCCAGGCCCGCGCCGCCCGCGGCCGCTGAACCAACACACACCATCGACACGGCGCTGTCGCCGCCGCATGTCATCATTTCCCTCTGGCCGGCGCCTGACGCCGGCCCCACCTTTCCAGATGCTGGAGACGCTTTCATGAAGACCCGTTTTGCCGCCCTCGCCCTCGCAGCGCTGCTGCCGATCCTGGCGGCCTGCAAGGCCGACGATGGCACCACCAACACCTCCGCCCCGGCAGAACCGGCAGCGACCCCGGCCAGCACCGAACCGGCCGCGCCGGCCGCAGGCGGCGAAGCCGCTGCACCGGCTGCCGAAGGTGACAAGACCGCTGCCAGCGCTGCGCCTGCCCCGACCACCGCCGCGCTGACCGGCCCGGCCCCGGTGGAAGGCGCCGACTACCAGCTGATCCCGAACGGCCAGCCGTTCCAGCCGGCCGCCGGCAAGGTCGAAGTGGTCGAGATCTTCGGTTACGTCTGCCCGGCCTGCGCTGCGTTCCAGCCGCTGGTCGGCCCGTGGAAGGCTGGCCTGCCGAGCGATGTGAACTTCGTCTACGTGCCGGCCATGTTCGGCGGCACCTGGGACAACTACGCCCGTGCCTTCTACGCCGCACAGACCCTGGGCGTGCAGGAGAAGACCCACGAAGCGCTGTACTCGGCCATCCACTCGCAGAAGACCTTGAAGGGCGAGCGCGGTGCTGATTCGGTCGATGACATCGCCAAGTTCTATGGTGCCTACGGCGTGGATCCGAAGCAGTTCGCCGCCACCATGGGCAGCTTCGCGGTCAATGCCAAGACCAACTCGGCCAAGCAGTTCGCCCAGCGCAGCCAGATCAGCGGCACCCCGTCGATCATCGTCAACGGCAAGTACCTGGTGAAGGGCAAGAGCTTCCCGGACATGCTGCGCATTGCCGACCACCTGATCGCCCGCGAACGCGGTGCGGCCCAGGCTCACTGATCAAAGAGACGTTTTCCCGGCCGTGACTTCCCCCACAACACGGACCCTGCGCTTGCTGACGGCCAACATCCAGGCCGGCTCAAGTACCCGCCGCTACAGCGACTATGTGACCCGCAGCTGGTCACATGCGCTGCCGGCGGGTCGCAAGCGCAGCAGCCTTGACGCGATTGCCACTTTGGCGCGCGGTCATGACATCGTCGGCCTGCAGGAGGCCGACCCGGGCAGCCTGCGCTCGGGCTTCACCAACCAGACCCATTACCTGGCCCAACGCGCCGGCTTCAATTACTGGAGCCACCAGCCGAACCGGCGCATGGGTGGCGTCGCCTCCAGCGCCAACGGCCTGCTGAGCAAGCTGGAACCGGTGGAAGTGCAGGACCACGCCCTGCCCGGCCGTATCGGCGGGCGCGGCGTGCTGCTGGCCAAGTTCGGCGATGGCCGCGATGGCCTGGCCGTTGCGGTAGCGCATCTGTCCTTGGGCGCCGGTTCGCGGATGGCCCAGCTCGGCTTCATTGCCGAGCTGTTGTCCGACCATCCCAATGCGGTGCTGATGGGCGACTTCAACTGCCTGGCCGAACGTCCGGAAATGCAGGTGCTGTACCAGAAGACCCGCCTGCAGCCGCCCGGCTGCATCGTGCCGACCTTCCCCAGCTGGCGCCCCGACCGCGCCATCGACCACATCCTGGTCAGTAGCGGCCTGCAGACCCGCACCGTGGAAGCGGTGCCCGCTGCGTTCTCCGACCATCTTGCCTTGGCCATGGCAATCGACGTCCCGGCCGACGCCCTGCGCTGAGCCCTGCCGCTGCGCTCGCCGGGCATGGCCCGGCGCTACCGACCTTGGTAGGGGCCAACCTTGGTTGGCACGCTGACCTGGTGGTGCGGACCCCGTTGGCACGCTGACCTGGTGGGTGCGGACCCCGTTGGCAGGCTGACCTGGTGGGTGCCGACCGTTGGTCCGCACGCTCTCCGCCGGGCATGGCCCGGCGCTACCCCGCCTGCGCCACCGGCACCTTCAACCGCCGTGCGGTCATCGTGCTGCCCACCGAGGCCAGCACCGTGCAGCCGATGGCCAGCCACTGCAGGCCATGCAGGTGCTCATGCAGCAGCAGCATCGCCCACAGCGCGGCCACCGCCGGTTCCATGCTGATCAGGATGCCGAAGGTCTCCTTCGGCAGGCGCTTGAGCGCCATCATTTCCAGTGACATCGGGATCGCGCTGGACACCAGCGCCACCACCAGCCCGGCCAGCAGGATCTTCGGCTCCAGCAACGCCGCACCGGCATGCACCACCCCCACCGGCACCACCACCAGCGACGCGGCCAGCAGCCCCAGCGACACCGAATGCCCGGCGTGCAGGTGGCCGGCGCGCTTGCCGAACACGATGTACAGGCCCCAGCACGCTGCCGCCCCCATGGCGTACAGCACGCCCACCGGGTCCAGTGCCGGGCCGCCGCCGATCGGCAGCAGCAACAGCAGCCCGACCGCCGCGCAACCCACCCACAGGAAATCGATCGGCCGCCGCGACGACAGCATCGCCACCGTCAACGGGCCGGTGAATTCGATGGCCACCGCGATGCCGAACGGGATCGTGCGCAAGGCCATGTAGAACAACAGGTTCATCAGGCCCAGGGTGAGGCCGTAGCGCAGGATGGTGACCGCATCCACGCGGCTGGTCTTCCAGCGCCATGGCCGCCAGAACAGCAGCAGCAACAGCGCTGAAAAGCCCACGCGCAGCGCGCTGGTGCCCTGCGCGCCGATCAACGGAAACAGCTGCTTGGCGTAGGAGGTACCAATGGCCAGTGCGGTGACCGAGCCGAGCACCGCCAGCGCCGGCAACATCGGCGCGATTCGAGAAGTCTGCATGCCGCCAGTCTATTGCGTCGGCGGCGAGCACTTGGCTCAATTGACGGCCCGTCCGCGCAACTTCTGCTCACCATGGCCACCGCCCCCGTGCTGGACAGCTTCGACCGCGCCATCCTCGCCCTCCTGCAGCAGGACAACACCCTGCCGCAGCGGCAGATCGCCGAAGCCGTGCACCTGTCCACGCCGGCGGTGCAGCGGCGGATCAGGCGCCTGCAGGACAGCGGCGTGATCGCCGCCAACGTGGCGGTGATCGACGCTGCGAAAATCGGCCGGCCATTGACCATCATCGTCGAGGTGCGCGTGGTCAGCGAACAGCGCGAGAAGGTCGCCCCGTTCCGCCGCCGCGTGCAGGACGACCCTGCCGTGCAGCAGTGTTACTCGATCACCGGCGACGGCGATTTCCTGCTGCTGCTCTCGGCGGCATCGATGGAGGAATACGAGGCGATCACCGAGCGCTTGTTCGGCGGTGATGACAACATCGAGCGCTTCCGCACGTCGGTGGCGCTGGGCACGTTGAAGCGCGGGTTCGACGTGCCGCTGACATGACGCAGATGCCGTCGAGCCTGTCCTGCTCCTACACTGGTGACGCATGAACACCGCTTCCCCCTCCAACGCCAGACGCCTGCGCCGCTGGTTGCTGCGTGGCGCCGTCCTGCTGATCCTGGTCATCGCGGCGATGGCCTTCTGGAACAGCCCGTGGGCTGCCGCACCGAAGATGCTGTGGACACTCTCGCGCATGCCACCGGCCACGCAACTGCCAGTGCCGGTGGACGGCGTGCGGCCCCGGCAGATCGCCGATACCTTCGGCGCACCGCGCGGGCGCGACCGCACGCACGCGGGTATCGACATCTTCGGCAAGCGCGGCACGCCGGTGCGCAGCGCTACCCCCGGCGTTGTCGCCGACATCCGCGACAGCGGACTCGGTGGCCGCCAGGTCTGGGTGATCGGGCCGGGACGCGAGCGCTATTACTACGCGCACCTGGAAGACTGGGCCGATGGCTTGGCGCGCGGCCAGGTGGTGCAACCCGGCGACCTGCTCGGCCATGTTGGCGACAGCGGCAACGCCAAGGGCACGCCGCCCCATCTGCATTGGGGCATCTATGGCGCCGACGGCGCGCGGGACCCGCTGCCGCTGCTGCAACCGCAGGGCACCCGCTGACGGCAACCGAGCCGAGCCGCGAGGTCGCACGCGTTTGTTCATGATTTGTAAATAGGAATAGTTCGTATTACCATTTCTTTCGTTTCCGGTGGTGCCAGGACGGCCTGCCCGCCCTTCCCCTACCCGTAGCGCCTCGACTCCTGGATGACGGCCGAACGCGCGTGCCCGTTGCAGGAATCCGCATGATCCGTCCCGCCTTCCGTACCCCGCAGCCGCAGCGGCTGTCCGTTGCCGTGCTCGTCGCGCTCTGCGCCGTCGCACCCACCGCTTTCGCCGAAACCGCCACCGACCCGACCACCCTCGACAAGGTCGTAGTGAAGGGCGAGCGCGCCGAAGGCTATTCGGTGCGCCGTACCTCGGCCGGCACCCGTTTCGACCTGGCGCCGCGCGAGATCCCGCAGTCGGTCAGCATCATCAGCCACCAGCGCATCGAAGATCAGCAGTTGGACGACATCATCGACGTGCTGGGCAACACCACCGGCGTCACCAGCACCCAGTCCGACAGCGAGCGCACCGAGTTCTATGCGCGCGGCTTCTACATCGATGCGTACCAGTTCGATGGCCTGCCCACGCAGATGGTGCAGAACTGGAGCTATGGTGACTCCGGCCTGGACCTGGCCCTGTATGACCGCGTGGAAGTGGTGCGTGGCGCCACCGGCCTGCTCAGCGGCGCCGGCAATCCTTCCGCCTCGGTGAACCTGATCCGCAAGCACGCCGACAGCGCCGAACTGACCGGCAGCGTGTCGGTCAATGTCGGCAGCTGGGGCCGCACCCGCACCACCGTGGACGTGGGCAGCGCGCTGAACGCCAGCGGCACCGTACGCGGCCGCGTGATCGGCAGCTACCTGGACACCGACGCGCAGATGGACCGCTACAACCAGCGCAAGACCCTCGGCTACGCGGTGATCGATGCCGACCTGACCCCCGATACCCAGCTCAGCGTGGGCTACGACTACCAGCACAAGAAGGCCAGCGGCGCGACGTGGGGCGGCTTCCCGATGTGGTACGCGGACGGCACTGCAACCAACTACCCGACGTCGTTCAATCCCTCGCCGGACTGGACCTACTGGGACACCACCAGCAAGCGCGCCTTCGCCACCCTGCAGCACGCGTTCGGCAATGGCTGGAAGTTCAAGATCGGCGCCACGCATGATCGCACCCAGGCCGATGACAAGCTGTTCTATCCGTCCTACACCGCCTTCGACAAGACAACCGGCGCGGGCGTAACGCCGATGGCTGGCTTCTACAATACCGAGCGCAAGGTCGATGGCATCGACGGCTACATCGATGGTCCGTTCCAGCTGTTCGATCGCGAGCACCAGTTCATGGCCGGCCTGAGCTACAACAAGCGCGAGTTCGCCAACTACGGCGATTTCCAGATGGGCGGCCCGGGCTGGACCCCGTTCGATACCTACCTCAACTGGACCGGCAACATCCCCCAGCCGAATTGGAATCCACTGGCACTGGCCAGCGAAGGCACCATCACCCAGAAGGCCGGCTACGTGGCCGCGCGGTTGTCACTGGCTGATCCGCTGAAGCTGATCGTCGGTGCGCGCTACACCGACTGGAAGAGCGAAGACGAAGGCAATGATCGCTCGCACAAGGTCACCACGCCGTACGCCGGCCTGGTCTACGACATCAACGACACCTACTCGGCGTACACCAGCTACACCGAAATCTTCCAGCCGCAGACGCTGCGCAACAAGCAGGGCAGCTACCTGGACCCGGTGGATGGCAAGAGCTACGAAGTGGGCGTCAAGGGCGCCTGGTTCGACAACCGCCTGAATGCCTCGCTGGCCGTGTTCCGCATCGAACAGGACAACGTCGGCCAAGCCACCATGGACAAGGTGGATGGGCAGCAGAATGAAACGGCCTATATCGCCGCACGCGGCACGGTCAGCCGTGGCTTCGAGTTCGAGTTGAACGGCGAACTGGCACCGGGCTGGAATGCCACCTTCGGTGCGTCGCGCTACGTGGCCAAGGATATCAATGACGCCGACATCAACACCAACCTGCCGCAGACCGCGCTGAAGCTGTTCACCAGCTACACCCCGCAGTCGCTGCAGGAACTGACCGTCGGTGGCGGCGCCAACTGGCAGAACCGCATCTACTACGCAGCGCCGGTGGTGGGTCGTTTCGAACAGGAAGGCTATGCGCTGGTCAGTGCGTTCGTGCGCTACCGCATCTCGCCGGAGTTCAGCGTGCAGGCCAACCTCAACAACCTGCTGGACAAGAAGTACTACTCGCAGATCACCGGTTACGGTGCGTATGGCGATGGTCGCAACGGCTCGCTGACGTTTACCTGGTCGTTCTGAAGGAACCGTCGCCGGGCATGGCCCGGCGCTACCGCAGCAACAGCAGCGCCGGAATCTCTCCGGCGCTGCTGTACCCACATCAGAACCGCAGGTCCGCGCGCAGGTACCAGTAACGGCCACGCGGGATGTCGTAGGTCGAGGCGTCATAGCCGTTCAACGAACACGACAGGCAGATCGGCGGATCCTTGTCGAACACGTTGTTCAGGCCCGCCGTCAGCTGCAGGCCCTTCATCCAGTCGATCTTGTAGCCCACCTGCATGTCATGGAAGGTGGTGGCCGACAGCGTGTTGGTGCCGGCGGCCTGGTTGCTGCACACCGGGAACGCCACGGCGTCACCGCAGTCTTCGGTCAGTTCGGAAATGTGGCGTACCGTCCAGTTGGCGCTCCAGTTGTCCAGCGTCCAGCCGATGCTGGCGTTGCTGGTCCATTCCGGAATCGAACTGTCAGCCACTTCCACGCCGGGCTTCTGCGGCTGCCGCTGGCCGGCCGCACCGGTGGCCTCGTAGCGACCGACGAAGGTGTTCTTCCAGCCCAGCTTGAACTGGCCGATCGAGCTCTGCGGCAGGGTCCAGAACAGGTCCACATCCCAGCCGTCGGTCTTGATCGAACCCAGGTTGGTCAGGCGGTTGTTGAAGCTGCTGACCGCACCGGTGCTGGCACGGGTAATGCCATCGCAGTAGATCGGGTCCAGGGTATCCACGCACAGGTCCAGCTGGGTCTGCGCGTTGATCGCCTGGATCGCGCCATCGATGTTGTGGCGGTAGAACGTCACTTCCACGTCGAAGCGCTCCGACCAAGATGCATCGTTGCCGAACCAGGGGCTCCACACGAAACCGGCACTGAAGCTGCGCGACCGCTCCGGCTCCAGCTCGCGGTTGCCGCCGGTGGTCACCGAGATCTGCGAGTTGGCCTGCTGGAAGCCGGTCGGCACGCCCAGCGACGCGCAGTTGGCCGCACTGCCACGCGGCGGTGTGCCACCCAGGCCCACCGAGCAGGGATCGAACAACTGCAGATCGGCGCGCGCGGCCGAGCCGTACAGCTCGCCGATCGACGGTGCGCGGAAGCCTTCGGCATAGGTGGTGCGCAGCACGAAGTCATCGGTCACCTGCCAGCGCAGGCCGTACTTGGGAGTGAATTCCCCACCGAAGGTCGAGTAATCCGAGTAGCGGCCAGCCAGGCTCAGGTCCAGCTTCTTGCCCAGTGCCGAGTCGGCGAAGATCGGCACGCTCAGCTCCAGGTACGCTTCGTTGACGTCGTAGGAACCGGACGTCGGCTGCGACGGTACGCCGTTGTAGTGGCCGATCACCGTCAGCGGATCAGGCTGGTACGAACCTTTGTACTTACGGTGTTCGAGGCCGGTAGCGAAGGACACCGGGCCGGCCGGCAGGGTGAACAGATCGCTGGACAGGTTGGCGGTGAACAGGCTCAGCTCGTTCTGGCTGCGGTCGCGCACCACCGGCTGGATCCAGCGCAGCATGTCCGGGGTGATCGAACCGGCGCCACCGAAAATGTTCAGCGGTACGCAGCCCGGCGTGGCCGCGCACACCGCAGGATCGCCCAGCGCCATGTTGACGTTGTAGATGTTGTAGCTGCCGTAGTTGGTCTGCTCGGCCTTGTTCTTGCTGTACATGCCGTTGACGTCCCAGTACCAGCTGCGGTCAGCGGCCTGGAAGTTGCCGACCAGGCCGGTGGCGAAGTACGTGGTATCCACCTGCTGTTCGAACACGCGCGCGCCGCCTTCCACCGGGCGGCGGCCGATCAGGCTCATGTTGCCCGACGACACCAGGTCGAAGCCGAACGGGTTGTACGGGTTCAGTGCCGAGACAACGATGTTGTCGGCCAGCGGATTGCCGGTGGCACCATCAGGGCCGAAGAACAGCGGTTCCGGGCCGGCCTGGTTGGTCGACTCGCGGCGGTTGCCCAGTGCCTTGACGTACCACTGCACGTTGTCGGTGATGTCGAACCGGAACTGGCCGAACAGGCCCTTACGCTCCGACGGTGTCAGCACCATGTTGTATTCGGCGAAGTTGAAGCGGTCGGCGCTGGTGAAGCAGTGGTAGTCGTCGGTGCGGTTGCAGCCGGCGCTGCCGTCGTAACGCGGGCTGCTCACGCCGGTGTTGGGCACGATGTCCTGTTCGGCACCGGTGTTGGGATCGACGAAGGCGAAGCGCCCCTGCGGAATGCCGCCGCTGCCGAAGGCCAGGCCGGTGCCGGGGATCGGGAAGCGCGACTGCTCGCGGTCCTTCGCATACACCGGGTCCTGCTTGGTCCAGCTTGCCCCCAGGAACAGGCTGTAACGGTCGCCGCTCTTGCCCCAGGCCAGGTCCACGCCCTTCTGCGTGCCATCGCCCTTGCCATACTGGCCGTAGTTCATCGTCACCTGGCCGCCATCGAAATCGCGGCGGGTGATGATGTTGACCACACCTGCGATGGCATCGGAGCCGTACAGCGACGATGCGCCGTCTTCCAGCACTTCGATGCGCTCAACGATCGCCAGCGGGATGGTGTTGAGATCGGTGGCCGAGCCCACGCCCGAGGCCGAGGATTCATTGACCCAGCGGATGCCATCGACCAGCACCAGTACGCGCTTGGCCCCGAGATGGCGAAGGTCCACCTGCGCCGACCCCGCGCCGACGCCACTACCGTCGGGTGGGAAACCGAAGTTGCCCGACGAATTGAACTTGGCATTGAGCGCCGAGCCCGAGCCGGTGAGCTGTTGCAGCACTTCACCGATCGAGGTCAGGCCGGTGCGTTCGATGTCGGCGCGGTTGAGCGTCTGGACCGGCACCTGGCCTTCCACTTCAGCGCGCTTGATGCGGGTACCTGTGACTTCGACGCGATCCAGGTCGGTGGTGGCCGATTGGGCAGCAGCCCCCAACGGGGCCAGTGCGGTCACGCACAGCGCGACGGCAACCGCCAAGGGGCGGTGATGCAGGTAATTCATTCGCTCTCTCTCCAAAGGAATGTCGGGACATGGACTGCCGCGCTCCCCCCTGCATGGCGGCAGCGTCTCCTTTGTAAACAAGCGGTAAACATCGCGGCGTGATGCCCGACACTCTTTCACGCGAATTTGACGATTCTGAAAGCAGATAACGTCATTTGCCTACGTATTCACCGGAATGCGCGTACGACAACATCGCCGTAGCGCTGGGTCATTCCCGCGGGGTCACGGTAGCGCCGGGCCATGCCCGCCCGGGTCACGGTAGCGCCGGGCCATGCCCGGCGAAGTGTCGAAGAGGTCTCTGCCAAGCCCGGCGCACATCGCAGGTCTGCCGCCGGGTATGACCCGGCGCTACCGGTACACGTGCGGCCTTCCCTTGGGAAGGCCGCACCGATGAATCGCTCACTGCACGAACGCGATGCGTTGCATGCCGGTGGCTTCGGCGGCGGCCAGGATCTTGGCCATGCCGTCGTACTCGGCCGACGGATCGGTGCTGATGCGCAGCTCCGGCAGGTTGCCGGCATGCTCGCTGGCCTGCGCCTGCAGGCGCGACTGCAGATCGCCGATGGCCATCGGCTGCCCGTCCCAGCTCAACTGGCTGGACGCATCCAGGCGCAGCTCGATCGGCGGCGGCGGTTCGGGGCGATCCACCACGCGATCGGTGGCCTGCGGCAACTGCACGTTGATCGGCCGCGACAACATCGGCGCGGTCACGATGAAGATGATCAACAACACCAACATTACATCCACCAGTGGCGTGACGTTGATGTCCGCCAGCGGGCCGCTTCTTCCTGCGCTACTGAATGCCATGTGCCGCTCCCTGCAGCAGGGCCGGTCGCCCCAGCCCAAACCTACGCCGCACAACCGCCCTCGCGGCAGTGCGGATCCCATCATCATTCAGCTGTCGTTGCCGTCTTCGGCCGTGTACACAATGCGAAACTGAATTCAGCCACTGCCCGCTATGCTGGTCGCCATGACCCGACGATCTTCGACCGCCCTGTCCCTGCTCCCGCTGGCCACCACGCTGCTGATCGGCTGCGCGAGTGCCCAGTCCCTCGATGCCCAGAACGCCCAGCTGAAGGCCGCCATCGCCGCCGCCGAACGTGGCCAGTTCGATCCCGGCCAGGCCGCCGCGCTCAGCCGCCATCCCGCGTATGGCTGGCTGGAGTTCGCCAACCTGCGGCGCAACATCGACACCGTCGATACGGCGCAGGCACAGGCCTTCCTCAAGCGCTACCAGGGCCAGGCCGTGGCCAACAGCTTCCGCAGCGCCTGGCTGCCCTCTGTAGCGCGCCGCCAGGACTGGCCGACGCTGCTGGCCAACTGGGCTCCCACCGACAACCTCGGCCTGCGCTGTGCGCAGCTGACAGCGCGCCAGGCCACCGGCAAGCTGGACCCGCAGTGGATCGGTGAAGCCCAGGATCTGTGGCGCAAGAACGGCAAGTCGTTGCCCGATGCCTGCGACGCCGTGTTCGCCGTGCTGCAGGCGCAGGGTGGCATGAGCGATGCGCTGCGCTGGGAACGCATCGATGCCGCTGCCGATGCACAGCAGCCGGCGGTGATGCGTTCGGCCGCGCGCGGCCTGCCGGCCAGTGATCTGGCCTTGGCCAACACCTACGCCGCCTTCGTCGACAAGCCCAATGCCAGCGCCCTGAACTGGCCGCGCAACGAGCGCAGCCGGCGCATCGCCACCGACGGCCTGGCCAAGCTGGCCAAGGCCGACCCGGACGCTACCGAGCAGCAGCTGCCGCAGTACGCGCAGGCGCTGGGCCTGAGCGCCGAACAGCAGGGCCAGGTGCGTTACCAGATCGCCCTGTGGACGGTGGCGTCGTACCTGCCCGACTCGGCTCGCCGTTTGAATGCCGTGCCCGATGCGGCCTACGACGAACGCCTGCACGAATGGCGCGCACGCGAAGCGATGTCGCGCGGCGATTGGCCGGCGACGCTGGCAGCGATCCGCAAGATGGGCCCGACCCAGCGCAACGATTCGCGCTGGCGCTATTTCGAAGGCCGCATGCTGGAAAAGACCGGCCAGGCACAGCAGGCGCAGCCGTTGTTCCGCGAAGCCGCGCGCGCACCGACCTTCCATGGCTTCCTCGCTGCGGACAAGCTGCAGCAGCCCTACACGCTGTGCCCGTGGAAGCCCAACGACAGCGCACAGGCGCAGGCCGCGGTGGCCCGCGATCCGGCCATCCAGCGGGCGATGGCGCTGTACCAGATCGACCGCGCCGGCTGGGCGGTGGCCGAATGGAACAATGCGCTGTCGCGCTTCGATGACACCCAGCGTCGCCTCGCCGTGCGCGTAGCGCAGGACAACGGTTGGTTCGACCGCGCGGTGTTCGCGCTCGGCAAGCAACCGCAGGAGCAACGCCTGTACGACCTGCGCTTCCCGCTGCACCACGACGCCACGATCCGCCGTGAATCGGCACGCAATGCCATCGACCCGGCCTGGGTGGCCGCCGAGATCCGCGCCGAAAGCACTTTCACCCCGCGCGCGCGTTCGCCTGCCAATGCGATGGGCCTGATGCAGGTACTGCCGGCGACCGGCGCCGGCGTGGCCAGGTCCATCGGCCTGACCGGCTACGGCGGCGCTGACAGCCTGTACGACCCGGATACCAACATCGCCATCGGCACCGCGTACCTGCGGCAGTTGATGAACAAGTACGACGGCCTGCCCTACGTGACCATCGCCGCCTACAACGCGGGCCCGACGCCGACCGCACGCTGGCAGACCCAGCGCCCGGGCTTCGATCCGGACCTGTGGATCGAGACCATCAGCTACAAGGAAACGCGCGAGTATGTCGCCCGCGTGCTGGCCTTCAGCGTGATCTACGACTGGCGACTCAATGGCGACGCATTGCCGCTGAGCGACCGCCTGATGGGCCGCCTGGTAGACAAGCGCAAGGCCTTCACCTGCGCCGCCAACGCCGACCAGGGCGGCGATTGATCACGCTGTATCGGTAGCGCCGGGCCATGCCCGGCGAACGCCATGTGTTCGGCCGGGCACGGCCCGGCGCTACCGTGCCATCATCCCCCCATGAAGATCTATCTTGTCGGCGGCGCCGTGCGCGACCGCCTGTTGCAGCGCCCTGCCGGCGACCGTGACTGGGTCGTCGTCGGCGCCACGCCCGCGCAGATGGAAGCGCAGGGCTACACCGCCGTGGGCCGTGATTTTCCCGTCTTCCTGCACCCGAAGACCGGCGAGGAATACGCGCTGGCCCGCACCGAACGCAAATCCGGCCGTGGCTACCGCGGCTTCGTGGTCGATGCCGATCCGGCGGTGACGCTGGAAGAAGACCTGCAGCGCCGCGACTTCACCATCAATGCCATCGCCTGCGATGAAGACAGCGGCACGCTGGTCGATCCTTATGGCGGTGCGCGCGACATCGAGCAGCGCGTGCTGCGCCATGTCGGTCCCGCATTCGTTGAAGACCCGCTACGCGTGCTGCGTGCGGCGCGCTTCATGGCCCGCTTCGCCTCGCTCGGCTTCACCGTCGCGCCGGAAACCATGGCGCTGATGCGCGAGGTGGCCGCCAGTGGCGAGCTCGACGCGCTGGTACCGGAACGTGTGTGGCAGGAACTGCGCAAGGCACTGGTGTGCGAACGCCCATCGGCGTTCCTGCGGACCCTGCACGACGCGCACGCGCTTGGCCCGATACTGCCAGAACTGGAAGCGCTGTACGGCGTACCGCAGCGCGCGGAATTCCATCCGGAAGTCGACACCGGCATCCACCAGGAAATGGTCAGCGACATGGCGGCGACGCTCGCGCCCGGTGATGACCTGGTCGGCTTCGCCGCACTGACCCACGACCTCGGCAAGGGCCTGACCCCGGCCGAGGAATGGCCGCGCCACATCATGCACGAGCAGCGCGGCATCAAACCGCTGAAAGCACTGTGCGCGCGCCTGAAGATTCCGACCGAGCACCAGCAGTTGGCCGAGGCCGTCTGCCGCGAGCATCTGAACGTGCATCGCATCGACGAACTGCGCGATGCCACCGTGCTGGAACTGCTGGGCCGCTGCGATGCGTTGCGCCGGCCGGAGCGGGTGGCACGCATCGCGCTGTGCTGCGAGGCCGACAAGCGCGGCCGGCTCGGTTTCGAGGACAGCGACTACCCGCAGGGCGAAACACTCAAGCGCCTGCACCGGGCGGCGCTGTCAGTGCAGGCGCGTGACCTGGACACCACAAACCTGAAAGGCCCGGCCATTGGTGAGGCGCTGGCCAAGGCGCGTGTACGGGCGATCGCCGCCGCCCGCTGATGCTTATCCGGCGCTGTCACCGGTAGTGCCGGCCGCTGGCCGGCAACCACAGCGCTATCAGTGCGCCATCCCACGGGTGATCGCCGCAGCGCGCTCTTTCAGCTGCGCCACGGCATCGGGAATCATCTCCATGCCCACGTCCAGGCCGGGGTTCAGCACCAGGCCGACGCCCTCGCCGATGCCCGACAGCAGTGCATGCACCGCGATGGGCATGGCGTGGGCAAACTGCGGCAGCTGCTCATGCCAGATCTCCGCGCGCTCGGGCGCGGTGAACACCGCAAACATCGGCTCGCCGCTTTCGCTGGTCAGCACCAGCGGCGAAATGCTCTCGTCCCAGGCGCCGTCTTCACCGATGGCCTTGTCCAGCAGCACGAACACCGGCGCGGTCAGCAGGCCGTCGAGGAACTGCGAGGCCGTGAGGGTTCCGTCCTGGGCCTGCAACAGGCGCACTTCCAGGTCGTTGGCGGGTTCGAACGGCGTTTCGTGGTCCATGGTCGGTTCCGGTACGTGGTTGCTGGCTGCAACTTTAGCAGGCCCGGCATCAGCCTACGTACACCTCGTTCCGCAGCGGAATCGACCTCAGCGGCCGATCAGGCTTTCCGCCGGAATGCCCAGGTTGCGGTGCAGATTGCGGATCATCTCCAGAGTCAATCCGCGCTTGCGATTCAATACCTCGTATACGCGGTTGAGCTGACCAATCGAGGGCACCAGATCCCTGACGGTCAGACCGCCCTGCTCCATGCGAAAGCGGATCGCTTCGATCGGGTCCGGCAGCTCGATCGGGTAGTGCTTCGCTTCGTAGGCCTCCACCAAGGTGGCGAGAATCTCGAAACGATCTCCCTCTTCGCTATCCAGCGCAGGTTCGTTCTCGAAATAGGCCTCCAGCTCGCGCAACGCGTTCTGGTAGTCGACTTCTGTGCGAATAGGACGAATGTTCATGGAAACTCCGCAGTACAAGCGCCAACCAGATCATAAGCCGCACGCAGCACTTCAGTTATAAGGTCAGCCCCCACCGTGTCCATGCCGCCACATCCACCCCGCCACCGCCAGCCCGGCCACTATCACCAGCATCACCGGCAGGCCGAAGCGGTGCCGGAACGGGATCGGTACCCCGCCCAGCTGCTGGTCCATGCTTTCGGTATCCAGCACCCAGCCATGTTCGCAGCCGGTGCAGGCCAGCTCGTAGCGGCGCTGGTAGACGAAGCCGAACAGCAGGTCGATGCGCGCCATCCTGTAGCGCAGTTGCGGGGCGAATTCGGTTTCGGTCTGGCAGCGCAGGCAGTGGTGCGATTCGGTGGGGCCGACAATCAGCACCCGCTCGTGTTGGCCGATCAGCAGCATGGCTCAGCCGTCCTTGCAGGCCGGCTGGGCGAGCAACCATGTTTCTGCGGCCAGCAGGGTGGAAGGGCCACTAGGCGTGATCTGGTCGGGCTGCAGCTTGGCGCCATCGCCCTGTCCACTGCGGTCGGTCATCACATTCCCTGTCAGCACAAGCATCGAGCCATCTACCAGAGGAACCGGGCGGTTGCCGGTGGAAAGGCCCGCGCTGGGCTGACCGAAACTGCGGCTGCCCGGCTGACCGCGGAACGCCAGCGCCACGGCCTCGCCGGAACTGGCCGTGCCTGCACCCATCACGACCGCGACAGGTGCGGGCGACACCCGCAACGTGTAGGTGGCCTGACGCGAGCGCAGCGAGCCATTGCCGCCGGCCGTCACCGCTCCCTCCCCCTGCCGCCAGGGCTGCAGGCCGCCAGCACTGCGGAACCCACCAATCACGCCTCCCTCGGGATCCGTGGTTCCATGCAGCAACGGCAACAGTCCCAACAGCATGGGCCACATATTGCCGCCGCCATTGCTGCTTACATCCACCACCCAACCGCACCGTGCACCATCATCCAAGGTGGCGATGCGCTGCTGCAGCGCCAGCGCGTACGCCTTGCGCGCCGTATAGCGCTCCTGCTCGCTCTTTCGCAGATCCTCAACGAAGGGGCTCACCTGCAATATGCCGATGCGTGGGTTGTCCTGCCGAGGCGCGGACAAGGCAGCGCTCTGGCCCCCGTTCAAACGCTGGGCGCGCTGGGAACGTTGGTGCTGCTCGCCGGGCGAGATCCATCGCCCATGCCCTCCGCTGCTGCGTGCAGCCGCCTCATCCAGCAAACGGCGTTGCAGAACGCGGTCACTGCCAGCGGCGGCCAGCTGCATGCGCACCTCGCTCCAATCCACGCGGTCGCGATACAGCGACTGCGTTTCCAGCAGTTCCAACATCTGGTCACGTGCTTCAGGCGTAGGCAGTTCGACCGCAGCTTCCGCCGCTCCGGCAGCGGATGGAATCAGAAGCATGCCGAGCATGGCTATGCGCGCATCCCTGTACTTCAGCATTGACGACTCCGTGTCATGTAGTGAACGGGAAGGATAACTGTGTCCAATGGCCTGGCGCTATCACGCAACGCGTCGTTTCTGGCACGACATGCACCCTCCGGAAATCTGCAACTTCACTCATTCCAACAGGCCGGCCAGCGTGTGAAATTCCTTATGCCAGCGCGTTCTGTGTTGGCCGGGATTGGCGTCCCGAATGAAGCTTTTCAGAGGCGGACTTGCAACGACGTTGCAGGACCGAACAATGCACCGTCCGTCGTTCTGCGGCGGGCGGTGCGAGGGGATCTTCCGGATCCGCCGGCTTCATTTCCTCTGGAAAGCTTCACCGGCACGCCAACCCGCACCGCCCGCCACCTTGCATCCCGCAGGTGGCCCAGCCCTGTGAGGTTGTTGCCATGACCACGCTCCACCCCACCTATCCGCGCCTGCATACATTGCTGGGTGATGCCCTGCCCGACCTGCAGCTGCCCAACGCCACCGCCGAAGCGCTGGAAGACGCGCTGGCCGAAGCCGATGAAGCTGCCCCCACGCCCGCCTTCTTCAAGCGGCTGCGCGACGTCACGCGCTGCCACGCCGCTGACGGCGAGCCGTGGACGGAACTGCGCATCACGCCGGCGCGGGCGCGCGATCTGGCCTGCACCACGCGCTGCCTGCTGGCGTTGTCGGCGCTGGGAGGTGTGCTGCTGGCGACGCAGGCGGCGCGTGAACTGGACGACGTGGAAGCGCAGTGCCCGCCGCTGACGGAGGAAGGGCTGTTGCACGCGGTGCAGCTGCTGGCCGATCACGCGGGCGCGTTGCTGGGGCGTTCGCCGTTGTGATGCAGCGGCGTTGGGATTGCTTGATTGGTAGCCAGGGCGTGTCGACCGAGGTCGACACCTACCAGAGCGGATCATGGCGCCGGGGGGATTCGTGCCGACCTGGGTCGACACCCACCAGAGCGGGTCATGGCGTCGGTTGGATTCGTGTCGACCAAGGTCGACACCCACCCAAGCGAAGGTCGTCACCAGTCCGCGCGCAGGCCGATGTTGCCTTCGATGATGCGACGCTTGCCGTTGTCGCTGCCACCAACCTCGCGGGTGTAGTCGGCCACGGCATACGCGCTGATCGTGCGGTTGAAGCGCCCGACCACGCCGACACCGGCCTCCACAGCACGCGAGCGCTGCGAATTGATGATCGCGTCGCTGTCGAACAGGATGCGGTCCTCGCCTGAACGGCCATGCCAGTAGTTCAACTTGAAGTACGGCTGCCAGCCGTTGTCGGCCAACTGGTAATCGCCCGCCAGGCGCAGGCCGACGCGGCCGGTCCAGGCGTTGTCGTTGTCGAAGGAAACGGTGGACACCAGATCACGCTGGTCATCCAGTGAACTGCGCTGCCAGATCACCTGCAGCTGCGGTTCCAGCCACCACGATGACTGCCCGAACTGCAGCAGTGGCTTGCCCGCTTCCAGCGACAGCGTGGTGCCATCGCCCTTGAGGTCGATGCCCAGCCCGCGCGAGGAGCGCGTGCGGCCGTCGTAGCGGCTCTGCATCGCCACCGCGTCGATGTAGCCGCCGCTGCTGTCGGTCAATGTCCAGTACAGGCCCACGTGCTTGTCGTCCAACCGGCTCTGGCCGACCAACACGTTGTCCCAGCCCACGGCCAGGCCGGTGATCCTGCCATCGGCGCGGGTACGGCCGACGAACACGCCGATCTGGTTGCGGTGGCTGTCACCGCTGGCAGCCCACACATCCAGGCCTGCCTGCACACCCATCACGTCACCATCGAAGCCGGGCCGTGCATCGCCTTTCCAGTGGATCTCGCTGCTCTGCCCGACCAGCCGTCCCCATGCCGTGCGGAAGGCGCCCTGGTTGTACAGCAGTCGCTGTTCGCCCTGGCGCTCATGGAAGGTCCCCAGGCTGGCCAGCGAGGTCTCGCGCAGCAGCGGTGGCACCACGGCGTAGGCCGCGGTCTCCAGGCGATACAGCGGCACCAGGCCGTTCTCGTTCGGCGCGGCGGGCCTTGCCCCCGCACTGGGCGGCGGCGAACCGGTACCGGGCAGGCTGCCACCGGCCACCGGCACGTCCGGTACGGGTGGATCACTGGGCGGCGCTACGGGCGCAGGTTCCGGCGGCGGTGGCGGCGGTGCGGTCTCGCCTGCGGTCAGGTCCGGATCGGTGGCACCCTCTGGCGGCGGCGGGGGTGCCGGGGGAATCGGCGGTGGTGGCGCCACCGGGGGCGTCGGCGGTGGCGGTGGCAGTACTTCGCCGCCGCCGTTCGGCGCGGGCGTCGGCCCGGCCGCCAATGTCGAACGCAGGTACCAGTTCTCGCCGGTGCCGGCGCTGACGCCGCCCTTGAACAGGAAATACTCGTAGGCACCGGCCGAGACCGGTGCGAACAACGAGAACGCGCCTGGCGCGGTGGTTGCGCCGTTCAGCGCCTGCACCACCAGGATACCGTCGACCAGCGTGGCCGCTCCTCCGCCACCGGTGTTGATGATGCCAAGGCCGGTGCTGCCGGTGGCGGTGCCGCCATCAAAGACCAGGCGGTCGCTGGCTGAGTCGTCCGCACCCAGCACGGTCTGCAGGTACACGCCACCGCCGTCGCCGCGATAGTTGCCACGGATGGTGAAGGCATCGCCGGCGCCGCTGTTGTTGGTCAGATCAATGCGTCCGGCGTTGACCATGTTCACCAGCGCAGCTGTCGCGAACGGACGGATCGCATGGTTGCCGCCACCGCCGAACAGCGTGCTGGTCTCGTCCACGTTCAAGCTGCCGGTGCCGGTGGCACTGTCGCCCAGCACCAGGTCGCCATCGAAGGTGAGCTCGGTGCTGCTGGCCAGGCTGATCGCTTCCCAGTTCTGGAAGCGTCCGACGCCAGCGGTCTTGACGTTGTTGAAGCTGAGGCGATCGCTGCCGGTGCCACCATCGAACAGCGGTACAGCGCCGAGGTTGGCCTGGTTGAGATTGCCCAGGGTCGCGACGTCATCGTCGGGGCCCATGTCGATGGCGCCGTAGACAATGCCGCCGCCATTCCAGTTGAAGGTGTCGTTGCCGGTGCTCAGCAGCACCTGGCCACGCACCGTGCCACCGGTGATGGTGACGCTGTCGGCGCCGCCACTGACGCTGATGTTGCCGCCGATGTAGGCGTCGTTGGAGATGATGATGGTGTCGGTGTCGAAGCCGGTGACCACGTTGCCGTCGACGGTGCCGCCGGACATGTCCCACAGGTTCTTGTCCAGTTTCATGTTGACGCGGCCGATGCGGCCGCCGGTCATCCACGCCTGGTCGCCATCTTCGAACGCGCCAACGATGCGGCCACCGCTCATGCGGAAGGTGTCGATGTTGTCGCCCTGCTGCAGGGCGCCGATGGTGCCGCCAGTCATGACGAAATCATCGCGGCCACTGCCCTGCGTCACCAGCCCGGTGATGGTGCCGGCGTTGACGGTCAGCTGGTCATCGCCATTGCCCTGGTCGAGGCTGTCGATGGTGCCGCCGCTGAGCAGCAGCACGTCGTTGCCATCGCCCTGCTGCACGCCGCCGCTGATGCTGCCGGCCAGCATCTGCAGACGATCGTTGCCGGCACCGAACTGCACGCCGCTGCTGCCACTGATGGTGCCGCGGTTGACCAGCTCGCTGTCGCCGGCACCGCTGAACTGCAGTGCGATACCGCTGCCGGAACTGATGCTGCCGGTGTTGTCGACGCGGCTGCCGCCGCCAAGCTGTACCGCGGTACCGCTCGCCGAGCTGATGGTGCCGAGATTGGTGAGCACGTGCCCGCCCGCGCCGAGCAGGGAGACGGCGCTGCCCGCGCCGGCCTGCTGCAGCTGCGCGCCATTGCCAACATTCACGGTGATGCCCGTCGCGCCACTGGCGCTGATGGCTGCTGTCTCGGGATTGGGGGCGGTGCTGCTGCAGGTGACGGTCTGCCCGGCCACGGGAGCCGTCGCGTCGCACCCGGCCCAGGCGGCAGGGGCGGACAGGGCGAGCAGCGAGGGCATCGCCAGGATCTGCAGCAGGGAAACGGTCAAGCGGCGCTGGCGGAACCCGCGCGGGACGACATGGGACATACAGCACTCCTGGGTCGGGGATCAGGAACTGCGGATGCTCTGTACGACACTGCCGATGCAGTCTGCCCTGCCATGAATGGTTTCGATAGGTGAACTTATCGGCAGTCGGTCACGCTTTCGTTGTGAAACCGGGAAGTAGTCACGCAGCCCGCATGTCGATGAACCGATTCATTTCCCATCGCCCGGGATGGAACATCCACGCATGGCACAGCGGGCATGCCACACCTGGATAGCCATGGATCCACACCCGGATGGGCCATGCCCAGTAGATCCACGCCATGCGTGGATGGGCCTTTCTCCACGATGTTTGCCGCGCTCAGATCTTCAGATAAATGCGACGCCGGTCCAACCACCACGCCACGCCCCACCACAGCGCGACGAACGCCAACGCCTGCAGCATCGAGGCCAGCTCCAGCGCCTGTGGCATCGCTGCGGCCAACTGTTGCCAGACCCAACCCCAGGCGCCGGTGGCCAGCAGGATCACCGACATCACCGAGGCCCCCAGATAGGCGGTGATGGCATTGACGCCGAAGCGCCGGCCCAGTGCCGGCCATCCCTTGCGGTCGATCAGCAGGTGGCCCAGCCACAATGCCAGCGCGGCCAGGCCGCCGGTCCACAGCACGTAGCTGGGCGTCCACAGCTGCTTGTTGAGCGGCAGTATGGTTGCCAGCAGCAGGCCAAGCACGGCGGTGACCGCACCCAGCGCGGCCAATGCACCGGCGCGGCCACTGCGCAGCAGGCCCCCGGCCAGCAGGCCCAGCACGGTGCTGGCCAATGCGCCCAGACTGCTCAGCAATCCTTCCGGGTCATGGCCCAGGCCGGTATCGGCCTGCCATTGGTAGATCCATGGCGCGAACAAGGTGGTATCCAGGCGACTGGCCGGGTTGGTCCACGGCGCCAGGTCACCCACGCCCAGCAGCAGCGCGGCGTAGCCCACCAGCAGCGCCACCAGCGCGGCCGCCTGCACGCGCGGGCGCGCATACACCGCCAGCACGCCCACCACGGCCGCGCACAGCGCAATGCGCTGCAGCACGCCCCAGATGCGGAAATGGTGCGTGTGCAGTGCCCACCACACCAGCAGGTGCAGCAGCACACCGGCAACGGCGATGCGCAGCGCGCGTTCCAGCACGCCACGTGCAAGCGCAGGCCGTGCGGCCGGATCCAGCGCGCGCGGTGCGACGCTGAAGGCCATCGACACGCCAACAAGGAACAGGAAGAACGGGAACACCAGGTCGGTCGGCGTACAGCCGTGCCAGTCGGAATGGCGCAGCGGTGCGAACACCGCGCTCCAGTCGCCTGGGTTGTTGACCAGCAGCATCGCCGCCACGGTCATGCCGCGCAGGGCGTCGATCGAGCCCAACCGGCGTGGCGGCGCGCTGCTCATCGTCAGGCCGCCTCGTACTGGCCGGCGATCCACGTACCACGCACCTGCAGCGCGTCGTCCAGCAGCACCAGGTCGGCCTGGTAGCCCTCGGCGATGTAGCCCAGGCGATCATCGACATTGAGGAACTGCGCCGGATAGGTCGATGCCATGCGCGCGGCTTCGGCCAGCGGCTGGCGCAGCAACTGCACGGTGTTGCGCACGGCGGTGGCCATGTCCAGCGCCGAACCGGCCAGCGAACCGGCCGCGTTGCGCACCACGCCGTCGATGGCAGTGATGGTTTCGCCATACAGCACGTAGCTCGGATCGTCGGCACCGACCGGCGGCATCGCGTCGGTCACCAGCAGCAGGCGGCCACGCGGCTTGGCCGCCAGCGCCACCCGCAGGCTGGCCGGATGCACGTGCACGCCATCGACGATGATGCCGATCCAGCTGTCGCGATCTTCCAGCGCCGCGCCGACTGCGCCGGGTTCGCGGCCCTGCAGCGGCGACATCGCGTTGTACAGATGGGTGAAGCCACGCACGCCGGCATCGAGGCCGGCACGGATCTCTTCATAGGTGCCGGCCGTGTGGCCAGCGGCGACGATCACACCGCGCTCGACCAGCGCGCGGATGGTCTCCAGCGGCACGCGCTCGGGCGCCAGGGTCAGCAGGGTCACGCCGTTGTCCAGCGACGACGCCAGTTCGATTTCCTGCTCGTCCGGCACGCGGAACTTGCTGGCATCGTGCGTGCCCTTGCGCGCCGGTGCGATGTACGGGCCTTCCAGGTGGATGCCGATCACGCCGGGCACGCCCTGTGCGATCGCCTGGCGCATCGCGCCGATCGCCTCGCGCATCACGACCACGCCGTCACTGATCAGGGTCGGCAGCATCGCCGTGGTGCCGAAGCGGCGATGCGCACGGGCAATCGTACGCAGCGACTCGACGTCGGGCGTGTTGTTGAACAGCGCGCCGCCACCGCCATTGACCTGTACATCGATGAAGCCGGGCAGCAGCCAGCCACCGCCCAGATCCACCTGCTCGTCGGCCGTACCCAGCTGCGGCGCCGCGTCGGGCAGCAGCGCGCTGATGTGGCCGTCTTCGATCACCACCGCAAGATCATCGCGGAACTCATCGCCGGCAAGAATGCGGGCATTGCGCAGGACGGTTGCCATCACACCGTCTCCGTCACCTTGTTCAGATGCGGCGGCAGATCCGGGTTGAAGCCACGGCGCAGCGCCAGTGCATTGATCGCGCGATAGAAGCTCTGCACCGTCAGCAGCGGCGCGCACAGCGGATGCGGCGCGGCAGCGACCGGCAGGTTGCCGCCGGCACCGGCCAGCCACACCTTGGCGCCACGTGCGGTGAACTCTTCAGCCACGGCACGGGTACCGGCGCCGGTCTCATCGGGCTGGGCAAAGGCCAGCACCGGGAAGCCGCGATCGACCAGCGCCATCGGACCATGCTTGACCTCGGCCGAGCTGTAGGCCTCGGCATGCAGGCTGCAGGTTTCCTTGAACTTCAGCGCCGCTTCCTGCGCCGCGCCCAGGCCGAGGCCACGGCCGAGCACGAACAGGTTGTTGGCCTCCACCAGGCCATCGGTCACCGCGCTCCAGTCGCACTGCCAGGCCTCGCGCATCGCATCGGGCAGCAGGTCCAGAGCGTTGCGCAGCGCGCTGTCCTGCTTCCAGTACGCGGCCAGCTGCAGCAGCGCGGACAACGAAGCGAGGTAGCTCTTGGTCGCCGCCACGCTCTTCTCCACGCCGGCATGCAGCGGAATGACCGTGTCGGCCAGTTGTGCCAGCGGAGAATCCTCGACGTTGACCAGCGCCACCACGCGCGCGCCAGCGGCCTTGGCCGCTTCGGCATTGCGCAGCAGGTCCGGGCTCTTGCCGGACTGCGAGATGACAATGAACAACGCACCGCGCAGCTGAAGCGGTGCCGCGTAGACCGAGCCCACCGATGGCGAGGCCGAGGCAACGACCAGGCCCAGCTGGGTTTCCAGCAGGTACTTGCCGTAGGTCGCGGCATGGTCGGAGCTGCCACGTGCGCAGGTCACCACGAACGGCGGCGGCGCAGCGCGCAGGCTGGCTGCCAGCGTCTCCATCACGGCGTGGTTGCGGGCGAACTGGCGGGCAACGACCTCGGCCGCTTCGGCAGCCTCGGCGAACATCAGGGTGGCGGTGGGATCGGACAGCGACATGGCAGGCTCAGGAAGGATCGGAAGGAAGGGGACGCGCGGCGGCAGGACGCATCGGTGCGGTCGAGCCGCGCACCACCAGTTGCGGCACGAAGCCCTGGTTGTGCAGCGGCGCCGGCGCATCGTCGTAGGCATCGCTGCGCAGCTGTGCGATCAGCAGGCGCGCGGCATGGCGGGCGATGTCTTCGGTGGCCTGCTTGGCAGTGGTCAGCGGCGGCCACGACTGGCGCGAGAACGGACTGTCCTCGAAGCCGGCAATGGACAGGTCGTAGGGCACGTTCATGCCGGCCGACTTCGCTGCGGCCAGCACGCCGGCGGCGATTTCATCGTTGGAACCGAAGATGGCGGTGGGCGGTTCGCGCAGTGCCAGCAGGCGCCGCGCACCGCGGAAACCATCGTCGAAGGTGTAGTCGCCCTGCACCACCAGATGCTTGTCCACGGTCATGCCGTAGTCCTTCAGCGCGGCCTCGTAACCGGCGTAGCGTTCGCCCGAAGAACGGTGCGAGGTGCCACCCCAGAGGAAGCCGATGCGCTGGTGGCCCAGCTGGATCAGGTGCTCGGTGATTTCATAGGCGGCTTCGCGGTCGTCGACGAACACACAGGCGCCATCGGCCGGATCTTCGGTGGCGGCAATGATCCGCACCAGCTTGATGCCGCGCGCGGTGAGCGCCTGGACCAGGTCGCGACGTTCGGACATCGGTGCGGTCAGCACCAGCCCGGCCAGGCGCGAGCGCTGCACCCAGTCGGCCAGTTCATCGGCCAGCAGCGGCGAACTGGAATCGCACGGATGGATCTGCAGGCCGAAGCCGGTTTCGCGGCAGGCCGCGAGCACGCCGTTCTGCACGCCGATGATGTGGTACGGGTTGGGGTTGTCGTACACCAGCCCGATCACGAAGGTGGTGCCGCTGCGCAGGTTGCGCGCCGACGGATCGGGTTCGTAGTCGAGCTCGGCAATGGCACGCAGCACCCGCGCACGGGTGGCCTGCATCACCGAGGGCTCGTTGTTGATCACCCGCGACACCGTCTTCAGCGAGACCTTGGCCTTTTCGGCAACGTCCTTGATGGTCGCTCTGCGCATCGGCTTTTCCTGGGGTTGGCTGCCGTCCATCATCGCCGATCAGACCTTGTCCTGCGGCAGGCCGACGCGATGGCCGACCACCGAGTAGAACAGGATGTACAGATAGCAGGGCACCATCAGCAGCAGGAACACCAGCTGGAAGTCGATGTGCTGCTTGAGCACGGCAAACAGCTGCGGAATGATCGCGCCGCCGGCGATGCCCATGACCAGCAGCGCCGAACCGGTTTCGGTGAAGCGGCCCAGGCCACGGATCGCCAGCGGGAAGATCGCCGGCCACATCATCGCGTTGGCAAAGCCCAGCAGCGCCACGAAGGCGACCGACACATAGCCGTGGGTGAAGAAGGCGCCCAGGCAGAACAGCACGCCCAGTACCGCCGAGATGGTCAGGTAGCGCGACTGCGAGACCACTCGCGGGATCAACACCAGGCCGACCACGTAGCCGATGAGCATCGCAAACAGGGTGAACGCGGTGAACATCTTGGTCTGGTCCAGCGGCAGGTCGAAGCCATGACCGTAGGTACCGATGGCATCTCCGGCCATTACTTCCACGCCGACGTAGACGAACAGGCAGAGCACGCCCAGCCACAGATGCGGGAACTGGAAGATGCTGCTGCGCTCGGCCTTGCCTGGCACGCCGGCCGGAGTGGCATTGGCCTCGGAGGCCTTGATTTCGGGCAGCGGCGAGAACAATACCGCCACCGCCAGCAGCACCAGCAAACCGGCCATGGCCAGATACGGCGCGTGGATCTTGGCCGCGAACTGGTTGAGCAGCGTGGCCTTGGTGGCCGCATCGGCGGCCTGCACCTGAGCGTCGAGATCACCGATGCCATGCAGCACCAGGGTGCCGATCAATATCGGCGCAAGGATGCCAGCGATCTTGTTGCAGATGCCCATCATCGCGATGCGCCGTGCGGCGGTTTCGATCGGGCCGAGGATGGAGATGTACGGGTTGATCGCGGTCTGCAGCAGCGCAAGGCCGCTACCGATCACGAACAGGCCGCCCAGTGCACCGGGATACCAGCGCTGGGTGGCGAATTCACCGAACAACGCCGCACCACCGGCCATCACCAGCAGGCTGAGGCTCAGGCCTTTTTTCATGCCGGTGCGGCGCAGGATCCACGACGCCGGCAGGGCCAGGAAGAAGTAGGACAGGTAGAACACCATCAGCACCAGGAAGGCGCCGACCTCGCTCAGCTCGAAGGCGAGTTTGACGAAGGTGATCAACGGGCCGTTGAGCCAGGTGAAGAAGCCGATCAGGAAGAACAGCACGCCGACGATGGCGATGGACGAGGCCACGTTCGGGCGTGCGCTTGCAGCGGGGACGGCTGACATCAGGAAGGCTCCTGCGGCGACGGCCGCAGAACACGGCGTCGGAGAGTGGCTGGGAACAACGTTGTCACATTCTTTCGATGGACAGCGACCGTTTGTCAACTTCCATGCGCGGGTCACCACACCTCATGTTGCACTGCGCAAGCGCGTTGCACGGCCATCCGCTGAATGCGCTTGGCCCTTGAAGCCCCTTGCTGCAACGGTTCCGCCCGGGATGCAGTACTCACGCCATGTAAACGTTTACGGCGATCTGCATTCGTTGCGGCGCAGCAACGAAAGTGTCACGAACTCGTTGACATCGTTGTCAACGCGGTTACAGACTCCGCCCAATCGCCGGCTCCATCGTTGCCCTTCCCGGGGCCGGCCTCACCTGCAGCAGGAGCCCGCGTGACCGCCAGCCATCCCGCCCCGGCCCATGTCCTGTCCCGCGTCGCGCCCTCGTTCCTGGCTGCCGACGTTGGCGGCACCCATGTGCGTGTCGCCCGGGTCCAGGCCAGCGGCGACGATGCCCATCCGGTGCAGGTGCTCGATTACCGCAAGTACCGCAACGCCGACCACGCCGGGCTCAGCGCGATCCTCGCCGACTTCCTGGCCGAAGGCCCGCGCCCGTCGCATTGCGTGGTCGCCACCGCCGGCTATGCCCGCGAAGACGGCACGGTGATCACCGCCAACGTGCCGTGGCCGTTGTCGGCGCGGCAGATCGAGGCCGACGTCGGCCTGCAGCGGGTGCACATCGTCAACGACTTCGAAGCGGTGGCCTACGCGGCCGCGCAGGTCGATGCCAGCGGCGTGCTGCACCTGTGCGGCCCGGAAACGGCGCCGCGCGGCCCGACCCTGGTGGTCGGCCCCGGCACGGGCCTGGGCGCAGCGCTGTGGATTCCCACCGCCAACGGCCCGGTGGTGCTGGCCACCGAGGCCGGGCAGCCGACCCTGGCCGCCAGCACCGAACTGGAAATGGCGATCGTCCGCCACATGCAGCGCGACCGCGCGCACGTGTCGATCGAACATGCCCTTTCCGGTCCCGGCCTGATGAACCTGTACCGCGCGATCTGCGCGCTGCAGGGGCAGGCACCGGCGCTGGCCAGCCCCGATGCGGTCACCGCTGCGGCGATGACCGGCACCGATCCGCTGGCGCGTCAGGCGCTGGATGTGTTCTGCGGCCTGCTCGGCAGCACCATCGGCGACATGGCCCTGTTCTATGGCGCCCACGGCGGGGTCTACCTGGCCGGCGGGATCCTGCCGCAGATCCGCGAGTACCTGCGTACCAGCACCTTCGTCGAACGCTACCTGCAGAAGGGGCCGATGGGCGAGGCGCTGGCACGCATCCCGGTGAAGGTGGTCGAGCACGGACAGCTGGGCGTGATCGGCGCTGCCAGCTGGTACCTGCTCCACGCCGACGCCTGAACCTGCAATCGGCTTCAACGCAATCGCAGCACGCAGTACGTGGCACGCCAATGCCGGGACATCGCCGCCGCCCCGCGCACGTCATCGCAACCGCAATCCCATATCGCCGCCGGCATCCAATCGAGTGATGAGGAGAGACATCATGAATACCCGCAAGACCTTGCTTTCGGCCGCCATCGTCAGCTGCATCGCCTTCAGTGCGCACGCGCAGCAGGCCGCCCCGACCGCCACCGATCTGGACACCGTCACCGTTACCGGTATCCGCGGTTCGATGGAGAAGTCGCTGGACACCAAGCGCGAAGCCAATGCGCGCGTGGAAGTGGTCACCGCCGAAGACGTGGGCAAGCTGCCGGCGCACAACGTCGCCGATACCCTGCAGCGCCTGCCGGGCGTCAACATCAGCTCGTCCAGCGCCGATGAGGGCGGCTTCGACGAAGCCGACCGTGTCAGCCTGCGCGGCACCAGCCCCAGCCTCACCCAGACCCTGATCAACGGCCACACCGTCGGTTCGGCCGACTGGTTCGTGCTCAGCCAGGGCAACAACGTCGGCCGCAGCGTCAGCTACTCGCTGCTGCCGTCGGAACTGGTCAGCTCGGTGGAAGTGAACAAGTCCTCGCAGGCCAAGCTGCAGGACGGTGGCACCACCGGTACCGTCAACATCATCACCCGCAAGCCGCTGGAGTTCTCCAAGCAGTTCACCGCTGAAGGCTCGATCGGCATGGTGCGCTCGGACCAGGCCAAGTCGAACGACCCGCAGTACTCGGCATTGTTCAACTACAAGAACGAAGAAAACACCTTCGGCGTGATGGTGCAGGGCTTCAGCCAGAAGCGCGAACTGCGCCGTGAAGCGCAGGAAATTCCGGGTGGCTTCTTCAAGATCGGCGCCGACGACCCGGTGGCCCTGACCAATCCGGACCTGATCGGCGTCAACGTTCCCGGCCTGCTGGGTTCGACCCTGTTCGAACAGACCCGTGAGCGCAAGGGCGGCCTGGTCTCGCTGCAGTTCAAGCCGACCGACACCCTCACCCTGGGCCTGAATGGTTTCAGCTCCGAGCTGAAGGCGAACAACTACAACCGCAACTTCATGATGTTCGGCAACAGCTTCGCCAAGGTGCAGGCGCCGAACCCGGGCTATGTGGTCAAGGATGGCGTGCTGACCAACGCCACCTACGCAGGCGTGCCGGGCACCAACTACGCGGTGTACGACATGATCTACCGCGAGTCGAAGGCCAAGTCGAGCTACGTCACCTTCGATGCCGACTGGCAGATCAGCGACAGCCTGACCGCCAAGTTCCAGGCCGGCAGCACCAAGGGCACCGGTGAGACCCCGCGCCAGTACATCGCCGAGGTCACCCTGGCCGGCGGCGGTGGCGCCAGCTGGGCCACGCACGGCAGCGGCTCGCCGATCGACTGGAACGTCGGCGGCGACCTCTCGCCCAACGGCGTCACCAGCTTCGGCACCTGGGGCAACCAGCAGGTCACCGCCGAAGACAAGGAGAAGTGGGCCACGCTCGACTTCAACCAGTACTTCAACGACGGCGGCGTGCTGAGCTCGCTCGATTTCGGTGTGCGCTTTGCCGACCACAAGCGCGAAGCGCTGTCGCCGGAAGGCGCGACCCCGGGTGACATCTGGAGTGCACTGAAGAACGGCGCCACCTCCAACTACCCGAACGGTTTTGCCGGCGATATCGGCGGCACCTTCCCGCGCAACATCTGGTACTTCACCCCGGGTGCGCTGAAGGATGCGGTGACCAACAACTCCACCTGGCTGGCGGGCAACGACGGCCCGACCGGTCGCCACAACTACGGCGCCGAGTGGCAGGTGAAGGAAAAGAACTTCGCCGGCTACGTGCAGGCCAACTTCCGCGGTGACTGGTGGAGCGGCAACCTGGGCCTGCGCTACGTCAACATCAAGCAGGACATCGATACCTACAACGCCGTCAGCAATGCTGCCGATGCGGATGTCAGCAGCCTGTTCGGCATGTGGGAACGCATGGCCTTCCAGAACAAGCGCAACCGCGTGCTGCCCAGCGCCAACATCAAGTTCGACCTGGACGACAACCTCGTGCTGCGCGTGGCCGCGTCGCAGACCCAGACCCTGCCGGACTACTCGGCACTGGGCGCGTCCTCGTACGGTTCCGACCTGAACCGGACCGGCGGCGGCGGCAACCCGAACCTCAAGCCGACCCTGTCCACCAACCTGGATGCCAACCTGGAGTGGTACTTCATGCCGCGCGGCCTGTTGTCGATCGGCGCCTACCACATGGACCTGAAGGACTACATCGCCTTCGACGTCGTCTCGCGCCAGCTGTACAGCGAACTGACCAACCAGCTTGAGACCTACCAGATCTCCACCCCGATCAATGCCGACGGCAAGGTCACCGGCGTGGAAGTGGCCTATGAGCAGCCGATCGGCGAATACTTCGGCGTCAACGCCAACTACACCTACGCCAACGGCACGACCGCGCACACCTGGTCCGATGGTTCGCACAACCTGCTGGGCACCTCGAAGAACACCTACAACGTGGGCGCGTACTTCGAGAACGAGCGCTTCGGTGCACGGGTCAGCTATACCCACCGTTCCTCGTTCCTGATCAGCCTGTCGGGCACCAACCCGTACTACCAGGATGACTTCGGCACGCTGTCGGCGTCGCTGAGCTTCAAGGCCACCGACTGGCTGAGCATCAGCCTGGATGGCCTGAACCTCAACAACCCGACCTACAAGTACTACCAGACCGCGGCCATTCCGACCTCGTTCTACAGCAACGGTCGCCAGTACTACCTGAACTTCCGCTTCAAGTACTGATCCAGCGGCAGCCTCATCGCCGAGTCGTGCACGCACGCCGGGCCTGGGTCATTCCGGGCCCGGCGTTTTTCATGTATAGCGAACATCGCACCCGATCCAAGGAGTCCTTCCGATGACGAAGCCCACCCGCGCCAGGATGCGCAGCCTTCTGTTGCTGGGCAGCCTGCTGGCCGCCCTGCCTGTGCTGCCGGCACTGGCCGCCGATGCCCCGGCACTCGATACCGGCCCTGGCCCGCAGCTGCGCGCCGGCAGCCTGATGTTGATTCCCGCACCGGCCAACGTGCAGCGCGGCAACGGCGCGGGCATCACCGTGGGCGCCGCTACCGTGCTGCATGCCGATGGCGAAGCCGCACAGCGCGTGGCCGCACAGTTCGCCGACCTGCTGGCGCGCAGTGGGGGGCCGCGACTGGCCGTGGCCAACGGCAAGGCCGCCGCCAAGGGCAACAGCATCCGCTTCCAGATCGTGCCGACCTTCCGCGACAGCGGCGAGGGCTACACGCTGGAAAGCACCGCGCAGGGCGTGCTGGTGCAGGCCGGCAACGAGACCGGCCTGTTCTACGGCGCCACCACCCTGGCCCAGCTCGCCACCGGCGGCAGCAACGGCGTGCTGCCGGCCGTGCAGATCCAGGATGCGCCGCGCTTCAGCTGGCGTGGCTTCATGCTCGACTCGGCACGGCACTTCCAGAGCCTGGACGAGATCAAGCGCGTGCTCGATGCGATGGCCGCGCACAAGCTCAACACCTTCCATTGGCACCTGACCGACGACCAGGGCTGGCGCATGGAGATCAAGCGCTACCCGAAGCTGACCGAAGTCGGCAGCTGCCGCCTTCCGGCCGGTGATGGCGGCATCGATCCGGTCAGTGGCAAGGAGCATCCGTACTGCGGCTTCTACACGCAGGACCAGATCCGCGAAGTGATCGCCTACGCCGCCAAGCTGCATATCCAGGTCATTCCGGAGATCGATGTACCCGGCCACGCCACCGCTGCCATCGCCGCCTATCCGGAACTGGGTACGATCGACACGCCGTTGAAGCCGTTGAGCGAATGGGGCGTGTTCCCGAACCTGTTCAACGTCGAGGACGGCACCGTTACCTTCCTGGAAAACGTGCTGGAAGAAGTGATCCAGCTGTTCCCGGCCAGGTATGTGCATGTGGGTGGCGACGAGGCGGTGAAGGACCAGTGGGAGGCGTCAAAACAGGTGCAGCAGCGCATGCGCGCGCTGGGCATCAAGGATGAGATGGCCATGCAGAGCCACATCATCAAGCGCCTGGAAACCTTCCTGGAACAACACGACCGCCGCCTGATCGGCTGGGACGAAATCCTTGAGGGCGGCCTGCCGCCGCAGGCCACGGTAATGTCCTGGCGCGGCACCGAAGGCGGCCTTGCTGCGGCCAGCGCCGGCCACGATGTGGTGATGTCGCCGGTCAGCCATCTGTACCTGGATTACCTGCAGACGTCCTCGCCGAACGAACCGCCGGGCCGGCCGACGCAGGTGAACCTGGCCAAGCTCTACAACTACGAACCGGTGCCGGCCGAACTGGCCGCCGACAAGCGCGGGCACATCCTCGGCCTGCAGGCGAACATGTTCACCGAGCACACGCGCACCTACGCGCGTCTGCAGCACAACCTGTTCCCGCGCCTGGCCGCCGTGGCCGAGACCGGCTGGAGCACGCCGGAGCATCGCGATTTCCGCGACTTCCTGGCACGCCTGCCCTCGCAGCTGCAGCGCTATCGGGCCTGGGGCCTGGCCTACGCGCAGACGCCGTTCGAAGTAGGCGTGGCCTACACCGATGACCGCGCGGCGAACACGGTGACCGTGTCGCTGGCCAATCCACTGGGCTATGAAGTGCGCTACAGCAGCGACGGCAAGCCGGTGACCGCGCAATCGCCGCTGTACCGGCAGCCACTGACGTCCACGCTGCCGGCGACGGTGCAGGCTGCCGCCTTCTACCAGGGCCAGCCGCTGGCTGCGAAGCCGACGGTGGCGTCGTACACCGCGCAGTCGCTGCTGTCGCGGCACAGCGAAGCACTGCGCAGCTGCGTCGGCGAGAAGGGCTTGGTACTGCGCCTGGAAGATGATGGTCCGCGCGAAGGTGCGCGTGCGGTGTTCACCGTCGACATCTTCCAGCCGTGCTGGCGTTGGCCGCAGGCACAGCTGGATGGCATCGGCAGCGTGGAAGTGCGTGCAGGCCGCATTCCGTACTACTTCCAGCTGGCCCACGACGAGCCGAAGCGTCGCTTCGAAAAGGCCCGGAGCGCGCACGGCGAAATGCTGATCCGTCGCGGTGACTGCACCGGCAAGGTCCTGGCGCAGGTGCCGCTGCCGGCGCAGACCGATGCCGACGGCTTCGTGACCCTGCGTGCGGCTTTGCCGAAGGGCACCTCGGGCACGGGCGATCTGTGCATCAACTTCACCGGCGACACGCGCCCGGCGATGTGGGTGCTGGATGAGGTGACGCTGGGGAAATAGCGGCGGACACGCATCGCGTGGCTCTACCGTAGAGCCAGGCCATGCCTGGCTGCCTTTGGTAGACGCCAACCTTGGTTGGCGCCGCCGAGATCCATCCACGCATGGCGTGGATCTACTGTAGAGCCAGGCCATGCCTGGCTGCCTTTGGTAGACGCCAACCTTGGTTGGCGCCGGCGAGATTCATCCACGCATGGCGTGGATCTAACGTAGAGCCAGGCCATGCCTGGCTGCCTTCGGTAGACGCCAACCTTGGTTGGCGCCGGTGAGATTCATCCACGCATGGCGTGGATCTACTGTAGCGCCAGGCCATGTCTGGCTGCCTTTGGTAGACGCCAACCTTGGTTGGCGCCGGCGAGATCCATCCACGCATGGCGTGGATCTACTGTAGAGCCAGGCCATGCCTGGCTGCCTTGGTAGACGCCAACCTTGGTTGGCGCCGGCGAGATTCATCCACGCATGGCGTGGATCTACCGCGGAGCCAGGCCATGCCTGGCTGCCTTACCCCCGCCAGCGCAGCAGCATGTCGCGCAGCGGGGTCAATGCGGTAGCCATCCCCGCCAACACGCCAACGGTGTTGGCCACCGCATCCATCGGATCGGCCATGCGGTTGCTGGTCAACGCGCCCTGCGCGAACTCGATGCCGACGCCCATCAGCACCAGGCCGGCACCCACCCACAGCAGTGGACGGCCACGCCGGAACAGCTGCACCGCGCTTCCGGCCAGGATGAAATAGGCCAGGAAATGCTCGCCCTTGTCGCTGTTTTCCGGCAGCGGGATCGGCGGCGGCGGAATCAGGCAGACCACGATCACCGTCAGCACCGCCAACACCCACAACGCGGTCCACAGTCGCGGCCGCCGCAGCGGCTTGATCACCGGCAACGCTGCACTCACAGGCGCCAGCTCAGGTCGCCCAGTTCGAAGGCCGGTTCGAAATCGACGTCGCGCTGCAGGCCAATGGCCTGGAAACGCTCGCCCATCTCCGTTGGCAGGGTCAGCTTCTTCACCTGGTCGCGCAACTGGATACGGCCCACTTCATCGGTGCGCTCCTCGGCCAGGGCCAGTACCTGGTCCAGGCCGTTGCCGAGCAGGAAACTGGCCTGGCTGCAGTACCCGGCCAATTCAAATCCGCCGTGCAGGCCGGCCTCGGCCATGGCAGTGAAATCGACCGATGCGGTGATGTCCTGCAGGCCCGGCCAACGATGGATCTCGTTGTGCACGTGGTGACGGTAGAACGCGCGCACGGTGCCGTCATCGCGTTCTTCCTGGTAGAACTCGCCACGGTTGTAGCCGTAGTCCACGAACAGCATCGCGCCGCGCCGCAGGCCACCGGCCACCGCCTGCAGCCAGTACGGCAGCTGCGGCAGCACTTCGGAACGGTAGCCGTCGGCAAAGGGCTTTTCCAGGTAGCGCTCGAGATGGCGCACCGCGCCGTTGAGCAGCAGGTCGGCCGGCTGTGCGCCACGGATGAAGTTGCCTTGCCCGTCCAGTTCGACGGTTTCCTCGTATACCTCGCCGTCCTTGATGAGGAAGCGCGGTGTCGGCAGCGCATCGATCACCTCGTTGGCGAACACCACGCCGTCCCAGTCGTCCTCGAACGGACGATCAAGCCATTCCACCCGGCTGGCCAGTTCGGGCGGCAGGTTCTGCTGCAGGCGCTCCTGCTGGCGCTGGCGCAGGTCCGCACTGGGTTCGAGGATCGCGTAACGGGCTGGCAGCGCCTCCAGCTCGGCCAGGCGCAGCAGCACCGCCTCGGCGAAGGCACCGGTGCCGCCGCCCAGTTCCAGCATCCGTGCGTGCGCATCGAGCTGGCCGAACACCGGCGCCAGTGCATTGGCCACGCTGCCGGCGAAGAGGCTGCCGAGTTCCGGTGCGGTGGTGAAATCGCCGCTGCCGCCGAATTTGCTGGCACCGGCGCTGTAGTAGCCCCAGCCCGGCGTGTACAGGCACAGCTCCATGAAGCGGGAGAACGGCATCGCCCCACCCTGTGCGAGGATCTCGGCACGCAGGGCGGCGGCCAGTTGATCGCTGTGGGCCAGGGCATCGGCTTCGGGCAGGGGGAAGGTAGGCTGCATGGCGTCTTCGAATGCGGTGACAATGGTGCACAGGATAGCCGAGCCTTGGAGGACCCTCGATGAGTGACACCGCCCCCGTGGCCCTGATCACCGGCAGCGCACGCCGGATCGGCGCGGCCATCGCCCGCCAGTTCCACGCCTGTGGCTGGTCGGTGGTGCTGCACGCCCATACCTCCAGCGCCGAACTGCAGCAGGCCGCCTTCAACCTGGACAACGAGCGCCCCGGCAGCGTGCTGGCGTTGCAGGCCGACCTGCGCGACGCCGATGCCCTGGCCGATCTGGTCGAGCAGGCGGTCACCCACTTCGGCCGCCTGGATGCGCTGGTCAACAACGCCTCCAACTTCTTCCCCACCCCGCTCGGCCAGGTCACCGCCGAGGCGATGGACGAGCTGTACGCGGTCAACGCGCGCGCGCCGCTGCTGCTGGCCCAGGCCGCCGCGCCTTACCTGCGCCGCCAGCACGGCTGCATCGTCAACCTGACCGACCTGCACGGCACCGACCCGATGCGCGACCACATCGCTTACACGATGGCGAAGGCCGCGCTGGAAATGGCCACCCGCTCGCTGGCGCTGGAACTGGCGCCGAAGGTGCGGGTGAACGCGGTGGCACCCGGTGCGATCCTGTGGCCGGAACAGGGCAAGGACGATTTCGCCCGCGAGGCGCTGCTGGCGCGCACGCCGCTGGCGCGGATCGGCACCGTCGAAGAAATCGCCGAAGCGGTGTACTGGCTGGCGGCCGAGGCCAGCTTCGTCACTGGTCACACCCTGCGCGTGGATGGTGGGCGTACGGTCAGCTGAAATGTTGCCGGCCAGCGGCCGGCACTACCGGTAGCGCCGGGCCATGCCCGGCGAGCGCAGCGGCAACAACAACCCGTCATTCCAGGTCCACGACCTCGAACGCTTCACCAAACTGCTTGTGCGCGCGCCACAGCGTGGCCAGGTCCAGGCCGCTGACCGGATCGACGAAGTCCGGGGCGATGTCAGCCAGCGGCTTCAGCACGAAGGCATGCTTCAGTTCCGGGCGCGGAATGCGCAGATGGCCGGGGCCCTCCACCACCAGGTCGCCATAGAACACCACATCGACGTCCAGGGTCCGGTCGGAGAAGCGCGGGCCGCTGCGGTCACGACCATGTGCATCTTCCAGCGCATGCAGCCAGTCATCCAGTTCCTGCAGCGGCAGGTCGGTCTCGAGGGCAACGCCGTTGTTGAGGAAGGCCGGACCGTCGAAACCGACGGCAGCGGTGCGGTAGGCGGCAGACACCTGCAGCGCGCCAAAGCGCTCGCGCAGGGCCGCCACCGCAGCGTGGAGGTAGCGGCGGGGATGGACGTTGCTGCCCAGGCTCAGGAGCACGGTGGTCATGCGGTTCCGGTGACGGCAATCAGGTGGAGCGCGGGCATGCCATCGTCACAACGGCCTGCCTACAATCCGGGACGCATATGATAGGGCACCGACATGACCTATTGCGTTGGAATCGAGGTGGACGAGGGCCTGGTCTTCGCCGCCGACACCCGCACCAATGCCGCGCTGGACGATGTCCGCGTGCACCGCAAACTGCACGTGTTCGAATATCCCGGCCAGGCCGCCTATGTGGTGATGGCCGCTGGCAACCTGGCCACGACCCAGTTGCTGGTGTCGCGGCTGAAGCGCGATGCCGAGGAGCGGCGCACGCCGAACCTGCGCGACATGGCCCATCTGTTCGAGGCTGCGGCCTACGTCGGCTCCCTGCTGGTGGACAGCCAGGTGCAGAGCCAGCACACCGAGCATGGCCACGACGGGGTGAACACCCAGGCGACGCTGATCTTCGGTGGACAGATTGCCGGTGAACAGCCTGGCCTGTACATGGTCTATCCGCTGGGCAACGCCATTGCCGCCTCGCCGGAGACACCCTATCTGCAGATCGGTGAGTCCAAGTACGGCAAGCCGATCCTGGACCGCATCCTGACCCCGTCCACGCGCCTGGAAGATGCCGCACGCACGGCGATCGTCTCGCTGGATTCGACCATCCGTTCCAACCTGTCGGTGGGCCTGCCGGTCGACTTGGCGCTGCTGCGCGCCGGCGAACTGCGGATCAGCCAGCAGCTGCGGCTGGGCGCCGATTCGCCGCTGTATGCGGACATCCACCAGAACTGGTCGCGACGGCTGGAACAGGCGGTGGAAAGCCTGCCGCGGTTCCCGTGGGAACCCCAGGACCGGTAGTGCCGGCCCATGGCCGGCAACCGCAATGATCCGACCACAGATGCCGGCCAGCGCCCGGCACTACCCCTGTTTCAGCCCAGCGCGTCGGCCACCGCGCGGAACACCTGCTGCATCTGCAGCGGCTTGCGCAGCAGGTGCACCTCGATGCCAGCGGGGAACACATCTTCCGGCATCTCGCCGGCAGCGTCTTCCAGCACCAGCGCCGGGCCGCGGTAGCCGAGCGTGGCCATTTCGCCCAGCAGCTGGCTGGCCGACAAGAGCTTGGAGCCGGCATCGGCAATCACCAGCGCCGGCATCGCCTCCTGCTGCATCCAGCGCAGCGCAGCCGGGCCATCGGAGGCCAACTGCAGCTGATAACCCTGGCTGGACAGTGCATTGCCCAGCAGCGACAGGCGGGTGGCTTCACCATCGACCACCAGGATCGACTGGCCACTGCCCAGTGCCACCAGCTGTTCGATCGGTTCGCCGCCCTCGGCGCTGGCATGCATCGGCAAGCGCAGCTCGAAGCAGGTGCCCCGCCCCAGCTGGCTGTCGACGTGGATGCTGCCACCGGCACCTTCAACGATGCGCTTGCAGGAAATCAGGCCCAGCCCGGTGCCATCGGCCTTGGTGGTGAAGAACGGGTTGAACAGGTGCGACAACGTGTCCGCATCCATGCCGGTGCCTTCATCGACCACCGCGATGCGCAGCCAGTCCTCGCCATCGCGCTGGCCACCATGGCTGGCGGTCAGGCTCAGGTTGCCACCCTGGGGCATCGCCTGGATCGCGTTGAGCGCCAGGTTCAACAACACCTGCTGCAACTCGGTGTAGTTGGCATCGACCACCAGCCCCTCATCCTCGACCACCAGGTCCAGGCGGACGCCATCGGGCACGTTGCTGCGCAACAGCAGCGCCACGGCCTGGAACAGGTCATCGATGTGGATGCGTTCGCTGGCCTTGCGCGAGCCACGCACGAACGACAGCATCGATTCGGCCATCTCATGGCCACGGCGACCGCACTCGGCGATCACGTCGGCCAGGTGGTGCAGCTGCGGATCTTCGGTACGCGCCTTCAGCAGGTCCGGCATGATCAGCAGCGGCTGCAGGATGTTGCGCAGATCGTGGCTGAGCCCGGCGGCCAGCAACGACAGGCTTTCCAGCCGTTGCGCGCGCATCAGCTCGGTTTCCACCCGCGAGCGCTCGATGGCGCTGCGTGCCTCACGCACCGCGCGCGCCACGGCCGACGGCAGGCGCGCCGGCTGGTGCTTGATGATGTAGTCGTTGGCTCCCTTCTGCAGGGCCGCCACCGCATTCTCCTCGCCCATGGTGCCAGAGACGAAGATGAAAGGTACCTCCGGCAACGCATCGCGCACGATGCGCAGCGCGTCGTCGCCGGAGAAACCGGGCATGCTCAGGTCGGACAGCACGATGTCCGGCTGAAAGCGCGCCAACGCATGGCGCAGGTCGTCCGCGCTCTCGACACGCTCGAAGGTGGCCTCAAGGCCTGCATCGAGCATCTGTTCGGACATCAGCTCCGCATCCTCCGGGGAATCTTCCACCAGCAGGATGCGCAATGCGCCGAGCGCGGGACCGGTCAGGGGCATGGGCCTACTCGATCTCCGGAGCCTGGTTGATCAGTGCCCAGAACTTGCCCAAGGTCTGCACTGCGCCGAAGAACTGGTCCACGTCCACCGGCTTGACCACGTACGCGTTCACGCCCATGTCCCAGCTGCGGGCCAGGTCGCTTTCCTCGCGCGAGGAGGACAGGATCACCACCGGCAACCGCTTCAGCTCATCGTGTTCGCGGATCTGCCGCAGCACTTCCAGGCCATCCATGCGCGGCATCTTGATGTCCAGCAGCAGCACCGCCGGCAGGCCCTCTTCGCGGCTGGCGAAGGCGCCGCGGCGCAGCAGGTAATCCATCACTTCCACGCCGTCTTCGACGTGCACGATGGGATTGGCCAGGCGCGCTTCCTGCAGCGCATCGATCGCCATTTCGGCGTCGGCCGGGCTGTCTTCGGCCAGGAGGATGGTGCGCAGCGTCGTCATGCGATGGGGCCCTGTTTGTCCGTGTCGAGCACGGGGGGAAGATAGAAGTGGAAGGTGGCGCCGGCATCCGGTGCGGCTTCGGCCCAGATGCGGCCGCCATGGCGGGTCAGCACCCTGCGAACGCTGGCCAGGCCGATACCGGTGCCGGGATAGTCGCTGGCCTTGTGCAGGCGCTGGAATACACCGAACAGCTTGCCGGCGTAGGCCATGTCAAAGCCTGCACCATTGTCGCTGACCGTGAACTGATGACCGCCATCGGGCTGCTGCTGGTAGTCCACGCGGACCTTGGCCGGCTCGCGGTTGGCTGAATACTTCACCGCGTTGCCCAGCAGGTTCAGCCAGACCTGGCGCAGCATGTTTTCGTCGCCCACCACGATCGGCAGCGGCGCGATGCTCCACTCCACCTGATGGGCGTGGCCACTGCTCTCGGCTTCGCTCTGCACGTTCGCGTCGAGCATCGCGCGCGTATCGGCCACCAGCGACTGCATGTCCACGGTCTGCTGGCGCATCGCCACGCGGCCCAGGCGCGAATAGACCAGAAGGTCGTCGATCAACGTGGCCATGCGCCGCGCTGAACCGGAGATCACCCCCAGGTAGTGCTGGCTCTTCTCGTCGGCAGCCTCGCCCAGATGGCGCGACAGCTTGTCCGAGAAACCGGCGACATGGCGCAGCGGCGCGCGCAGGTCGTGCGACACCGAGTAGCTGAACGCTTCCAGTTCGCGGTTGACCTCCGAGACCTGGGCAACCTTGCCCTCCAGCTGCCGGTTCAGTTCTTCAACACGTGTCTGCACCGCACGCTGCACGGTCACATCGCTGACGGTCAGCAGCACCACTTCATCGTCGGTGTCAGGCAGCGGCATACGCCGGGCGTTGAGCAGCATGTAACGGGACATGCCGTCGACGGTGCGTTGTTCGTGTTCGAAATCCCACAGTTCGCGGCCGCGCAGCAACACATCGGCCAGACGCTGGCGCACCACCGGGTCACGCCACGCGCCCTCGCCTACGTCTTCCAGCAGCAGGCCGTCTGCGCGCTCATCCTGCAGCCCGTACAACTCGGAGAACGCGGGATTGTGCAGCTGCACGCGCAGCTCGCGATCCAGCAGCACGATCGGTTCGCGCACGGTCTGCAGCACCGACGCTGCGCGTGCCGCTGCGCGCTGCGACTGCCGCTCTGCCTGCAGGCGGCGGCCGATCTGCCGTTGCAGCAGCCACAGCACCAGGCCGAGCAGTGCCAGCTGCACCAGCAGCGAGCTCCACGACACGAAGTTGGTCTGCCGCTTCTGTCGCTCCGCCTGCGCGGTGCGCTGGGCCAGCAGCGCTTCCTCACTGGCCTGCAGCTCTTCCACCAGGCCGCGGATCGGGTAGCGCGTGCTCAGGTCCTGCACCAGCTCGCGCTGGTCGCTGTTCGGCTCGGACTTCGCCAGTTCACGCGCAACCCCCAGCCGGCCTTCCAGCATCGACTGGATGCGGCCGATGCGGATCAGCTGGTCGGGATTGTCGCGGGTCATCCGGCCCAGTTCGGCCAGACGCTCGGGGATGTCATTGGCCTTGCCCATGCGCTCGCGCAGGCCCGGCGCGTCCACGCCCTTGGACAGCGTCAACGCAGCAGATTCGATGTCGCGCACGTCGGTCTGCAGCTGCTGCAGGGCCACGGTCACCTGCTGGGTATGGGTCACCCAGCCCATGGCCAGTTCGTTGTCCTGCTGCAGTTTGCGCAGGGTCAACCACGGGACCACGATGATGGCTGCCGCTGCCAGTGCCAAAGCAGGCAGTCGCCAGCGATCCCAGATGTCATCACTGAAAACCAGCGCCATAGTTCCTCGTCAGCTCAGCCGGGGAGTGCGATCCGGGCAGGACCGGCCACGGCGGAACCGGCAATATAGCGCAGCCGGTCACATCTCTGGGGCAATGGGTCATTCGCCGGGGCGCCCACCAGCACGTATCGAGCAGGCGCCACAGCACAAAACAGGGGCGCCCCCGTGGGAGCGCCCCTGCCGATAACCTGCGGCGTCGATCAACGCTTGGCGGCACTGACCTTCAGTGCGGCGGCATCAACGCGGGTCACGCCCTTGATGCCCTTGGCGGTGGCGATGGCCTTGTCATGCTCGGCCTTGGTGGCAACGGTGCCACTCAGGCTGACCACGCCATTGACCGTCTCCACCTTTACTTCGGTACCCGGCACATTGCTGCTGGCGAGCAGATCGGCCTTGACCTTGGTGGTGATCCAGCTGTCGGTGACCGGCTCGTTGGAATCATGGCGGTCTGCATGGGTCATCGCCGAATGATCGGTTTTCGGCGGGCTCTTCGCTGCGGCGTCCTGGGCGAATGCGGCCGAGGAGGACAGCGCCAGGCCCAGGGTGAGGGCGGAAGCCAACAGCGTACGGGTCGTGGTGCTCATCGTTTGGTTCTCCTACTGGTTGGTGCGCCCAGTGTCGCCAAGTGCTTGTAGTGCAGGCGTGGCGCTGCGGTCACGCTCACGTGAATGGGCGCACCCGCAGCGGGAATGGTTCAGCTTCCGGGCGCGTAGTCATCTCGTTTACCCTGAGGTTCCTGTCCTGCACTTCACGATCTGCGCGGAGTCCTCCCATGCGCCCTGAGCTGCAACTGGCCCTGATCGGCTACGGCCTTGCCGGCCGCGTCTTCCACGCCCCGCTGATCCAGCACACGCCGGGGCTGGCCCTGCACAGCGTGGTCAGTTCGCAGCGCGATACGCTGCTGCGCACCTTCAGCGACGTCCACGTACGCGCTACCGCACAGGAGGTCTTCGATGACCCGGCAGTAGATGCGGTGGTCATCGCCACGCCGAACGAACAGCACGCGCCATTGGCCATCGCCGCGCTCGCCGCCGGCAAGCATGTGCTGGTGGACAAACCGTTCGCCGTGAGCGTGCGCGAAGCCGAACAGGTGCTGGCCGCAGCGCGCGATGCTGGACGCATCGCCACCGTGTTCCAGAACCGGCGGTTCGATGCGGACTTCCTGACCCTGCAGGCGCTGCTGGCCGACGGCACGCTCGGTGACATCGCCGAATGCCACGCACATTTCGACCGCTACCGTCCGCAGGTGCGCGAACGCTGGCGCGAGCAGGACGGGCCGGGCAGCGGCCTGTGGTACGACCTGGGGCCGCACCTGCTGGACCAGATGCTGGTGCTGTTCGGCTGCCCGCAGGCGATCGATGCGGACCTTGCGGTGCAGCGCGAAGGCGGCAGCGGCGTCGACTATTTCCACGCCGTACTGCATTACCCGCGCCTTCGCGCGATCGTGCATGCCGGTTCACTGGTCGCTGCGCCTGCCCCCCGTTTTTCCGTGCATGGCACGCGGGCCAGTTGGATCAAGCAGGGCCTGGACGTGCAGGAGGGGCAGCTGCGTCGCGGCATCGCGCCAGGTGCGCCGGGATGGGGTATCGATCCGCGCCACGGCGAGCTGCTGCACTGCGATGCGGAGGACAACGTCCTGCGCAGCACCGTGGACAACCTGCCGGGCGACTACCGGCGCCTGTATGCCGACTTCGCGGCGGCGATGCAGGGTGAGGGCGAGCCGACGGTCAGCGCGCAGCAGGCGCTGCAGGTGATGCGGCTGCTGCAGGCGGGGATGGATAGCGCGCGCGAAGGGCGGCGGGTGCAGGTGGGGTGATCGGCAGGGCTGCGCCCTGCACCTGCCGAATCAACGTCAACGTCAACGTCAACGTCAAAAGCGGGCATTCCGTGGGATGGCGGGGTGGGTCCGGTTGCGGGGGACGCCGTAAACCCGTCCATGAAGTGACCCCCTAAAGTTGGACAGTTGGGGATCAGGCAGCCAGCGCGACCTGTTCCCGGTACTTTACCGGGCTCAGGCCCTTTAGTTTC
>NZ_JAVDSR010000012.1:0-159023 GCF_031455455.1 Stenotrophomonas sp. 1337 | reverse complement strand
ATGAAGCAGTAGAGCCACGCCATGCGTGGCTGCGCTCCATGCAACCTGCACAGAAATTCATCCACGCATGGCGTGGATCTACTGTGTCGGTCGAGAGGTCACCCACGGCAGTACCTACCGCTTCGGTCGCCGGTCTTCGCGGTCGTCGCCGAAGATGATCCGCGCGCTGCGCTGGTAGCTCCAGTACGCCACCGCCCAGTTCAACAGCACCACGACGCGGTTGCGGAACCCGATCAGGAAGAACACGTGCGCGGCCAGCCAGAACCACCAGGCCAGCACGCCGGACAGCTGGAGCTTGCCCAGGTGCACGATCGCGGCCATGCGGCCGATGGTGGCCAGGTTGCCGAAGTCGGCGTACTTGAACGGTCCGGGTGCTGCCTTGCCATGCAGGCGCGCGCGAATCACGTCCGCCACGTACTTGCCCATCTGCTTGGCGGCAGGCGCAACGCCCGGTACCGGCTTGCCGTTGGCCTGGTTCAGCGCAGCGAGGTCGCCGGCCACGAACAGTTCCGGATGACCAGGCAGGGTCAGGTCGGGCTGCACCTGCACGCGACCGGCGCGGTCCAGCGGCACGTCCAGCGTGCGCGCCAGCGGTGAGGCGGCCACGCCGGCGGCCCAGACCACGGTGCGCGCGGGCACGAACTGGTCGCCCAGCTTGAAGCCCTGTCCATCGATGTGGCTCACCGGCGTGCCGGTCATCACTTCCACGCCCAGCTTTTCCAGCTGCCGGCGTGCCTTCAGCGAAAGCACTTCGGGGAAGGTGGACAACACGCGCGGACCGGCCTCGACCAGCCGCACCTTGGCGCTGGCCGGATCGATGTGGCGGAATTCATTGCGCAGCGTATGCCGGGCGATTTCCGCGAGGGTGCCGGCCAGCTCGACCCCGGTCGGGCCACCGCCCACCACGGCAAAGCTCAGCCATGCCGCCTTCTTTTCCGGGTCCGGCTCGGCTTCGGCGCGTTCGAACGCCAGCAGCAGTTTGCGGCGCAGGGCGATGGCATCGTCCAGGGTCTTCAGGCCGGGCGCATCGTCGGCCCATTCGTCGTGGCCGAAGTAGGCGTGGGTGGCGCCTGTGGCCAGCAGCAGGCTGTCGTAGTCCAGCGAGCTGCCATCGGCCATGCGCACCTGGCGGGCCTGCTTGTCGATGGCTACCACTTCGCCCAGCCGCACCTCCACGTTGCGCTGGTGGCCGAGAATGTGGCGCAGCGGTGCGGCGATATCCGGAGCGGACAGCCCAGCGGTGGCCACCTGGTAAAGCAGCGGCTGGAACAGGTGGTGGTTGCGACGGTCGACCAGGGTGATGCGTATGCGTTCGCGGGCCAGCGCACGGGTGGCCCACAGGCCGGCGAAACCGCCGCCGACAACGACCAGGTGGGGGACGCGATCACGACTCATCGACTCACTCCAGGGGGGCATGGGGGAAGTGCCTGGCATCTTCGCACGGCCGCTCCTTGTCACGTCAGCGTGCATCGGGATCGGCGATACTCGGGTTCAGGCAACTGCCCGTGAGGAGTCCATGAGCGAACCGGAAAAGCGCATCGCCCTGTTGATCGACGCCGACAATGCACCGGCCTCGAAGATCGACGAAGTCCTGGCCGAGGTCGCGCGCTACGGTGTGGCCAACGTCCGCCGTGCCTACGGCAACTGGAAGAGCCCACGACTGAAGGGCTGGGAGGCGGTGCTGCACGAGTACGCGATCCGCCCGATCCAGCAGTTCGCCTACAGCAAGGGCAAGAACGCGTCGGACATGGCGATGGTGATCGACGCGATGGATCTGCTGTACGCGCGCAACCTCGATGGCTTCGCGATCGTGTCCAGCGATGCCGACTTCACTCCGATGGTGATGCGCCTGCTGACCGATGGCGTAAAGGTGTATGGCTTCGGCGAAAAGAAAACGCCGGAACCCTTCGTCAACGCGTGCTCGAAGTTCACCTACCTCGAAGCGTTGGGCCAGACCCACGCCAGCGTGCAGGATGTGGAGCAGGCAGCGAACGAACAATCATCGAACGGACAGGCGCCCAGCGAGCAGGCCACCAGCGATGATGCGCGCCCACGCAAGAGCGGGGCGGAAATGCGCAGCGACACGCGCCTGGTGAAGATGCTGCGCCGTGCGGTGTCCTCGGCAGAAGGCGAGGATGGCTGGTCGCACCTGGGTCCGGTCGGCAGCCAGATCGGCAACCAGGCCTCGTTCGATCCGCGCAACTACGGTTACGGCAAACTCAGTGACCTGCTGGCGGCGATCGGTTTGTTCGAACTGAAGAAGGACGGTAAGTCCTCCTACGTACGCGCGCTGCCGAAGAAGAACCGGTAGCGCCGGGCGTTGCCCAGCGTTTGCCGGTCGCGCAGCACTGCAGAAGACATGGTGTGGCTACAGCGTACGTGCGCTGGAGCCGGCATGGCCTTCCGCAAATCCGTTGGCGAAGTCTTCAACGCCATTGAAGGCCAGCAGCAGCACGCCGGCGCACAGCAGCATGTTGCGGTTCGAGCGTCGGTACCCGAGCACCAGCATCAGCAGTCCTGCTGCCAGAAGCGTGTAGTTCACTGCATCCCATGCGGTCATGTCGTCTCTCCCTGTGGATGGGCGTATCGTAGCGGCTCCGCGCCATCGCGGCGCACTGCTGCACGCAAGGAAACCCGCATGTTGAAGATCTGGGGCCGCCGCAATTCCAGCAACGTCCGCAAGGTGCTGTGGTGCGCCGAGGAAATCGGCCTGCCGTACGAGTCCATCGAAGTGGGTGGCAGCCACGGTGGCACGCAGTCGCCGGAGTACGTGGCGATGAACCCGAACGGCCTGGTGCCGGTGATCGAAGACCACGGCCTGCCGCTGTGGGAGTCGAACACCATCGTGCGCTACCTCGGTGCGCGCTATTCGCTGGGCACGCTGTATGCCGAAGATCCGATGGAGCGCGCCCAGGCCGAAAAGTGGATGGACTGGAGCACCTCGCGGATGGCGCCGCTGTACTCCGAACTGATCTGGGGCATCATGCGCACCGCACCGGCCGACCGCGATGAGGCGCGCATCAATGCGGCGATCGTGCGCGCCGGTGATTTCCTGGCGCTGCCCAACGCAACCCTGGCCAAGCAGCCGTGGCTGTCGGGCGACACGTTCGCCATGGGTGACATCGCGTTGGGCTCGTTGATCTACGCCTGGTTCGAACTGCCGATCCAGCGCCCGGACCTGCCGCACCTGGCCGAGTGGTATGCACGCCTGCGCGAACGCCCGGCGTACCAGCGCGGCGTGATGTCACCGATGACGTAAGCGAAGGCGCGACGTTCGGGGTCAGAGCCTTTTCTGCGGAAAGGGATCCGACCTCAAGCCATCGGGGTCGGATCCCACCCAGCGGGTGGGCTCTGACCCCAGCGCATTGCCCTCAGTACAGATCCGTCGGATCCACATCCAGCGACCAGCGCACCTTGCGTGCCTCCGGCAGCGCGTACAACTGCGGCACCAGCTGTGCCAGTACCCCATGCAGCGGCGGCCGCTGTGCCGCCGACAGCAGCAGCTGCGTGCGCTGATAACCGGCACGGCGTGGCATCGGCGCCGGCATCGGCCCGTAGGCCTCCACCATGTCCTGTTCACCCAGCAGTTTCCGCGCAGCGAGCAGGAACGCGTTGGCATGCTCGACCTGCTGTGCTTCGGCACGCATCAATGCCAGGTGCGCGAAGGGCGGGAACCCGGCTGCCTGGCGCTGGTTGAGTTCGGCCTGGGCGAACGGGTGGTAGCCACCGTTCACCAGTGTCTCCAGCAGCGGATGGCCCGGATGATGGGTCTGCAGCCACACTTCACCCGGATCGCGCGCGCGACCGGCGCGGCCGGCTACCTGGATCAGCTGCTGCGCCAGTTTTTCGCTGGCGCGGAAATCGGCCGAGAACAGGCCTTCGTCGATGCCCACCACCACTACCAGCGTCAGCTTGGGCAGGTCGTGGCCTTTGGCCAGGATCTGCGTGCCGACCAGGATGCCGGGCGCGTTGCCGAGCTTGGCCAGCTGCTGCTCCAGCGCATCGCGACGGGCGGTGGTGCCACGGTCGATGCGCACCACCGGGAAATCGGCGAAGGCACTGACCAGGTGTTCTTCCAGCCGCTCGGTGCCGATGCCCTGTGGCTGCAGGGCCAGGCTGCCGCAGGCGGGGCAGGCCAGTGGTGCCGGCTGCCGCGCACCGCAGTGATGGCATTGCAGGCGACGGCCACCGCCATGCACGGTCATCGGTGCATCGCAGCGGTTGCAGGGTGCGGTCCAGCCGCAGTCGTGGCACAGCAGCACCGGCGCATAGCCACGGCGGTTCTTGAACACCAGCACCTGCTGGCCACGCTGCAGGTGTTCGCCGATGCCGGCCAGTACGTCGGCGGAAAGGCCATCGCGCAGCGGACGCTTGCGGACGTCGAGGATGCGCACGCGCGGCGGTCGGGCATCACCGGCGCGCTGTTTCAGGCGCAGGTGCGCATAGCGGCCGGCATAGGCGTTGTGCAGGGTTTCCAATGACGGCGTGGCGCTGCCCAGCAGTACAGGAATGCCCTGCGCCTTGGCCCGCACCAGCGCGAAATCACGTGCGTGGTAGCGGATGCCGTCCTGCTGCTTGTAGCTGCCGTCGTGCTCTTCGTCCACGATCAGCAGGCCGGGCTGCGGCAGCGGAATGAACACCGCCGAACGCGTGCCCACGATCACCCGTGCTTCGCCGCGCGAGGCCGCAGCCCAGACCCGCGCGCGTTCGTTGTCGGTCAACCCCGAGTGCAACGCGTGCACGGCGATGCCGAGACGGCCGCGGAAGCGCGCCAGGGTCTGCGGGGTCAGGCCGATCTCGGGCACCAGCACCAGGGCCTGCCTGCCCTGCGCCAGGCAATGGATGATGGCCTGCAGGTAGACCTCGGTCTTGCCGCTGCCGGTCACCCCGTCCAGCAGGAATGCCTGGAAGCTCTCGGCGGCGGTGATCGCGGCCACCGCTTCGGCCTGCTCCGCATTGAGGGTGGGGCCGGGCAGGGGCTGGGCGTGCTGCGGCGCCACGCTCAGGGCGATGCGCTCGGCCAGGTCGCGCTTGCCCAGGCTGCGTGCGGCCACCCGCCAGTCCTGCATGCGTGCGGACAGGACATCTTCGTCCACCACGGCTTCGGCCAGCAGCTCGGCCAATTGCCGCGGTCGGCTGCCGGCGCGCAGCTTGTCGCGCTGGGCATGGCCTTCGGCTGTCAGCTGCCAGCCCCAGTGATGGGTGTCGGGCAGCGGTTCGCCATGCCGCAGCGGGCCGGGCAGGGCGGTGCTCAGTACTTCGCCCAAGGGGGCGTGGGTATAGCGGGCCAGCCACTGCAGGCTCTGCCACAACTCGCCCTGCAGCAGTGGTGTCGTGTCACACCAGGCCAGTGCCTGGCGCAGGCCCTGGCTGTCCTCGGTTTGCCCGTGGCCGGCCACCACGCCGATCAGTTCGCGGTTGCCGAACGGCACCTTCAGCCGGCAGCCGACCGCTACCGTCGGGCCTTCGCCCTGCGGTGGCAGGTAGTCGAACAAGCGCGGCAGGGGCACGGGCAGGGCGACCTGCAGGGTCGGGACAGGGCCGGATTCAGGGGCGAGCATCGGGTCAGTGTAACGGCCCATGCCAGGGCGCATGGCAGTGGCAGATGCGACTGGCATGCCCTCCGGCGAATCATAAATGTCACCTAAATATCGGTGTCTATTGGAGATTCAGTCTTATCCACATCTTCTGTGGATAAGTCTGTGCGTTAGCGGCTCATGGCGCCGTATGAGGCCGATGGCGACGGCCTCACGCTTTGGTTGGTCAAAAAATAGCCACACTTTAAATTCAATTGAAATCAACAACTTAAGTGTGAAACATTGCTGAAACAGGGTGAATTCAGCCATTCACGCAGGAATCGCCCGGTTCCCGCGTGGTGCTGTGCACAACCTGCAGCAGAAAGCGTCTGCAATCGCAAGTCCTGCCGGGCAGTGATGGGCTGCCGCTATCATGCCGGCAGACCTTTGGAGTGACCGATGACGGCTGTGCCCGCCCCTGTTTCCTCGACCGCGGCCGGCGCGCTGTCGGCATTTCTGCGTGGCGTCGAACGCCGTGCCCTGGTCGTGGCCGAACTGCAGTGCGGTGACCCCGCCCGTGCCGAACAGACGCTGGTGGCGGTGATGCGCGCCTTCGCCGCGGTCGCCAGCGACCTGCCGATGGCGCAGTGGCCCAGCCGCTTCTGGACCCTGCTGGGCCAGCGCCAGGCGCTGCGCGAGCCGGCCACCGGGCAGTGGCCACCGTCGCTGGCCGCGCTGGGCGAGATGGCCCCCTTGCCGCGGCTGGCCCTGCTGCTGCGGGTGGGGGGCAGTCTGGACGAGGGCATCGCCACCCGCGTTCTGGATGTCGACGAAGAAGGCTATCAGCGTCTGTTGGCCACGGCCTGCCCACGCGATGCCGATGGCCAGCCCGACGCCGCTGCATGGCGCGCTCTGGCCGAACAGGTGCAGCTGCGTGTCCGCGACCTGCCGGCCAAGCGCCTGCAGCAGCTGCAGCAACCGTCCGCGCCAGCGGCCAACAACCAGACGCCTGCGTCCAGCTGGCGTGCACCGCCGCGCGACGAACGCGCATCTGCAAGCGGCAAGCGTCGCCGCCCCAATGCCAAGCCGCGCTGGCGTGGCCCGGTGATCCTGTTGATCACCGTGGCGGTGCTGCTGCTGGCTGCGTTGGGCTGGCGCCATTGGCAGGGCCGTGCGCTGACTGCCGATGGCCCCCTGCCCGAAGGCGTGGTCGGCGAGGCCGGGCCGGTCACCGTCGAGGCGCTGCCAGCCAGCGATGTCCGCCCCGCTGCGGGCAGCGATGCGCAGGCCAGCGAAGATGCCGCGATGCTGGCCGACCGCGATTACCCGCTGCTGGCCGAGGCCGACATGCATGCCTGGAGTGCCGCCGGTGGCCCGTTGCCGGTGGACGAGTCACAACCCAAGCCGACCCACCCGGAACCGGTCGGCGCAGCGCTGGAAACCTCTGCTGCCGATGAATAAGCTCCTCTTCGCCGGCCTGCTGCTGGCCCTGCCGCTGTCGCTGGCGGCCGCTCCGCAATCAGTGAACGTGCCGCTGGCCGCACCGTCGGCAACACCATCGGCCGCGCCCACTGCGGCGCCCACTGCCGCTGCGGCATTCGCGCAGCTCGATCCCGCCCAGCAACGCCAGCGCCGCAGCGACTACGCCGCGTGGCGGGCTCTGCCGGAGGGTGAGCGCGAACGCATCCGCCAGGCCGCCGCCCGCTTCGCCGCGTTGCCGGCCGACCAGCAGCAACGCCTGCGCGCGCAGTTCCAGGCACAGGACCAGGCCTTCCGCGAAGGATGGCGGCTGGGCCCGCAACTGGGCGCCGAATTCCCCAAGCTGCACGGCCTGTTCGGCTTCGTACCGCCGCAACAGCGCGACGCCGTGCTTGCCGTGCTGCGCCAGCTGAGTCCGTCGCAGTTGGCGCAGCTGGCCCTGGTCGCCCAGCGCACGCCGCCGCAGGAACGCGACAGCGTACGCAGCGCATTCCTGACGGTCCCCGCCGCCGAACGCGACACCTGGCTCAAGCGCCAGGCCGGCCAATAAGCGAAAAGGGGACGGAGGGAATTAAGTCGTTTTTGGCTCGACTGTGCCGGATACGACTTAATTCCCTCCGTCCCCTTTATGGGGCAGTCATGGGAATGACCGCCCGGCGCGCGTAAGATGGCCGGCCGCAACCCGGTGCCTGTGCCCTTCGCGCGCAACCGTAGTTCGCGTCAAGCACCTTATGTCTACTGCAACCTCCACGCCGCGCTTCAGCAAGGAAGTCGGCGCTACCGGTCTGCTTGCCCTGCCGCTTGTGCTCGGGCACGTCTCCACCGGTCTGATCTCCTTCGTCGACAACGTGATTGCCGGCCACCATGCGACATCCACCCTGGCCGCAGTGACCATCGGCACTGCGCTGCTGTGGCTGCCGATGCTGATCCCGATCGGCACGCTGATCTCGCTCACCGCCTCGGTGTCGCAGCTGCATGGCGCCGGCCGTGAGCGCGAGATCGGCCCGCTGTTCCGGCAGGCGCTGTGGCTGGCGCTGGGCCTGGGCCTGATCATGTTCACCTTCCTCACCGTGGTGCCGCCGCTGCTGCCGGCATTCGGCATCGCCCCGGACATCGTGCCCGGCGCAACGGCCTTCCTGCATGCGGTGCGCTGGGGTGGCCCGGCGCTGACGCTGTACTTCTGCATGCGCTACCTCAGTGAAGGCATGCATTGGACGCTGCCGACCATGCTGCTCGGTTTTGGTGGCCTGCTGGTGCTGGCGCCGATGGGATACGTGCTGGCCAACGGCAAGCTGGGCTTCCCGGAAATGGGCGCTGAAGGCCTGGGCATCGCCTCGGCGGTGATGATGTGGCTGCAGGCGATCGCCTTCGGTACCTACCTGTGGTTCACCAAGCGCTTTGCCCACCTGCAGCTGTTCTCGCACTTCGAGGGGCCGCGCTGGTCAGCGATCTGGGACCTGCTGCGCACCGGCCTGCCGATCGGCATCACCGTACTGATGGAAGGTGGCCTGTTCATCGTCACCGCATTGCTGATTGGTCGCCTGGGCGCCAATGAAGCGGCCGCGCACCAGATCGCGATCAACGTGGCGCAGCTGTGCTTCATGATTCCGATGGGCGTGGCCGAGGCGACCACCGTGCGGGTCGGCCATGCGGTTGGCCGTGGCGATGGCTTCGGCGTGCGTCGTGCGGCATGGGCCGGCTACGCGATCATCATGGGTACGCAGACGCTGTCGGCGGCGGCACTGCTGTTCGGCCACGACGCCATCGTCGGCGTCTACACCAACGACCTGGCCGTGGCCGGGCTGGCCTCGACCCTGCTGCTGTACGCAGCCACCTTCCAGTTCCCCGATGGCATCCAGGTGCTGTCGGCCGGCGCGCTGCGCGGCCTGAAGGACACCCGCGTGCCGATGTTCATCGCCATGTTCGCCTACTGGGGCCTGGGCATGCCGCTGGGTGCCGGGCTCGGCCTGGGCCTGGGCATGGGGCCGCAGGGCATGTGGATCGGCCTGATCGTCGGCCTGACCGCCGCCGCCATCCTGATGGGCTGGCGCCTGAGCCGCAGCAGCAAACGCATTGGCCAGTCCACGCTGGCCTGACATCACGCCGGTCCCGGGCAACCGTGACTGGCGATCCCCTGACTTGTGTCCGATGCTGCCTCACGCGGCACCGGCTATGCTGTTACCACGGCAAGAAGCCATCCGGAGTGCTCCATGAACCAACCCGTGCCGCCGCTGCCCCCGGCGAACCGCAATCCTGTCGCCAGCTTCTTCATCGGGCTGTGGGACGTGATGAATTTCACCCGCCGGTTGATCCTCAACCTGGTGTTCTTCGGCCTGTTGCTGCTGGTGCTGGTGATGTTCATCGTCGCTGCGGGCATGGGCGCTGGTGCCAGCAAGGCGCTGCAGGACCGCACCACCCTGGTGATCGCGCCGGAAGGCCGCCTGGTCGAGCAGTACAGTGCCGATCCGGTCAGTCGCGCGCTGGCCAAGGCCGTCGGTGACAACGGTGCCGAGGAAGTGCAGCTGCGCGATCTGATCCGGGTGATCGAGAGCGCGCGCGATGACAAGAAGATCGAGCGGGTGGTGCTGGAACTGGACAAGCTGCAGCCGTCCGGTTTCGCCTCGCTGCGCGAAGTGTCCGCCGCGCTGCAGGAACTGCGCGCTTCGGGCAAGCAGCTGGTGGCCTTCAGCGAGAGCATGGGGCAGTCGCAGTATCTGCTTGCCGCACAGGCCGACGAGGTCTACCTGGACCCCATGGGTTCGGTGGTGCTGGAAGGCCTGGGTCGCTACCGCCAGTATTTCCGCACCGGCCTGCAGGACAAGCTGGGCGTGGACGTGCACCTGTTCAAGGTGGGCGAGTACAAGTCGGCCGCCGAGCCGTACGTGCTCGACGCGGCGTCGCCGGCGTCCAAGGAAGCCGATCTGTTCTGGATGAACGATGTGTGGCAGCGCTACCTCGGCGATATCGCCAAGGCCCGCCGCCTGGATCCGGCACAGCTGGCGGCCGGTATCGACACCCTGCCCGAAGGCGTCGCTGCCGCCGGCGGCGACCTGGCCAAGTTCGCCCTGCAGCAGAAGCTGGTGACCGCGCTGAAGACCCGCGAGGAATTCGAGGATCTGATGATCGAGCGCGGCGTGGCCGACGAAGACGCCGACGGCGGCTTCCGCAACATCGATTTCGGCACCTACATGGCCCAGCTCGATGCGCGTCGCAACCCGGTTGATTCGCGTCCGCAGGTCGCCGTGGTGGTGGCCTCTGGTGAAATCAGCGGCGGCGATCTGCCGGCCGGCCGTATCGGTGGTGAATCGACCTCGGCGCTGCTGCGTGCGGCGCGCGACGATGACGACGTCAAGGCCGTGGTGCTGCGCGTGGATTCGCCGGGCGGCGAAGTCTACGCCTCCGAGCAGATCCGTCGCGAAGTGGTGGCACTGCAGGCTGCGGGCAAGCCGGTGGTCGTGTCCATGGGTGACCTCGCTGCATCGGGTGGTTACTGGATCAGCATGAACGCCGATCGCATCTATGCCGATCCGTCGACCATCACCGGTTCGATCGGCATCTTCGGCATGATCCCCAACTTCAGCCGTGCGCTGGACAAGTTCGGCGTGCACACCGATGGCGTCGGCACCACCCGTTTCGCCGGTGCCTTCGACGTCACCCGGCCGATGGACCCGGCGGTGGGCCAGGTCATCCAGTCGGTGATCAACAAGGGCTATGCCGATTTCACCGGCCGTGTTGCCGAGGCCCGCAAGAAGCCGGTCGAGGCGATTGACGAAGTGGCCCGTGGGCGCGTCTGGAGCGGTGCGCAGGCCAAGGAGCGCGGTCTGGTCGATGCCTTCGGTGGTCTGAAGGACGCCGTGGCTGACGCTGCTGGCCGGGCCAAGCTGGGCGCGACCGACAAGTACCGCGTGCGTTACATCGAGAAGGCGGCGACGCCGTTCGCGCAGTTCGTCAGCGGCTTCGCTGGCAGCCACGCCGGCGCCTGGATGCTGGCCGATTCCGGCGTGGGCCGGATGATGCTGGCGCGCACGATGCCGGAAATCGATACGCAGCTGCGCTTCGTTGAGAACGCGGCCCGCGAGAAGGGCAACGGTGCACCGGTGAAGTCGCTGGCGTATTGCTTCTGCGGGTTCTGATGGCCCATCCACGCATGGCGTGGATCTACTGAACGCACAACGCCCGGCCTTGGCCGGGCGTTGTTGCATGCGGGGTTCTACTGCGCGTCGGCCTCTGCCTTGCGCTCGCGTTCGGCCGCCTCGTCCAGGGTCTTCTGCACGGCCTTTGCGCGGTCCAGCGGTTGATTGATCGCCTTGGCCATCGCCTGCGGTTGCGGTGGTCGTTCGGGATTGGGCGGTGCAGGGCGCTGGCACCCGGCCAGCGCGACGGCCGACAGCAGGACGGGAATCAGGACGCGCATGGCAGCTCTCCACGAGGGACGTGCAGCCAGTGTCGCATCCCGGGCGGCGGACGGTCGTGAGCGCGTATCCTTGCCGCATCGAAACACAGTGGGCGCGGCCCCGGAGGACATATGACCCAGCAACGGTGGCGCCTGGATGGGCAGACGGCCCTGATCACCGGTGCCAGCGCCGGTATCGGCCTGGCGATCGCGCATGAACTGGCCGGTCTCGGCGCCGATCTGATGATCGTCGGCCGCGACCTGGACATGCTGGAGAGTGCCCGCGACGAACTGCTGGATGTGTATCCGCAGCACCAGGTGCATGCCTTGGCCGCCGATGTGTCCGATGACGAAGATCGCCGGCAGATCCTGGACTGGGTTGAGGACCACGCCGACGGCCTCCACATCCTGGTCAACAATGCCGGTGGCAACATCACCAAGCCCGCCACGGAATATTCCGAAGACGAGTGGCGCGGCATTTTCGAGACCAATCTGTTCTCGGCGTTCGAGCTGTCGCGCTATGCGCATCCGTTGCTCGCGCGCCACGCTTCATCGGCCATCGTCAACGTCGGCAGCGTGTCCGGCCTGACCCATGTGCGCAGCGGCGTGGTCTATGGCATGACCAAGGCGGCGATGCACCAGATGACCCGCAACCTCGCGGTGGAGTGGGCCGAGGACGGCATCCGGGTCAATGCAGTAGCGCCGTGGTACATCCGGACCCGTCGCACGTCCGGCCCGCTGTCCGATACCGACTACTACGAGGAAGTGATCGGACGCACGCCGATGCGGCGCATCGGTGAGCCGGAGGAAGTGGCCTCGGCCGTGGGCTTCCTGTGCCTGCCGGCATCGAGCTATGTCACCGGCGAATGCATCGCGGTGGATGGCGGCTTCCTGCGATACGGGTTCTGACGGGACCGCCCGCTGCGGATGGAGGCATCCACGGCGGGCGTGGATGCTCTACTTCGGTACGGGGCAGTCGCTGGCTTCCAGCACGGCCTGCAGGCGTTCGCGTTCGCCGCGCGCTGCCGGTTGGTTCTCGGGCGCAGCAAAGCGCTCGCGACCGCGTGCATCGCGGAAGCGCTGCTGCCAGCTGCCGCAGCGCTGCGCTTCGGCCACTTCAGTGCAGCGGTCCCGGACCACCTCGCAGCTGGCGGCGTTCACCGGTGTCGCTCCGCCCAGGCCCTGCACGTTCAACAGTTCGCAGCGGCCTGGTGCAGCCTCGTACTCATGCAGGTACGAGCTTCCCTCGCTGCTGAGGCATTGATAGATCGCCGGCAGCGGTGGCTTTGACGGAGTGTTGCCATCCCCCGACGTGGCGTCGCTCGAACGTGGCAGCACCGCGCTGTCGAGTATGGCGTCGCCGCCTTCGTGCTCGACCATGCGTGCTTCCATGATCGTTCGGCCCTCACGTGGCTGCGTCGCGGCAGGCGAGGCGGCGACGTCCATGGACGGCATCGCTGCAGGCGGCGGAGCGGGGCTGTTCTGCACCGGTACGATCGGCGCCGTCGGCGAAGGCGCCGGGACACGCTGGATTTCCTGCCGGGTGCCGGCGGGGCAGGGGGTGCGCTGCAACGTAGGAACATCGCTGCTGCCCATGCAGCGGTAGATCACCATGTCATCGGCCAACGCGTTGCCGGGCAACAGGGCGATGGCCAGCCAGATCAGTCTTCTCATGCGAGCAGCCTACAGCGGTGGTCCATGCCCGGGTAGTTGCCAACCTTGGTTGGCACCCGTAGTGCCCATGCCGTGGTAGTTGCCAACCTTGGTTGGCACCGTTGTTTGCCAGCGCCCACCAAGGTGGGCGTCTACCAAAGCGGGGGCACAGCCCCAGCACAGGGCTCAGGTGCCCCGGTAGTTGCCAACCTTGGTTGGCACCGCTGTTTGCCAGTGCCCACCAAGGTGGGCATCTACCAAAGCGGGGGCATGGCCCCCAGCGCAGGGCTCAGATGCCCCGGTAGTTGCCAACCTTGGTTGGCACCGTTGTTTCCCAGCGCCCACCAAGGTGGGCGTCTACCAAAGCGGGGGCATAGCCCCCAGCGCAGGGCTCAGATGCCCCGGTAGTTGCCAACCTTGGTTGGCACCGTTGTTTCCCAGCGCCCACCAAGGTGGGCGTCTACCAAAGCGGGGGCATAGCCCCCAGCGCAGGGCTCAGATGCCGTGGTAGTTGCCAACCTTGGTTGGCACCGCTGTTTGCCAGTGCCTACCAAGGTGGGCATCTACCAAAGAGGGGGTACCGTCCCCAGCACAGAGCTCAGCCGCCGCAGTCCTGCGCCAGCCGCGCGTCGATGCCACGCTGCTCCCTGCTGATCGCGGTGCGCTCGCTCTGCAGCGCGCTGTTGTAACGCCGGTCCAGTTCCCAGCGACGATCACGCAGGCGTGCGCACACTTCCTGCGGGGGCAGGGCGTGGCAGGTATCGCGCACCAGGATGTTGCCGGCAGGCACGTTGACACCGACGCCCACTGACGGCGGGCGATACACCGCAGGCCCGCCGCCGATGGGGGTACCGATGGTGTTGCCGCTGCCGGCCGGACGCGGCCCCGGATGCGGTCCGGGGTACGCACCGCCAGGATGACCATGCGGGTACCAGACCGTGGTCCACAGCGGCACCCAGCGCGGATTCCCTTCGTTGTTGTCACTGGTGTAGCGGTCGCCGTCTTCACTCACGCATTCGTACATCGGCTGTGGCGGCTGGATGTAGACATGGCGCACCTCGCGCTCGCGCATCGCTGGCGTCTGCACCGGTGCGGGCGGCGCGGCCTCGGTGCTGACCACCCGTGGCGGCGGGTCGCGCGGCCGTTGCAGGTCGCGCACTTGCTGGCGGCCGGCCGTGCAGGGCTTGTCCTGCAGCGCGACGGCACCATTGCTGCCGACGCAGCGATAGACCCGCACGTCGTCGGCGGCAAGGGCCGGCAACGACAGCAGCAGGGCCAGAGACAGGACAGCGCGCAGCAGGGTCATGGGCGCAGCGTGCGCGATCGGCAACACCGACGCAATGGACCTGTCAGGAGCGCAGTACGTTGCCACTGAGCGCGTCGCGGATCGGCGTGGGTTGGGCCAGGCCGCCGGTCTGCCCATCGAGGATGCCGTCGAGCAGGCGCAGCAGGCGTGGGTCCAGTTCTTCGCGGCTGCGCGCGGGGGGCTCGCCGGCAAGGTTGGCGCTGGTTGATACCAGGGGGCCACCCCAGGCCTGGCACAGCGCTGCGACCAGCGGGTGGGCGCTGATGCGTACCGCGATGCCGCTGTGTTCGCCGGTGATCCAGCCGGGCGCGCGGGTACCGGCGGGCAGGATCCAGGTGTTGGCGCCGGGCCAGCTGGCGAGCACTGCGCGCTGGCGTGCATCGGGCAGCGCCTGCAGGCGCACCCAGCCCTGCAGCTGCGACAGGTCAGCGGCCACCAGGATCATGCCTTTCTCGATCGGGCGCTGCTTCAGTCGCAGCAGCGTGTGCACCGCTGCCTCGTGCGCAGGATCGCAACCCAGGCCCCAGACCGCTTCGGTCGGGTAGGCAATCACCCCGCCACTGCGGAGCGTGGCGACTGCGGTGTCCAGTGTGAGTTCTTTCATGGCGGCGACCGGGCCCGGCGTGGGCCTTCATTATCCCCCCGCTGCGTGCAGAGCGGGTGGAGCGGTGGGGGCGGACCGTGGGTCCGCTCACCTTGGCAGATCATCCACGCATGGCGTGGATCTACTTGGCCGCCTTCTTGACGGCCTTCTTTGCCGGTGCCTTCTTGGCCACGGCCTTCTTCGCAGCCGCCTTCTTGGCCGGCGCCTTCTTGGCAGCAGCCTTCTTCGGCGCGGCTTCCTTCTTCACTGCCGCCTTCTTTGCCGGGGCCTTCTTGGCGGCGGCCTTCTTGGCGCCAAAGCCCTTGCGCACCGGCTTGCCGGTTTCTTCCATCAACTGCTGCACCTCGGCCAGGGTCAGCGATGCCGGTTCACGATCCTTGGGGATCTTGCCGTTCATCTTGCCATCGCTGATGTACGGGCCGAAACGACCGTTCAGCACCTGGATGTCGCTGCCCTCGAACTCCTTGATGATCCGGTTGCGCGCGATTTCTTCCTTCTCTTCGATCAGGAACACGGCGCGGGCCAGGTCGATGGTGTACGGGTCGTCTTCCTTCTTCAGCGAGGCGTAGGTGCTGCCGCGCTTGGCGAACGGGCCGAAGCGGCCGATGCCGACGCTGACGTCCTCGCCCTTGTCCTCACCCAGCGCGCGCGGCATCAGGAACAGTTCCAGCGCGTCTTCCAGGGAAATGGTGTGCATCGACTGGCCCGGCCGCAGCGAAGCGAACTTGGGCTTGTCCTCGGCATCCTCGGCGGTGCTGCCGATGGCCGCGTACGGCCCGAACCGGCCCAGGCGCACGCTGACCGGCTTGCCGGTCTTCGGGTCGGTACCCAGTTCGCGCGCACCACTGGCCTCGGCACGGTCGACCGATTCCTTCTTGTCTTCGACCAGTTCCTTGAACGGTCCCCAGAAGCGCGACATCAGCGGAATCCACTCTTCCTCGCCACGCGAGACGGCATCGAGCTCGTCCTCCAGCTTGGCGGTGAAGTCGTAGTCGACGTACTGGGTGAAGTGGCTGGACAGGAACTTGGACACCGCACGGCCGACATCGGACGGGCGGAAGCTGCGGCCTTCCATTTCCACGTACTTGCGGAACAGCAGGGTCTGGATGATCGAGGCGTAGGTCGAAGGACGACCGATGCCGTACTCTTCCAGCGCCTTCACCAGCGCCGCTTCAGTGAAGCGCGGCGGCGGCTGGGTGAAGTGCTGGTCGGCCACGATGCGCTCCAGCGGCACGCGGTCGCCCGGCTTCATCGCCGGCAGCTTGCGGCCTTCATCGTCATCCTCGGCGCTCTTGCTGTCCTTGCCTTCCTCGTACACGGCCAGGAAGCCGGGTACGACCACCGTGGTGCCGCTGGCGCGGAACACATGTTCGCTGCCGGCCGACAGGTCCACGCTGACGGTGTTGAGCGTTGCCGGGATCATCTGGCAGGCCACTGCACGCTTCCAGATCAGCTCGTACAGCTTGCGCTCGTCGTCGGTCAGGAACCGCGCGACCTGGGACGGGGTGCGCAGTGCCGAGGTCGGGCGCACCGCTTCGTGCGCTTCCTGGGCGTTCTTGGACTTGGTCTGGTAGGTGTTGGGCTGGTCGGGCAGCGAGTCGATGCCGTAATCACGGGCAATCACGTCGCGGATTTCGGCCAGCGCGTCCTGTGACAGGTTCACCGAGTCGGTACGCATGTACGAGATCAGGCCGACCGTGCCTTCGTCGCCGCCGATGTCCACGCCTTCGTACAGCTTCTGCGCGACCTGCATGGTCTTGCGCGTGGTGAAACCGAGCTTGCGCGAGGCTTCCTGCTGCAGCGTGGAGGTGGTGAACGGCGGCGCGGGGCGGCGCTTGCGCTCCTTGCTGGCCACGTCTGTGACATGCAGGGCGCCCTGTGCGGCCTGCTGGATGCGCAGGCGGGCGGCCTCGGCGGTGTCGCCGTCGGTGACGGTGAACTGCTCGAACTTCTGCCCGTCCAGCTTGACCAGCTTGGCGTTGAAATGCTGCGAGGGGTGCGCGCACTCGGCGGCGATCGACCAGTACTCGCGGGCGATGAAGGCTTCGATCTCTTCCTCGCGCTCGACGATCATGCGCAGCGCCGGGCTCTGCACGCGGCCTGCCGACAGGCCGCGCTGGACCTTGCGCCACAGCACCGGCGACAGGTTGAAACCGACCAGGTAGTCCAGCGCGCGGCGCGCCTGCTGGGCATCGACCAGGTCGCTGGCGATCTCGCGCGGCTGGCTGATCGCTTCCTTGATCGCGCGCGGGGTGATCTCGGTGAACACCACGCGCTGCATCGGCTTGTCCTTGACCAGCCCGCGCTCCTTCAGGATCTCGGCGATATGCCAGCTGATCGCTTCACCCTCGCGATCCGGGTCGGTCGCCAGCAGGATGTCGTCGGCGCCCTTTGCGGCCTTGGCGATCGCATCGACATGCTTTTCGTTCTTCTCGATCACGTCGTAATGCATGGCGAACCCGTTGTCCGGGTCAACCGCGCCTTCCTTCGGGATCAGGTCACGCACGTGCCCATACGAGGCCAGGACCGTGTAGTCCTTGCCGAGGTATTTGTTGATCGTCTTGGCTTTGGCCGGCGATTCAACGATGAGCAGGTGCTTGGGCATGGCAGCAGGGTCTGTGGGTAAGCCGCGGGGAAGGGCCGCTAGGGTGGAGCAAACGGCCGCATTAGTGAAGCGGCCACGGGCAAATCAATAAACTGAACGCCCGGGACTGTGCCGGGCGTTCAGGTTTCACCTTATTAGAGGAATCACGCCCGGCCTGCCATTGTCAAGCAGGGAGGCGTGAGGATGGCCGTCCGCGACGGCGCATTGGCCCTCGATCCGCGATCACGACGCCATGTTGGCGATGACGCCGACGGCGAAGATGATCGCGGCGAAACCGGCCAGCATCAGCAGGCCGCCCAGCACCAGGATCACGATGGTCACCGTGCCCATCTCGCGGCGCTGCAGCTGCGGCTGGTCGGTATAGGCCCAGCGGTCGACCACCACGGTGTCGCAGATCAGGTCATGCAGGCCCTGCTTGCGCTCGGTGAAGGCGGCCATCAGGTAGCCGATGCACAGTGTCAGGCCACTGAGGATGGTGGCGAAATAGCGGCCGATGCTGCGGCCCAGGGTCAGGCGATCGCCATTGCCGCGCACGACCTTGATGCCGATGGCCATCTTGCCGAGGGTGGCACCGCCGCGGGAGGCATGGAACCAGCCGTAGTAAGCGGCGGCGATGAACAGGCCGGCCAGGCCACTGATCAGCTGGGTGACCACTTCAACCGCTGTTTCGCCGCTGCCGGCAGCGCCCATGCCCGCGCCGAGCACGAAGCCCAGTACGCCACCGACCACGCCGCTGGGAATCAGCAGGACGAAGTAGTCGATCAGGTAGGCGGCAAAGCGCTTCCAGAAGCCGGCATAGACCACTTCGCCGCCCTGCACCGGCTGCGAATAGTCACTGCCGCCTGCACCGGGCGCGGTGTACGGCGAGCTGCTGAGGGCGCCGGTGCCCGGCAGGGGCGCGGTGCCGTTGTCGATCGCGGCGTAGTCGTTGCGCAGGTCGAAGCCACCGGTGGCGGTGGACGTGCTGGCATCGGCCAGGGTCTGCAGGCCCAGCTCTTCCACCATCTGCCGCAGCGGCGCCCACTGCCCCATGCCTTCGCGCCAGACCAGGGTGTCCAGGTTCAACTGGCCACGCTGGAAGCGCTGGCGGATCTCGGTGACCTCCAGCGGTCCCTGGCGTTGCTGTCCTTCGGCGTAGTACCACTCAGTCATTGCATGTCCCCTGTTGGGTCGTCCTTGGTGGGTTGCCCGGTGCGCGGCTCAGCCGCGGCATTGCGTGGGCAGATACTTGTCGTCGCTTTCGCCGCTGCATTCCCAGCGCCCGCTGTCGCGGTCGTATTCGAGCCAGAGCAGGTCGCCATCCTGGCTCTTGCCGGGAACCGCCAGCGTCGCTTCGATGCCGCAGTGGCCATTGTTGAAGCGGCCGATATGCACGGCCGACAGGCCCTGGCCTGCGAATTCGTCCGCCGCCGGGAAGCCGGCGTCGTTGGCGCCCGGGCAGCGGCCCTGGTCATCGGCGAAGTGCTGGACCTTGTCCTTCAGCGGCTGCAGCACGGTGACCGCGCCGGCGACCTTGGCCTTGATGGTGTAGTCGTTGTAGGCCGGCAGGGCGATCGCGGCCAGGATGGCCAGGATCGGCACCACCACCAGCAGTGCGACGCCGCCGATGATGGCGGTCAACGCGCAGCCGGACAGGCCCTTCTTCGCGACCGGGGCAGCGTCCATCGGCGTGGTCGCGTACGGAGAGGCGGGGGGAAGGGTTGGCGGCAGAGGGGCGGCAGGCGGCGGCGGTGGTGCCGTGGCGGCTGCATCAACGGCGGGCACGATCAGGCCCAGTTCGTCGACCACGTTGCGCAACGGCTGCCATTGCGGCAAGCCGTCGCGCCATACCAGGGTGTCCAGGGTGATCTGGTTGCTGCGGAACAGCTCGATCAACTGTTCCGAGGGCAACGGGCCTTGCTGGCGGTTGCCTTCGGCATGGAACCACTCACTCACGGGGACGCTCCTGAATGCGCACGGTCCCCAAGTGTACGGTCAGTGCAGGGGTTCTGGCTCGTCCACGAACATCTGCGTTTCCATCCAGGCGTAGGCCGCCTCGGCGCCGGGCTGGTTGAACAGCACCATCAGCACGACCCATTTCAGGTCGTCCAGGTCCAGTTCGTCCTGGTCCAGGGCCATCGCCCGGTCCAGCACCAGCTCGCGCTGGCCGGCATCGAGGATGCCGTGCTGTTCCAGGTACAGCAGGAAACCACGGCACTCCACGTCAAGCTTGTCCAGCTCCGGGCCGTGATAGATGCGCACCGGGCCATCGACCCGGGCCTGGGCCGCGCTTGGGCGCTGCGCTGCCAGGGCATCGAGCCATTCGAATGCCTTGTTGATCTCAGTAGGGCTGAAACCGGCCTGGATCAGGCCATTCTGCAGGGAGTCGCGGTCACGGATCAGGTCCGCATCTTCGCTGAAATAGTGTTCAAACAGGTACAACAGTACATCCAGGATGCTCTCTTTCATTGCCCCTCGGCCTGCGTCGCGCGACGCTGTGGAGGTGAAGAAACTAGGGACGTCGACAGTAGCGGCCGTGTACGCACACCACGATCCCCGCAAGTTCCATGGCCAGCAGCATGGAGGACACCTCCGACGCCGTCAATCCACACTGCGTGATCAGTGAATCCATACTGATTGGGTCGTGCTCCAGCACCCGCCACAAGCGCTGGTAGTCAGCGTCGTTCGCCCAGCATGCCGGCAGGTCCGCCGGCGCTGCCTGTTCAGTGGGGGTGGCAAGCCGGGTTTGCAAGCCCGGAAGCTGGTGACGCAGTGCCGGGGCCAGCAGTTCCAGCACTTCTTCGGGCCGTTCGACCAGGGCAACCCCTTCACGGATGAGCCGGTGGCAGCCGGCGGCGCGCGGATTGAGTACCGAACCGGGTATCGCGCAGACCTCGCGGCCGGCTTCGGCTGCCAGCCGGGCGGTGATCAGGGCGCCCGAGCGTTGTGCAGCCTCGACCACCACCGTGGCCAGGGCCAACCCGGCCACCAGCCGGTTGCGCGCGGGGAAGTGACCCGGCCGTGCGGGCGTACCTGGCAGGTACTCGCTGAGCACCGCGCCGTCGGTGGCGATTCTTGCCTGCAGGCGGGCATGGCTGGTGGGATAGGCGCGGTCCGGGCCAGTGCCTATCACCGCGAGGGTGCAGCCGCCTGCCTCCAGCGCCGCCTGGTGGGCGGCCGCATCGATGCCTGCCGCCAATCCACTGGTCACCGCCAGCCCGGCCTCGACGAAGCAGGTGGCAAACCGGGCGGCCAGGGCACGGCCGGCGGGGGTGGGTGAACGGCTGCCGACCAGGGCCACCGCAGGACGCCAGGCGATGGCCGGATCGCCGGCAACGAACAGCGCCAGGGGCGGATTGGGTGCATCAAGCAGGAGGGGCGGGAAGGCTGGATCGTTGCAGGCCAGCAGATGATGATCAGGCTGCTGCAGCCAGCGCTGCGCAAGCGCGAGGGCGCGGGTATCGGGACGCTCCAGTGCAGCGCATTGTTCCGGTGTGCAGCCGTGGGCCCGCCAGCCTGCAACACCGAGCGCCAACGCTGCATCCGCATTGCCGGTGGTCTGCAGCAGCGCGCGCCTGGGTGCCAGGGAACCAGCCGCGATCAACAGGCGCAGCAGCGCCTCATGTCCATGCTCAGTCATCCCCCGACTATCGGCCTCACGCAACAAAGGCGCCCTAGGGCGCCTTCGCGTATTGCTGTCAGGGTATCCCGGAGGTTGCCGGCCGATGCGGTCGGCACTCCCTGCCGAGGCCGGGCGGGGCCCGGCGCCGGATCATCTCGCGTCCGGATGCAGCGCGCTGTAGCCCACACGCACCGGCTTCACACCCTGCATCACCAACGCATAGCTGACGTTGTCGAAGGTGCGGAAGACCATGGCATGCGCGGCGTACTCATCAGGCAGGCTGACCCGGCCGGCGCCGGTGCTGATCGAGTCGTCCATGCGCGAGGACCCCGGGAACTTCATCCGGTGCGCCACGTGGCTGCCATGGCGCCACAGCGAGAACACGGTGCCGTTGTCCACGCCCTGGGCGCGGCCAGCGGAAATCGCGATCACATCGCGCGGGCCGCCGGTAGTGAACATATCGGTGACTGCCAGCACGCGTACATCCACGCCTTCCACGCCGGCTGCGGGCACATGCGGGAAGAACTGCAGGTCGTACGGGGTGGCCTCGACCGGCACCAGGCGGTCGCCTGCACGTACTTCACGGCCGCCGCTGGCGTTGTCCAGCGCCAGGGTCGACGCTTCGGTCTTGCCGCCGGCCACCTGGGTGATGGTGCCGGTGCCGACCTGTGCCAGCTCATAACCCAGCACGCCGCGGCGGTGGTTGGGCGCGCTGAAGGCCTTCCAGAGATTGCCGCTGCCCGGGGTGACGTCGCCGTTGGCGGTCAGGTCCTCGGTGGGCTTGGGCTGGGCGTAGCGCACGGTCGGGCGGACCACGGCCCAGCGCTGCCCGACCTGGGCGTCGGCCAGGCGCACATAGGCGGTCTGCCCACCGGTGGCGCGCAGGCGGTTGTCTTCCAGGCCGACCACATAGGGCAGCTGTTCGATGCTGTCGACCACGCTGAGCTGCTTCAGGAACGGCTCGACCTGGGCCAGCGGCACGCCGGTTACCGGGGCTTCCTGGCGCGGGCCGGGCTGGGCCGTCACGCGGTCCAGGTAGGCCAGGCTGAGGACGTCACCGGGATAGATCAGGTGTGGATTGGCGACCTGCGGATTGGCCTGCCATATCTCCGGCCACAGCCATGGTTTCTGCAGGAATCGTCCTGCGATGTCCCACAGGGTGTCCCCTTTGCGGACCACATAGGTGTCCGGGTGCCCGCCATTCACTTCCACGGCGGTAGCATAGGCAGCCACGGTCAGCATCGCCGCGGCGACGACCGTACGAAAACGAAGCAACATAGGTGTGAAGCCCTGATTCCCCAACAGGTTCGCGCACTATAGTCCAGAAACCGGGGCGCAAGGCAAGCGTTGGAGCTAGAATCTGCGACGTATGCCGGCGTACCCCGGCCCCAACCCCGGAAACTGCCATGGCTTTACTCCCCATCCTTGAGTTCCCCGATCCGCGCCTGCGTACCAAGGCTGCGTTGATCGATGCCGCCGAAGTGACCACGCCGGCGTTCCAGGAGCTGCTCGACAACATGTTCGAGACCATGTACGACGCCCCGGGCATCGGCCTGGCTGCCAGCCAGGTGGACGTGCACCAGCGCTTCATGGTCATCGACGTGAGCGAAGAAAAGAACGAGCCGCGCGTCTTCATCAACCCGGAAATCGTCGCCAAGGACGGGGGCCAGGTGTACCAGGAAGGCTGCCTGTCGGTGCCTGGCATCTTCGCCGACGTGACCCGTGCCGACACCATCACCGTCAAGTTCCTGGATCGCCAGGGGCAGCCGCAGGAGTTGACCACCGACGGCCTGCTGGCGGTCTGCGTGCAGCACGAGATGGACCATCTGGACGGCAAGCTGTTCATCGATTACCTGTCGCCGCTGAAGCGCGAGATGGTCCGCAAGAAGCTGGCCAAGCAGCGCAAGCACGTGGCGTGATCGCTGCTCCGGGCCGCCCTTCGGGGTGGCCCGCGCCTGCGCGTGACGCGCGGGCTGCATGGCGCCGGCCGACGGCGCCGTTTTTTTTCCTGCACGATTTCATCCTGCAAGTGGGGTTGCCATGAGGATTGTCTTTGCCGGTACGCCGGAATTCGCGGTGTCGTCGCTGCGCGCGGCCGCGCGTCATCACGAGGTGGTGGCTGTCTATACCCAGCCCGATCGCCCTGCCGGTCGCGGCCGTGGTCTGGCGCCTTCGCCGGTCAAGCTGGAAGCGGTCGCCCGTGGCATCCCCGTGTACCAGCCGGAAACGCTGAAGGACGAAGCGGCCCAGCAGCAGCTGCGTGACCTGCAGCCGGACCTGATGGTGGTGGTGGCCTATGGCCTGATCCTGCCCAAGGCGGTGCTGACCATTCCGACCCACGGTTGCTGGAACGTGCACGGTTCGCTGCTGCCGCGCTGGCGTGGCGCCGCACCGATCCAGCGCGCCATCCAGGCCGGTGACAGCAAGACCGGCATCTGCCTGATGCAGATGGAAGCCGGTCTGGATACGGGCCCGGTGCTGCTGCACCAGGAGCTGCCGATCGCCGCTACCGATACCGGTGGCCAGCTGCACGACAAGCTGGCCGAGCTCGGCGCGCAGGTGCTGTCCGATGGGCTGGGCCTGCTGCGCGCCGGCATCAAGCCGATCGCACGGCCGCAGCCGGAGCAGGGCGTGACATACGCGCACAAGCTGGACAAGGCCGAGGCAAAACTTGACTGGGCGCAGGACGCAGAAGCGTTGGCGCGCACGGTGCGTGCATTCAATCCGTGGCCGATTGCCGAGGCACTGCTGGCCGGTGAGCGCGTGCGCATCCACGGCGCGGTGGCGCTGGATGTGGCGCATGGCCAGGCGCCGGGCACGGTGCTGGCCGCGGGCCGCGAGGGCATCGACATCGCCTGCGGGCAGGGCGCGTTGCGCCTGCGCGTGCTGCAGCGCGAAGGCGGCAAGGCAATTACCGCTGCCGACTACCTCAATGCGCGCCGTGATCTGCGCGTGGGGGTTTGACGGGTGAGCAAGGCAAACGATTTTTCCATCGCCAAGGCGGCGCCGGGCGCGGCCACCCGCATGCTGGCTGCGCGCGTGCTGGCGCAGGTGTTCACCCGCGGTCGTTCGCTCAAGGCGGAACTGGCCTGGGCGCTGCCGAAGCTGTCCGACACCCGCGACCGCGCGCTGCTTGAAGCGTTGTGCTTTGCGGTGCTGCGTCGTCGCAGCACCTATGACGCCGCCCTGCAGGGATGGATGCAGAAGCCGCTGTCCGCACGCGATGCCGACCTGCGCACGTTGCTGATGGTGGGCTTCGCCCAGCTGGATGTGCTGGAACTGCCTGCCCATGCGGCCCTGTCGGCGACGGTCGATGCTGCACGCGCACTTGGCCGCGAACGCCAGGCTGGCCTGGTCAATGCGATCCTGCGACGGGCCCAGCGCGAAGGCTTCCCCGAACAACCGGCGCGCGACGCATTTCCGGCATGGCTGGCCGAGGCCGTCGAGCACGACTGGCCGGCACAGGCCGAGGCGATCTTCGCCGCCAGCCTGCAGCCAGCGCCGCTGTGGCTGCGTGCCAACCGCCAGCAGGGCGGGCGCGACAAGATGATGGCGGCCCTGGCCGAGGCGGGCATTGCCGCCGAAGCCAGCGCGCTGAGCGCTGATGCGCTGCGACTGGCCGTGCCGGTTCCGGTGAACCAGCTGCCCGGTTTCGGCGAAGGCCTGCTGTCGGTGCAGGATCTGTCGGCGCAGTGTGCAGCCGACGCGCTGGCGCCGCCGACCGGCAGCCGCGTGCTTGACGCCTGTGCCGCCCCGGGCGGCAAGTCGGCGCACCTGCTCGAGCGTGACCCCAGCCTGCAATTGCTGGCGCTGGATATCGATGCCCGTCGTCTGGCGCGCGCAAGGGATACGTTCGCCCGCACCGGTGTGGGCGAAGGCGCCCAGGTCCTGGTGGCCGATGCCAGCGATCCGGGGGCATGGTGGGACGGCGTTCCGTTCGACGCGATCCTGCTGGACGCGCCGTGCTCGGCCACCGGCGTCATCCGCCGGCAACCGGACGTGATGTTCCATCGCCGTGCGGAAGACATCGATGCGCTGGTCGGCATCCAGGCCCGCCTGCTGGAAGCCTGCTGGTCGATGCTGCGCCCCGGTGGTGTGTTGCTGTATGCCACCTGCTCGATCCTGCGCGCGGAAAACGTCGATCAGGTAAAGGGCTTCCTGAAATGGCACGCGGATGCGGAAGCGGTCGCGCTGGATGACGCATTTGGTCTGGATTGTGACGGTATTGCTCGCCAGCGCCTGCCCGGTGAAAACGATGCTGACGGATTTTTCTACGCGCGTCTGCTAAAAAAGGGCTGACCCAACCGCTGTCCGAGCCCCCATGCTGAAAACCCGCGCGTCACGCCAGACATGGCTGTTCGTTGTGATGGCCCTGTTGGTGTTGGGTGCCGGGCTGGGACTACGCGATCCCTGGCCCTCGGACGAACCGCGCTTCGCCCTGGTCGCCAAGCAGATGGTGGACAGCGGCGACTGGCTGTTCCCGCACCGTGGGCTGGAGCTGTACTCGGACAAGCCGCCGATGCTGATGTGGTGGCAGGCCACGCTGTACAGCGTGATCGGCAACTGGCGCGTGGCGTTCCTGCTGCCTTCGCTGATCGCTGCACTGGGAACGCTGTGGTGCGTGGTCGACCTCGGCCGGCGCCTGTGGACACGCCAGGTCGGTCTGTACGCTGGCTGGGCGCTGCTGTTTGCCCTGCAGTTCACCTTCCAGTCGAAGAAAGCGCAGATCGACCCGCTGGTGGTGTTGTTCATCACCCTGGCCAACTATGGCCTGCTTCGCCACCTGCTGCTGGGGCCTGCCTGGCGCTGGTGGTGGCTGGGCTGGTTCTTTGCCGGCATCGGGGTGATCACCAAGGGCGTGGGCGTGATCGCGCTGCTGATGATCGTGCCAGCGGTGATCGGTTCGGCCCTGCACTGGCCACGGGTGCGGCTGCATGCGCGCGACCTGCGCTTCTGGCTGGCGCCGCTGGCATTCGTGCTGGCCGTCGCGCTGTGGTTGGTGCCCATGGTGATGACCGCGCTGGCCACCCGTTCCGGCGAATACCTGGCCTACATGGACGACATCCTGTTCCGGCAGACCGCCAAGCGCTATGCGCAATCGTGGGACCACCACCAGCCCTGGTGGTACTTCCTGGGCACCATGCCGTCGATGTGGATTCCGGCCTTCCTGGCGGTGCCGTGGGCGATCCCCGCCTGGCGGCGCCGGCTGCAGCGCCGGGACGCACGCTATCTGTTGCTGCTGGGCTGGTGGGCGCTGATCGTGCTGTTCTTCTCGATCCCCAATGGCAAGCGCGACGTCTACATCCTGCCGGCGTTGCCGATGTTCTGCCTGGCACTGGCGCCGTTGCTGCCGGGGCTGCTGCGCCGGCGCGATGTGCAATGGCTGCTGGGCGCGTTCACCCTGCTGCTGTCGCTGGGGACGTTGGCCGCGGGGTTGTCTGCCCTGCTGGGCAAGCCCGGCTTCGAAGTGCGGCTGATGCAGACGCGGGGCATCGGCAATGGCGAAATGAACGCCCTGGCCTGGGCGGCGATGGCGATGGGCGGCTGGGGTGTGGCCAGCCTGCTGCTGTTCGGGCGCGGCCGCCGTCAACTGGCGCTGGTTTCGACTCTCACTGCGGTGTGGGTGCTGTACAGCCTGATCGGCTATCCGCTGCTGAATGATTCAAGTTCCGCCCGCGGCCTGATGCGGCACACCGGCCAGCGTATCGGCGCCGATGCCGAGCTGGGACTGGTGGCCTGGAAAGAGCAGAATCTGCTGATGGCCGACCGCCCGGCAGCCACCTTCGGTTTCAACGAGCCCTGGGATGAGCAGCTGGCTGCGGCGGTGGAATGGCAACAGCTGGCGCCCCGGCGCCGCTGGTTGCTGGTCCACGAAGACGCGCTGCTGCCCTGCATCGACCGCGACCGTGCCGAGCTGGCCGGGATCGCCAACCGCCGCCGTTGGTGGCTGGTACCGGCTGCTGCCGTGCAGGGCCGCTGCGTGGCCAGCGCGGAGGAACGCGAACGTGAACGGCGGCTGCAACGTGAGGAATAACCATCCTGGCCCGTGCTTGTCCAGACTGCCCAAGCGACAGCAAAGGCAGTAAAACGTCAGCGTGGGATCGGCCGTGCCAGTGATCCCGTTCATTCCGCCGGATTGCAGCGAACTTTTTCGACGTGGCAGCTTCACAGCACAACCTGGAATCCACGATCGGCGATCCGCTGGGCGTCCCCGCAGGCAGGCGCCCGCGCGCGGCGCACTGGCTGGCGCAGATCGGCCTGTTCTGCATGCCGGCACTGGTGCTGACGATCCCGATCAACCTGTTGCCCTACGCGCTGCTGCTGCTGGTCAGCACGGCGATGGTGCCAGGCCTGCTGTGGCAGGCCCGGCGTATGGACATGCAGCCGATCAAGGTTCTCAGCTGGCTGATGCTGGCGGTGCTGGTGATGGCCATCGTGTCGGTCGCGCTGTTCGAACAGGGCCTGCGCGATGTCGACAATCGATCCCGCTTCCTGGTCATCCCGTGGATCGCACTGTGGGTGTGTGCGCTGCGCCCGGACATGCGCTGGCTGTGGCGCGGTGCGTTGGCCGGACTGGTGGGCACCTTCGTGCTTTCGGCGCTGCAGGTGTTCCAGGGTGCGCCACGCGCCGAACTGTTCACCAACGCGATCGTGCTCGCCGACATCGTGATGATGCTGATGGTGCTGCTGGTGTTCTGCCGGCCGTCGCGGCGCTGGTCGTTGGTGATCGTCGGCATGGCCGCCGGCTGCGGAACCATCATCCTGACCGGAAGCCGGGGCGTGTTCGCGGCCCTGCTGGCGCTGCTGGTGGTGCTGGCACTGAGCCTGCGCTGGCGCACCGGCGCGGCGCGTCTTTCAGTGCTTGCCGGCATGCTGGCCATCGGCGCGACCCTGCTGCTGTCGGTGCCCGAACTGCGCCACCAGGTGCGGTTGTCTGAACTGCACAGTGATGTGCAGCGCATGGAGCAGGGTGACAGCGACTCTTCGGCCGGCGCGCGCGTCGAGCGCCTGCAGGTGGCGTGGGAGACCTTCCTCGACCATCCACTGACCGGGGTGGGCATCGGCCACTTCGACAGGGCCATGAAGCGGGTGCCGGCCTGCCGCGAGAATCCGCAGGAAATCCGCTGCCACCTGCGCCATGCGCACAACGATCTGGCCGAGTGGTCGGCCACCCAGGGCCTGCCGGGCATGTTGCTGCTGCTGGCGGTATACGGGGTGCCACTGTGGGTGTTCCTGCGCCTGCACCGGCGCAGTGGACACGCTACCTTCCGTGGCCCTGCCGCCGCCGGTGTGATGGTGGTGGCGTCCTACATCCTGTGCGGCCTGACCCAGTCGATGTTCGCGCACCAGATGACCGCAAGCTTCTACGTCACCATCGTCGGCCTGCTGGCCGGCCTGTCGATCGTGGAAGGGGCGCGGCACCGGGCGAAGAACGCCCGGTAGCGTCCAGCCACCCTCGATTCCGCACTCAGGGGTTGGGCGGATCGGACACGGCCTGACCGTTGCCCAGCATCCACAGCATGATGGTCTTCTGGCGCACGTAGTTGGCGCGCACGTAGGCATATACCAGGCCATGCCAGCCGTCGCGGAAGCCGCCACGGAACAGGAAGCCGCGCCAGAACCGCCAGGCCGGGGCCAGCACCAGCTTGCCGAGGGTGGCCCGCTTGCCGCGCGCGAACTCGTGTTCGGCCATCATCCGTGCGTACTTCTCGGTCTTGGCCAGCTGCTGATGCAGCGAGCGGTAGGGGAAGTGGATGAGGTCCCCGCGCAGGGTGCCGACCGTGCCATCGACACTGGCCGCCTCATGGATCTCGCGCTTGCCGCGCCAGCCGCCGTGGCGGCGGTCGAACAGGCGCAGCACCCGGTCCGGATAGGCATTGCCGTGGCGCAGGAACCTGCCGAAGTACTCCGACAGGCGGGCGAAGCGGTAACCCGCATGACCTGCAAAGCCGCCGTCGCGGGCCTGCTCGATGGCCGTGCGCAGTTCCGGGCTGATGCGCTCGTCGGCGTCCAGGCACAGTACCCAGTGGTGGGTGGCCTGCTCGACGCAGAATGCCTTCTGGCTGCGGAAGCCATCGAACGGACGCTGCAGCACGCGGGCGCCGGCCGCCTCGGCGATGGCCACCGTGGCGTCGGTGGACTGCGAGTCCACCACCACGATCTCATCGCAGAAGGCCAGCGAGGCCAGGCAGTCGCCAATGCGCCCGGCCTCGTTGAACGCGATAATGCAGGCCGAGATGCGAGGCCGTTCGATGGGAGCGGTCGTGGAGGACATGATGGCCGGGTACCTGTTGTTTGCGACGGAGCGCTATGCGCTGCCTATTCTCGCCCCGTTGGTGCAGGCCTTGCACGCTTCCGGCCAGGAAGTGGCGGCCTGGTTCGAAGATGGTGCGGCTGGCAGCCAGCTGCCCGGCGTGCCGAACATCGGCCTGAAGCAGGCCCTGGCGATGCGGCCGCGGGCGGTGTTCAGCGCGGCCAACTGGGTGCCGACCTTCCTGTCGGGGGCCAAGGTGCAGCTGTTCCATGGCTTCAACGTGGAAAAGCGCGACAGTGCGCGTGGCCACTTCCGGGTGCGCGGCATGTTCGACCTGTACTGCACGCAGGGCCCTGCCACCACCTCGCCGTTCCGCGAGATCGCGGCAGTGCAGGGCCATTTCGCCGTGGCGGAAACCGGCTGGCCGAAGCTGGACCCGCTGTTCCGCGACGACGGTGGCGACAGTGCCGCGCTGCGCAGTGCAGCCGGCGGCCGCCCGGTGATCCTGTTCGGATCTACCTTCACCGAGCGCTTGAGCGCCGCCCCGCACCTGCATGCGCAGATCGCGGCCGACATCGCCGCCGGGCAGCACTACTGGCTGCTGACCCTGCACCCGAAGTGCCCGCCGGAACTGTTCGAACGCTACCGCGCGCTGGCCGGCGCCAATGCACGGTTCATCGAACCGGAGCAGGTGATGGCCGCCCAGCGCGCCGCCGACGTGCTGGTGTCGGACACCTCATCGATCGTTTCGGAGTTCATCGTCCAGCACAAGCCGGTGGTGACCTTCCGCAACCGCGTGCCGAAGCCGCACATGATCGATTTCGATGATCCGCAGCAGCTACCGGCCATGCTGGCGCGCGCGCTGCATCCCGACGCGGCGTTGCAGGCGGAGATCGTGCGTTACGCCGATGCCATCCACCCCTATCGCGATGGCCTGTCCAGCGAGCGGGTGATCGCCGCCACCGAGGATTTCCTGTCCGGCGAAATGGGCGTGCTGCGTCGCAAGCCGTTTGGCAGTTGGGTCCGGGACCTGCAGATCCGCAAGGACCTGGGCTACTGGGGGCCGTCGCAGCGGTGATGTGGGTAGTGCCGGCCGCTGGCCGGCAACCACCGGAATGCCTGCGGATGTGGGTAGTGCCGGCCGCTGGCCGGCAACCACCGGAATGCCTGCGGATGTGGGTAGTGCCGGCCGCTGGCCGGCATCCACCGGAATGCCTGCGTTTGCCGGCCAGCGGCCGGCACTACCGTTGATCCACGCCATGCGTGGGTGGTGCAGTAGATCCACGCCATGCGTGGGTGGTGCAGTAGATCCACGCCATGCGTGGATGGCGATTCAACGATCGGCCGCGCTACCAGCGCAGCTTGCGCCGTGCCAGCGCCGTGGCCAGTTCTTCCATCAACGCCTGTGCACGCGCCTGCGGCAGGTAGCGCAGTGCCAGTGCCACATCGCCATGCGCACCGGCGGTGTCCAGCTGCAGGCTGGCCGTACCCAGCAGCTTGTCCAGCGGCGAACGCTGCAGGCGCAGGCCCTGCACCTTGTCCAGCTCGGCCCAGCGCCACCAGCGCTTCCACCAGCCGCCGCGCACCGCCACGAACTGGCCATCCAGGTGCCAGCCCATCCGCGCCATCTGCCGGTGCGCGATCAACAGGCTGACCGGCAGCCAGGCCAGCAGTGCCAGGGCCGGCAGGCCCCAGCGCCAGTACAGCGCGGCGGTCAGCAACGGCACCACCAGCAAGGTGGACAGCGACAATCGCCACCATCCGCGTTGCGGAATCGGTTGCCACTGCTGCGGCGGCCATTGCAGCTGCGGCAGCAGGTGGCGCACCAGTCCATCGCAGGCGCTTGCGCCAGCCAGCGGTGCCAGTTCGCGCAGCGCGCGGTCGTCGTCGCGCGAGGGACCACCGGCGGCGCTGTCGATACGCAGCTGGCGCAGCCCGAACCAGCGTTGCAGGGTGCTCTCGCCCAGCGTCCATGCCTGGATGCGGCGGCGCGCGACGCTGCTGCGGGTACGGCTGAGCAGGCCGGTGGAGACAGTCAGGCGCCGTTCGCGCTCGCTGAGGGTGAAGCCGTGGTAGCGCAGCAGCGTCAACACCACCGACAACACCCGCAGCAGCAGCCAGCCCAGCAGCAACGCGGCCGCCAACAGCACCAGCCCGCCGGTCACCCCGGCATGCAGGTGGCTGGCGTAGCCGAAGGCCTCGCGCCCGCCACGCTGGATGGCATCGTCCATCACCGGGCGCGGTACGGTCTGGAACAGGACGCCGAAGGCGGCGATCGCCAGCGCCCAGCCACGGTTGGACAGCAAGCCCATGCGCAGCACGTCCCAGCTCGACAGGCGCAGCAGTACCTGCTCGTCGTCGGATGGCACGACATCGGCAGCCGGCGCGTCGCCCGGCGTCGGCTGGGGCGCCTGTCCACGCTGGCGCACCAGTTGTTCCAGGGCCAACGCCTGGTCCAGCCGCAGCACGCGCATCTCCGCTTCCGGACGCACCCCGCCGGCCGATTCCAGGCGCAGTTCGGCAACCCCGAACAACCGGTGCAACGGGTTCTGCCGCACTTCCACGTTGTGGATGCGGGCGAAGGGAATCTCGCGCCGGTTGCGCGCCAGCAGGCCGCTGCGCACGGTGATCGCATCGTTGCCGATGCGATAGCGGTAGCTGAGGTACTGCAGCACCGACACCAGCACCAGCGCGGCGATGGCGGTCAACGGGATCAACTGTGCCCACATCGGATCGCGGTCGCCGCGTTGGCCGAACACCAGCAACGCGACCAGCGGCAGGAAATAGTGGCGCAGCTGCATCAGCAGCACGAACAGCCACGACCACGGATGCAGGCGATGCTCGTCGCCACCGCTGGGCAGCGAGGGCGGCAGGGGCGGGGGCAGGCTCACAGGGCGTCGGCGTCCTGGTCGAGCTGATGGGCCAGGGTGTCACGCAGGCGCTCGGCATCGGCTTCGTCCAGGCCGCTGACGGTGACCGCACTCAGGCGGGTGCCGGCGGTGTGCACGATCAGCGTGGCCAGGCCTGCACGCCGCTCCAGGGGCCCGCGACGCAGGTCCAGGTGCTGCACGCGCGAAATGGGAATGCGGGTCTCCAGCTGCCACATCAGGTCGCGGCGCAGGCCCAGGCCCTGTGCGTCCAGCCGCCAGCGGGTGCGGGTCAGGCGCCGATGGCCGATCCAGGCGCCGAAGGCGAGGCCGACCAGCAGGCCCAGCATCGCTGCCCACAGGCCACCGGGAAGATCGAAGAACCACCAGAGGGCCGCCAGCGGTGCGCCGGGGATGAACAGTCCGCCGAAGGCGCCCTCCAGCGCCGCCAACCGGGCGGCGCGCCGCGGCAGGGGCTGCCAGTGGTCGAGGGGCATTTCGGCAGCAGCAACAGGCAAGGGCAGTTCGGTCACGCGGGCGTCCGTCGGGCAGCAGTTCGGGCAGGCGCGGTGATGGCCGCACCGCGCAGACGTTAGCAGGTCGCCCGCGTTACTGGGCGGCCTGGATCAGCGCATCGACATCCAGCAGATGGCCGGCGCGGTCGGCCTTGGTGCGCAGGTAGTGCTCGTTCTCGGCGGTGATCTCGCCGGTGACCGGAATGCAGTCCAGCACTTCGATGCCGGCATTGCGCAGGCGCTGTGCCTTGGTCGGGTTGTTGCTGAGCAGGGCAACACGGGATACACCCAGCCCGCGCAGCATCGCCACCGCGCTGCCATAGCGGCGCTCGTCGGCGCCGAAGCCCAGTTGCGCATCGGCGTCGATGGTATCCAGGCCGTCATGCTGGTAGCCGTAGGCGCGCATCTTCGCGGCGATGCCGGTACCGCGGCCTTCCTGGTCCAGGTACAGCAGTACGCCGCCGCCCAGTTCCTTCAGTTTGCGCAGGCCGCGCCGCAGCTGGTCGCCGCAATCGCACTTGAGCGAACCGAACAGGTCGCCGGTGAGGCAGGACGAATGCACGCGCACCGGCACCACTGCGGACAGGTCCGGTTCGCCGACGATGATCGCTACCTGGTCGCGCTGGGCGACGCCACCGCGGAACACCGCGAAGGTGGTCATGCCGACGTCGCGCAGCGGCACCGGAGAACGCGCCACCAGTTCGTAATCATGTGCGGCGTGCGCGGCGCCTTCGGCCAGATCGCACAGGCCAACCTCGGCCGCGCCATCGAACGTGGCGTCGTCTGCATCCAGGCGCACGGCCACCATCGCCGGCAACAGCAGGCCCAGCCGGGCCAGTTCCACCGCGCCGGCATCGAACGCATCGCCTGCGCTCCAGGCCGCGGGCATCGGTCCGGGTTCGCGCAGGTAGCCCAGCGAGGGCAGGGCATCGAAGGCAACGCCGGCCAGCGGCAGGCGCGCGCCCTCGGGGGCCTCCACGCCGAGCACGCGGGCGCGGGTGGCGGTCAGGTACAGGTAATGGCGCTCGCGCGCGGCACTGGCGAAGGCGGCGAAGCTGCTGGCAGTGGCGCTGTCCAGCGCGATCACCGCCAGGCGCTGGCCCTGGCCATCGTGGAGCAGGACCGGGCGACCGGCGCGCAGTTCGGCGACCGCGCGCTCGCAGCGGATCGCTGCCGGATCACCGAACAGGGAGGAAGCAGACATGGCAGGACCGGGGGAGGCGGACATCGGTGTCTCTATGGGGGCGCCAGCGTCGTATTCAACGTGCTGCGGCGGTGTGTCGCAGGCCGGTGCAGCGGCTCTCAGTGCGGATGTTCGTCGGTCGCGTACGGGTCTTCCTCGCCGCTGCCCGGTGGCCGCAGCGTATAGCGCTTGTAGGTCCACTGGTACTGCGCCGGGTCGCGGCGGGCGATGCGTTCGATGCCCGCGTTGAGCGCGGTGGCCGCCACGTGCGGGTCCGGATCGGCCACGGCCGGGTCGGTCGGCGCGATGTGCAGGGCAAATTCCATGTCCGGGCCGATGCGCTCGCACCAGCCATACAGCACGGTCGCGCCGGTGCGCTCGGCCAGGCGGTTGACCAGGGTCATGGTCAGTGCCTGCACGCCGAAGAACGGCACGAACACCCCGTCGCCGGCCTTGGGCTGCTGGTCGGGCAGGATGCCGGTGGCACCGCCGTCCTTGAGCACCTTGAACAGCTGGCGCACGGCCGGGCCTTCGGCACGCACCTGCTGCACGTTGTCGCCGCCGCGCACGATCTGCAGGAAGGCATCGCTGGCCTCGTCCTCCGGCGGCTTGTAGACGATGGCGATCTGGCCGCGCGAGGCCAGCCACTGGTTCAGCAGCTCCCAGTTGCCGTAGTGCGGGGCCGCCACGATCACGCCCTTGCCGCTGGCCAGGGCCGCGTCGTACAGCGCCTGGCCGTGGCGCTCCTTCAGGTGCAGGCGCAGGTTGTCGGCGGGCTTCCGGCTCCACAGGCGCAGGGTCTCGATGGCCTGCAGGGCGGTGGAGCGCAGCAGTTCGCGCTGCAGGCGGTCGCGTGCCGGTGCGTCCAGCTCGGGGTAGGCCAGCTCCAGGTTGCGACGGGTGACGCGGCTCTCGCGGGCATCGAGGCGCACCCACGTCCAGGCCAGGGCGCGCGCGAACCCGCGCAGCAATGGCCAGGGCAGGCGGGCGAACAGGGTGGTGGCGCGGTAGACCAGCCGGGCTTTGCGGTGTGGATTCATCGGCCCCAGTTTAGCCAAGGGCGCTGCTATCGTGGCCGGCCCCTTGCCTGGAAGCCCGCCGATGCTCGTCCTGATTCAACGTGTCAGCCAGGCTGCCGTGCATGTGGAAGGTGAGGCGGTGGGGCAGATCGGCCCCGGCCTGCTGGCCCTGGTCGGCATGGAGCCGGGCGATACCGAGGCCCAGTTGCAGCGGATGGCCGAACGCCTGCTCGGCTACCGTGTGTTTGCAGATGAGGCCGGAAAAATGAACCGCTCGCTGCGTGATACCGGCGGCGGCCTGCTGCTGGTCAGCCAGTTCACCCTGGCCGCAGACACCCGTTCCGGCATGCGGCCAAGCTTCACCAGCGCGGCACCGCCGCAGGAGGCTGAACGCGGGTTCAATCGATTTGTCGACATCTGTCGTGAAAATCACGCGCCGGGGGTGGAAACGGGCCGCTTCGGTGCCCATATGGTCGTCAGCCTGGTCAACGACGGTCCCGTGACCTTCCTCCTCAGGCCCTAGGCCGCCGGGACCACCGCCCGGCAGGCCGGGCCCCGGGCTGGTATAATGCTACGTTCCCTATTTCCCCCTAGCCGGTGGCGCGAGCACTACATGGCCAACGAACGTCCTGCCCAATCCGAAATCAAGCAACTGATCAGCAAGGGCCTGGAACAGGGCTACCTGACCTATGCCGAAGTCAATGACCATCTGCCCGACGACATGGTCGACCCGGAACAGATCGAAGACATCATCGGCATGATCAACGGCATGGGCATTGATGTCCATGAAGTTGCTCCGGATGTGGAAACCCTGCTTCTCAACGACGGCAACACGGGCAACCGTGAGGTCGACGACACCGCAGCCGAAGAAGCTGCCGCCGCGCTGAGCGCGCTCGACACCGAAGGTGGCCGTACCACCGACCCGGTGCGCATGTACATGCGCGAAATGGGTACCGTCGAGCTGCTGACCCGCGAAGGCGAAATCGCCATTGCCAAGCGCATCGAAGAAGGCCTGTCCCAGGTCCAGGCCGCACTCGGCCAGTTCCCGGTGTCGGTCGAATCGCTGCTGACCGATTACGAAGCGCACAAGGAAGGCCGCAAGCGCCTTGCCGAAGTGATCGTCGGCTTCAACGACCTGACCGACGACGTGCCGGCCCCGGCCGCTGTGGTGGCCGATGACGCGGACGACGCCGATGCCGACGCCGACGAGGAAGAAGACGACGTCGACGGCGGCGATGAAGAAGCCGCACCGACCGGTCCGGATCCGGAGGAAGTGGCTGCGCGCATGCAGGCGCTGGGCGATGCCCTCAACGCCTTCAAGAAGGCTGCCGCCAAGGGCGACAAGAAGAACCTGCTGAAGCTCCGCGAGGAGATGTCGGCGGTGTTCGTCACCCTGAAGCTGCCGCTGCCGCTGACCGACGTGCTGACCAAGCAGCTGCGCGACACCATGGGCAGCATCAAGGCCCACGAGCGCCGCGTGCTGAACCTGGCCACCGTCACTGCACGCATGCCGCGCAAGGATTTCATCCGTTCCTGGGAAGGCAACCAGACCAACCTGGAGTGGGTGGAAGACGCACTGAAGCGCAAGCAGAAGTGGTCTTCGGCGCTGCGTGAAGTGAAGGACCAGATCGTGTCCGAGCAGCAGGCCACCATCGACATCGAGAAGGTCACCCTGCTGGACCTGGACGAGCTGAAGGAACTCAGCCGTGCCATGGCCTATGGCGAAGCCAAGGCGCGCAAGGCCAAGAAGGAAATGGTCGAGGCCAACCTGCGCCTGGTGATCTCCATCGCCAAGAAGTACACCAACCGCGGCCTGCAGTTCCTCGACCTGATCCAGGAAGGCAACATCGGCCTGATGAAGGCCGTGGACAAGTTCGAGTACCGCCGCGGCTACAAGTTCTCCACGTATGCGACCTGGTGGATCCGCCAGGCCATCACCCGTTCGATCGCCGACCAGGCGCGCACCATCCGTATTCCGGTGCACATGATCGAAACGATCAACAAGTTGAACCGCATTTCCCGCCAGATGCTCCAGCAGTACGGCCGCGAGGCTACGCCGGAGGAGCTGGCCAAGGAAATGGACATGCCGGAAGACAAGATCCGCAAGGTGATGAAGATCGCCAAGGAGCCGATCTCGATGGAAACCCCGATCGGCGACGACGAGGATTCCCATCTGGGCGACTTCATCGAGGACACCAACGTGGAGTCCCCGATCGAGAACACCACCAACATCAACCTGTCTGAAACCGTGCGTGACGTGCTGGCCGGCCTCACCCCGAGGGAAGCCAAGGTGCTGCGCATGCGCTTCGGCATCGACATGAACACCGACCACACCCTCGAGGAAGTCGGCAAGCAGTTCGACGTGACCCGCGAGCGCATCCGCCAGATCGAAGCGAAGGCCCTGCGCAAGCTGCGTCACCCGAGCCGTTCGGAGCAGCTGCGCAGCTTCCTGGATATCGATTGATCTCCAGGTAGTGCTGACGTGTTGAGAGAAACCCCGCTTCGGCGGGGTTTTTCTTTGGGGGATCCGGTGTGGAGCCGTGGCCATGCTTGGCTGCGGTTGGCGATGACGCATCCGCCCTTTGACGTGCGGAGATGACAGACGCACGCTGGCGTCGCAGGTGCTCAACACACCTCGTGGGCGGGCCGGATTACCGGCACCGGCGCGGACGCGCTGCGGGGACACGTGCAACGTGTATCTGCGGCATCACCCCTGTTGAGCATTGGAGCTTGGCCATGAAGGCTGTTGAACATGATGTGCCTGTTGTCGCTGCCCTGGATTTCCCGCCGTTGATGACGTGGCAGGACGTCATGCAGGACGAACTGGAGGATCGGCTGGGCTTCGCCCGACGGGCCACGCTGGCGCTGCTGACGCAATCGGGAGAACAGTTGGTTGCGGGGTTTGCCGGTGGCAACCGGAGGGGGCTGGAGGGCGCAATGAAGGCGGTGGCGCTGTTCCAGGCGCATCTGCAGGAGATGGAGCGGTTGGCGGGGATGGCGGAGCGACGGTTGCAGCGTGTTGGCGAGGCGCTTGCTGCTGCCGACTGAGTAGCCGACTCCGGCCGTGCTCCACTACACTGTGACGCTGCGCAGGGCCTATAGCTCAACGGTTAGAGCAGGGGACTCATAATCCCTTGGTTCCAGGTTCGAATCCTGGTGGGCCCACCATAAAAAACAGGCACTTAGGCGGCGGCCCAAGTGCCTTTTTTGTGCCGGCGGAAAAATTGCCGGGAAAATTCACTGCCGCAGCGCTCGGTGATCCCGATGATGACCTGCAGCTCATGTAGCTTCTGAATCGGGGAAGATACGTCGCTGTTGAGTACGTCGATCATGGTTGCCCCCTAGGCGTGATTCGAGAAAGATGAAACGGCGTGTACAGGGATCTTGGGGGGGATTGGCACGACACGATCGACGGTTTCGCGGAGCTGTCGGAATAGTCGATGCTCACTGCTCCTCCATTTCGGCAAGCTGAAATCCATGCAGATCGCGCGTCCAACACATGCTCTCTAAAATCAAACCCATCTACTGCCACGGGTTTTCCCCCAGGCCTCAGAGAGCTGCAGGTCTTCACTTCGGGATCAAGCACAATCACTCCGCCACCGGTAAACAGGCCGTAGTTCCCTTGGCAGTCGTTGCGTGAAACCTCTCGCATCAGTTCCGCGGCAATGCGGAACTGCTGGTCCTTGCTCAAGCCGCTGATCGTTTCGCGAAGCGCGTAGCCATTCTGGGCTAGAAGTTCGATCATCGCGTTCTGCACCGGCGATCGCGCACCGAATGCCTCATTGAAGTCGGTACTTCCATTGAAACGCGACGAGGAGTTCTCTTGCAGGGTACTTTTCCAGAACGTGCCCAGAGCGACTGCTGGATCAGAATCTATCCGGATGAGGTTGATGAAGGTGTAGACCATCCCGCAGGAGTACGCGAGTTGATACTCGCCCCCACTGATCAGGTCATTCAATGGTCGCTTCTTGTACTCTGCCTGGTCGATACATGACTCCGCAGCTGCGCCTACGTCGCGCGTGATCCCTTGCTCCTTACTCCCGGTCACCTCCGACAGAAACAAGCTCGCTGCCATTTCTGCCCCGCCCTCGAGCAGCATAATTCTGCTTTCCTGCGGGAGTGACTCCATCATCTGCACATCTTGATTCCATTGATGAAATGCTTCATGGGCAATGAAGTGAGACAAGTCATTTGGAAAGCCTTTTGAGGTGTCCAGGCAGCCCGCACGAAGGCCAATCAGCAGCAGTCCGGGCAATGAGCTTCCGCTGAAGCGGCAGCCCTGCTGGGTATTGGCGCCCTGCTCAAGCAAGAAGATTACAGAGCTCACGCTGTGCGGCTCAGGTCCCAGGGCACGCCTATAGAACTTCTGGGCCTTCTCCAGCCAATCCTGATATTGGCTCCTGAACGCCTGTGGCACGCCTTGATCCGCCAGCAGCGTTGGAACTGGTATTGGCCGCCCATCGCTGAAGAATGCGTAGCCTTCGAACAACGTCACTGGAGAGCTTGCTGGAAGCTGTGAGGTTTCTGGATCGATATCGCCACATAGGCGTTCAAACTGCGAATCATCAGGATTGATCAAGGGCTGGAGGTTGATCGCGACAGTGGAGGGCGCCAACCTGATGATCAGCGGATACTTTCTTCCTTCGGGAAGCAGGCTCCTGCTGATATCCAAGGTGTAGACGTGTTCGTCCGAGCGGGAGCGCTTCGACGCTTGCCACTCCTGCAGGTTCAATTTGGGCGTACTCCGCGCTGTCACACGCAAAGTCGCCTTTGACATGGCTGTGTCGACCTCAAGGCCGGACGCGAGGCAATCACGCGTCCCGGCCCATGCGTTTGCTGTGAGGAGAGCCCACAGGAGCAAGGCTGCCAACAGAGCCCATGGCTTTGGAGCTACGGGTACCAGTCGAATGAAAGCCTTGCCGGCAGTTTCGCGCATATCACCCCGTCCACAGCCACTTCCCTGAAGCCTCACACTCAGCATTGCTCAGCCCTCCCGGTGGTTTATCGCGAACCGTTAGTCTGCACTGTAATGACCCACCGGTTTCTGCTGAGGCCATGCGGTAATGTAGCGGCATAGGCCGCGTCCGCGGTCATTATTACCAATGCCAGGATGAGCCCGCCATCCTTGCCACCCGTTGTGCACCACCCTGACGTAGGCTTCCTGGCAGCTTCCGCAACGCAAGGATGCATCCAATGCCGGCACCCGCACATTCGCGCTTGATCACCGTAGCGGCCAGAACCCATCTCCGCCCCCTGGGCTGTGTGCAGAAAGGGCGCTCCAGAGTCTGGCTGGACGACCAGGGGAGGTGGGTCGGGATGGTTGAATTCCAGCCGTCTTCGTGGAGCAAAGGAAGTTATCTGAACGTTGGGGCGTGCTTCCTCTGGAATGAGAAGGACTTCCTGTCATTCGATGCCGGCCACAGGGTCGAGGGTTTCCACGAATTCACCAGTGACGCGCAGTTCGCAGTGGCGGCGACGTTCCTGGCCGAACGCGCGGGGCAGGAGGTGCTCGCATTGCGGGAGCGTTTCGCATCGCCTTCGCATGTGGAGGCCTGGATGGCAGCCAACGCAGGCCTGTCGTTATGGGGCCACTACCACGCGGCAGTCGCGGCAGGCGTTTCTGGTGCGGTTGACCAGAGCAGGCAACTGTTCGAGAAGATCATTGCCGATCCGCACGACGTGCCGTGGGCGATCAACCTCAAGCACCGATGCGAGGCGCTTCTCTGCAGTGTGCAGAACGGCGCTGAATTCGAAGCAGAAATCGCCAGCATGATCACTCGGACCCGACGTCAGCTGGGACTTGCTGAACATGCGCAGGCAATGCCCGCTTGGCTGCGACAGCATGATTCGTAAAGCGGGTTGAAGACGGCCACCTGTCAGCTAGGCGCGGTACCAGACCCAGTGCGAATGTCACCCCGCGGCCACCGCTGTGGCGCGATGCGTGTGCTGCAGCAGACGGAACAGGCTCAGGGATAGCAGGAAGGCGATCTGCTCGACCAGGAAAGCGGCAACCCCACTGGGACAGCTGCCGGTGGGCCACCAGGTTGCCCAGCATTGCTTGCGGGTCAGCCCCGACGCGCAGCTGCCTCGGCACATAGCCCAGACTGAAGATGCCGATGACCACCACCAGCAGGTACACCGCACCCGCGCTGCGGCTGATTGCACGTTCCGTTGCCATGTCCGGTACCCGCACAGGCGCAGAAGGTGGGCAGCCCGAACGCTACGAGAAGCATCGGCCGGCGGTGACTGCCAGAAGTCGGGTGGACAGCTGGCATCGCAGGCGCAGGCCCCGCCCGTGATCCCGGCTTCACGCCCCGCACGCTATCCACGGCGGTCATGGACCTCATACGACTGCTGCGATCGCTGGAAGAATTCCTCTACGAGCTGGTCGGCTGGCTGGTGTTCTATCCGCGGATGTTCTGGCGGGTACTGATTCACCCCGGCGAGGTCGCGCTCTACACCCGCCGCGAGCTCGGCAAGGATCTGGAGCACAGGTTTTCCGATGCGATCAGCCCGGTGCTGATGCTGATCCTGTCGGTGGCCATCGCCCATGCGCTGGAGATGGCGCTGCGCATGTCCTCGCCCCGGCTCAGTACACCGGTGGGGCAGCTGCTTTTCAGCAGCGAGCAGGGGCTGCTGCTCACCCGCTCTGCGGTGTTCTGCGTGTACGCGCTGGGTGCGGCACTGGGCACGCTTCGGCGCCAGCGGCTGCCCGTGAACCGCGAGACGCTGCGCGAGCCTTTCTCCATCCAGGCGTTCATCGCATGCCCCTTCGTGGTGGCACTCGCGCTGGCGCAGGCGGCAGCCGCGTCCCCGGCGCAGGCCGGCCCGTTCACCGCGCCAGCCATCGGCGCGCTGGCGGTGGCGTGGTACCTGTGGGCCCGCATGCGGGCCTTCGTGGCCTTGAATGGAGGATCAGCGCTGCGTGCGCTCGGCTCGGTAGTGGTCTCGTTCCTGCTGACGACGATCGGGGTTGTCGGCCTGTTTGCTGCCGTCATCCTCTGATCTTCAACAGGACGGCGATCACTCGAGAGCGTGATCGGACTTGCGCGGTGGTACTGCCGTGGCCTCTCCGCGCTGCAGGAGGTCGAAGAAATCCACTGCCTCCGCCGCCAGCGCATCGTGGGCGTCGAAATCCCAGTTCTGCTTGTACTCGCGGGCGAGCAGATCACAGACGGCCTTGGCCTGCTGGTAGGTCTGCGACTTCTCCCCGCGATCGGCCAGCTGGTCGCGGTGGATCTGGCACAGCATGAGCTGGTGGGCATCTTCGGCCCGCTCGCGCTCCCAGCCGATGTCGGGCAGGGCGGACAGTGCTGAGGCAAGCGCGATGGCAATCAAGGGCATGATCCGGTTCCGGGCAGGGGGCGGAACCTGAGCGTAGGTGATGGTGCAGTGCGCGTGGCGGCACGCGCGATGGCCGTTTTACAGGGTGTTCACCATTCGCAGCAGCATGGTTGCTGCGCTGAAGGTGGTCATGCCGATGGCTCGCCTGCCGCTGGTTTCTGCTCCTGCCACAGCAGCAGCGCGTCCAGTGCCGGGCACAGGGCCTGCCCCCACGCGCTCAGTCGATACTCCACTTTCGGTGGCACCTGCGGATACACCGTGCGCAGCACGATGCCGTCGGCTTCCAGTGCACGCAGCTGCTGCGCCAGCATCTTCTGCGAGATGCCGGGGATGAGCCGCTCCAGGTCGGAATAGCGCTGCACCTTGCCGTCGAACAGGTGGAAGAGGATCAACAGCTTCCAGCGGCCTTCCAGCAATGCGAGTGCACTGGTCACGTCCGCGGCGGCGGTCTCAGGGGTATAGGCCTTTCTCATGGGGTGGGTCACTTACCTTCAGGTGCGTTCTTGTGGCGGCCAGGGTGCGGTTCGAGAATAGCGCCAGTCCCGCCTGGAGTGCCTGCGATGTCGATTGATCTTCCCGCGCCGTTGTCCCGCTATTTCCTGCTGGCCAATGGCGAGCCCGGAACCCACGTAGAGCAGTGCTTTGCCGCAGGCGCGACGGTGCGCGATGAGCGGCAGCAACACCAGGGACACACGGCGATTGCCGCCTGGGTGGCGCAGACGCGTGCGGCCTACCAGCAACACGTGGTCCCCCTGCAGCTGCACGTACAGGACGGTCGCTACATCGTGTCTGCGGAGGTCAGCGGCACGTTCCCGGGCAGCCCGGTGGTGCTGACGCACGCGTTCACCCTGGAAGGGGATGGCATCGTCGCGCTGGACATCCACTGATCCAGTGGCGGTTGCTTCCGGAGATCGGGTGGCACGCGGATGGCTGCCGATTGACGCGTAGCAGTACCAATGGATGGCGAACTCCACGCATGGCGTGGAGCTACTGGGAGCGGCGTGGAGCTACAGGTTCTGGAACACCGCCAGCTGCGCGGCGAAGGCACGCTGGTAGGCCGGCCGCGCGGTCGCGCGGTCAACGTAGGCAGCAAGGTCTGGATACTCGCCGACGATGCCGCTGCTCTGCAGCCGCAGCAGCACCGACACCATCAGCAGATCGCCGGCGCTGAAGTCTCCGTCCAGCCATGGTGCATCGCCCAGCCGGGCGGACAGCTGGCTCAGCCGCCTGCGCACGCGCTCGTCCAGCATCACCAGCCGTTGCGCGTACCAGGGCTGTTCGCGTTCCAGCACCCACGCCATGGAGCGTTCGACGATCGGCGGCTCCACAGTGTTCAGCGCGGCGAACATCCAGGTGATCGCACGCATGCGCGCACCCGTATCGGCGGGCAGCAACCCGGGGTGCTGTTCGGCCAGGTGCAGCAGGATCGCGCCTGATTCAAACAGCACTACGTTGCCATCCTCATAGGTGGGAATCTGACCGAACGGATGCCGCGCCAGGTGTGCGGGTTGCTTCATCTCCTCGAAGGTGAGCAGATGGACGTCGTAGGCGAGGCCCAGCTCTTCCAGCGCCCAGCGCACGCGCATGTCGCGGGCCAGCCCCTGGCCACGGTCGGGGGAATGCTTGAATGCGGTCAGGATCGGCGTCATCAGGATATCCATCGGCGTTGGCTGCCACGTTGGCCGGCCTTTCTTCTCTTGACGCGCGGACGGGTCGGCAATCGACACGCCTCCGCTGACCGAGGGGCCGACATCGCCGGCCCGGATGAACGGTTCACGTCGGACGATTCGCCCGGGAGGGTCGGTGCAGCGATACTGCCGTCCTGCACACCCTTGGGGAAGTACGTGAGCACGTCCAGACTGCCGCGCATCGTTGGGTTCGACGTGCCACGGCTTCACCAGCAGGTCGATGCGACTGCCGATGAAGCCATCACCGCGCTGCTCGATCAGGCACCGGATGAACAGTGGACCGGCCGCTTCCTGCAGCACTGCGCGACGTTGGCATCGCAGCTTTCATTGGCGGAAGTGAGGGTGGAGGGCACCCGCATTGCCTTCCATGGCTCCATCGCCGATGCGCGTGCCTTGGCCGATGCGGTCATCGCGCTGGTGAACCGGTTGAATGATCAGCTGATGCAGGAAGGCAACCAGCTCGCCGGCGAGGAGTGATCTGCCCGCAGCCGGTGTCAGCCCGCTTGCGGGGCCAATGCCGGCCCGGACAGGCGCGCCCAGCAGCCCATCGCCATTTCCGCCGACCCCGGGTGGCCACGCAGGCTGGTGCGCAGCGCAAGCCGTGACTGCAGATCGGTGAGCCACGCCGTGCGCGTGCCATGTGGGTTGCGGACATAGATGTCGCACGCCAGGCGGATGACCGGTGCGACCTCGTGGCGGAAGTTGATGGCGGGCAGATCGCCCGTCTGGAACGCGGCCTGCCAATGCTGCAGCTCGCGCTCGACGTCAACGAAGTCCTTGTTGGTGATGCGTTCCATGAGACTTCTCCTGTTGGAACGCCAACGTACACCTGTGCATGTCAGGAGCCTGTGTGTGCGCAGCGCTGCTCATGGTGCCCGTTCATTAATCTCCGGCTTTCATGCAGCTGCGTAACCGGCCCACGCCCACAGTGGCGTTGCAGCAGATCGCTGCGGTGGAGCAAGACATGAACAACAATACGCCGCAAGGCCAGACCGACCGCACCAACGCCCCGACCGGAATCAAGCAGGCCGCCCAGCACGGCCAGGCTGATGGCAACGCAATGGGCGGCGACCGGAAGCAGGACGGCAAGCAGCGCCAGCAGGAGCAGCAGGTCCAGCAGGATGCAAAGCCGGTCGGCCCGCAGAAGTCCGGGCAGGAACAGAAGAGCGAGCCGGGCCGTGACACCCGTCGCTGAGCAGTAAGCGAAGAAGAGGCCGCGCGTTGCGCGGCTTTCCTCTGTCCAACGTTCGGGAAGAGCGCTGATGCCATCCCATGCCCGTGCGGTAAGCCTGATGACGAAGATCATGTACCAGTGCCGTCCGGCAAGAACGACGACGATGGCGCGCTGCCGCGCCTGCCAGGCCCCCAGTCCGGGTGGCATGGAGTGCGCGCGTTGCCTTACCGAAGAACTCGGGGGCGTGATCGGCAACCGCGGTGCTGCGGCACGCTGGCTGGATTCGTTCCTGAAGGTGCAGCAGGACGAGGCATTCGTTTTCGTGTGCGCCAAGCGGGTCGAGGAAATCGCGTCGGCGGGTCGCAGTCTGGAGTGACATTGCGCAGGCGTATGCTCGAACTCCAATGGGAGCGAGCGTCATGTCTTTTCAGATCAACCTCTATGACAGGGACGGACGCGGGCTTCGCCTTCCCGATGGATGGTGGATCGACCTGCACACCGATCCCCCCGCGCTGGTCAACGGCGCTGTCCGCATCGATCTGCCGGCGTCCGCGCGCAACGAGCATCCTGATCTGCAACCGGACGTCCTGAACCATCTCCGCCGCCGTATTGAAGGTGCGCAATGGCTAACCTGACCTACCATCCGCCGCTGGGCGTGCGCTGGCTGACGTTCCGCCTGCGCAACGGTCAATCCATCGGACCGGAGAAGCTGCGGGCCGTGTGGTCCGATGCCGCAGAAACCAACAACTGTTCGGTGCGCCGCGAGCACGTGGAAGGCGCCGGCTTCGTCTATGCGCTGTACGCACCGAGCGGGCTGTGCGTTCCGCGCCGGGCGGAACTGCGCATGCGGCTGTTGCTGGAAGAAGCGGGCTACGCGTTTTCGATGGGCGTGCTTACCGGCAGCCATCCTGCCTACGGTTGAGCGCAGGGCGATCTGATCGGCCCGGAGGTTGCTAGACTGCGCGCCCCGCGCGTTGCCGCAATCACGGAAGATTCCCCATGCCGAAGCTGTCTGCTCTTGCTATTTTCCTGGCGCTCGCTGTCTGCGCGCCAACCGCACACGCCGAGGAACAGGACAGCGCCTCGACCATCGCGTTCAAGTCGATCAGCCCGGTGCTGAATGCCCTGATCAATGCCGACGATGCGCAGGACCTGATGGAGCGGGCCGAGGAAGACGACGCCACGCTGCTGCAGTCGCTGGCGCTCTATCTGGCCGCAACCCGCGAAGACCCCACGTTGGCGCAGGCGCCGTACCACGCAGCGGCATTGTTCGCACGCCGCGGTGACGATGCGCTGGCCGAGCGCTATCTGCGCCAAGCCGATGAGCGTGGCATGTGGTTCGCGCCCGCGCTGGCCGACAACGATGACTTCGAGCACCTGCGCGGAACGCCGTTCTTCAAGCAGGTGCTGGCCAATACGCAGGCACGCTACGCGAAAGTGTCGGTGGGCAAGGTAGGCGCCATCTCGGTGCTGCCCCCTTCGAAGGGGGTTGCGATGCCGGCCTGTGCGCCGGTGCTGGTGTGGCTGCACGGCTACGGCATCAACGGCCACCTGGACAGCAGCGAGCAGCCGCTGGCCGATGCTGGTGTGGTGTTGCTGGGCATCAACGGTACGGAGATGCGCGAGTCGTTCGACAGCTTCAGCTGGACCGGCCCGTATGAGGGCACGCACAAGGTGGTGCAGGCGGGGCTGGAGCAACTGGCCGCGCGCCAGTGCATCGACCGCAAGCAGGTGTACCTGATGGGTTTCTCGCAGGGCTCGCAGCATGCCGGCGCGCTGCTGGCGCAGCATCCGGATGACTATGCCGGTGCATTGCTGGTGTCGCCGGGTGGCTGGCGCCAGCCGGTGCCCACGCAGAGCGGCGCGCACGGCAAGCGGGTGTTCGTCATCAACGGCGAGCAGGAAGGGCCGGCGAACCAGAAGATGAGCGCGGATTTCCGCGCCCTTTTCAGCGATGGCAACGAGCTCCGGTCGCGTACCCATGAGGGTGGCCATTTCTATCCGGACGACTGGAAGACCTCGTTCCCACAGGCCATCCGCTGGCTGATGGGCAAGGGCGGCTGAGCGAAGCCCACCGGGTGGCAGGCGGTGGGCGGGAACCACGTCGCCCACTGCTTCCCAAAAGGCAACGCCACGAGCCCGCCTGCGGGTCTACTGCGCACCGCCTGCGTTGCCTACGCTGATCCCACACGGCCCTTGCCGTGCTCCGGGGCCACGACAGCTCGTGGATCCCGTCTTCAATCGAACCAGCGGCGCTGTGCTGCAGGGCATTGCTGCCCGGCAACGCCATGCCCTGCGCCGTGCGAAGGCGTACCCCGGAACTGTCCGCCGGCCCTGCTTCACTGCCTGCCAGCCAACCTTCGTGGAGATCGCCTCATGTTCAGCCTGGAAAACACCATTGCCCCTGCCGCGCCCGCGCTCGACGAGCTTGTTCCCTCGCGCTACGCCCTGAAAGTCGGTGATATCGATGTGCTGGTGGTCAGCGACGGCGTGCTGCCGCTGCCGACGCAGATGCTCGGCCACAACGTGCAGGCGTCCGAGCGCGCCGAATGGTTCGACGAGATGTACCTGCCACAGGATGCGTTCGACTGGGCGTTGAACGTGATGGTGGTGCACAGCGGTGAGCGCACCATCCTGATCGATGCCGGCCTGGGCATGGACCCGGACCTGCAGCTGCCGCGCGCCGGCCAGTTGATCCGCCGCCTCGGCGCTGCCGGTATCGATCTGCGCGAGATCACCGACGTGGTGATCACCCACATGCACATGGACCACATCGGTGGCCTGCTGGTGGACGGAGTGAAAGCACAGCTGCGGCCGGATCTGAAGATCCATGTCGCGGCGTCGGAAGTGGCGTTCTGGAAGTCGCCCGACTTCACCCGCACCAACATGCCACAGGGGTTCCCGGACGCGCTTCGCGCAACGGCCACGCATTTCTGGGCCGAGTACGGCAGTTTCGTGCACACCTTCGAGGATGAGCATGAGATCGCACCGGGCGTAGTCGCGCGCCGCACCGGCGGCCACACGCCGGGCCACTGCGTGGTGCGCGTTGCTTCGGGGGGCCAGGCGCTGACCTTTGCTGGCGATGCCGTGTTCGCCGTCGGTTTTGATCAACCGAACTGGCACAACGGTTTCGAGCACGACCCGGAGGAAGCGGCGCGGGTGCGCATTGAACTGCTCAATGCGCTGGCCGGCACCGGCGAGATGCTGGTGGCCACGCACCTGCCGTTCCCGTCGGTGGGCCGGGTGTCCCGCGAGGGCGAGGCGTTCCGCTGGGTGCCGGTGTTCTGGGATTTCTGATCAAGTTTTATGGACTTCAGGTCACCAATGGTCCCGGGCAGGGGCGCAAAGTAGCCCCTGTCGAAACCCACCCATCCGCTGGAGGTCCACCATGAACACCGTTACCCGCACCCTCGCTGCAACTGCCCTGGCCCTGTCGATGCAGGCGGGCCTGTCCGCCCAGGCCGCCGCGCCGGCACACCCGTCCGCACCCAGCGCTGTCACGCGCACCGCCAGCACCATCACCACCGCCGATGGTGTGCAGCTGTACTACAAGGACTGGGGCCCGAAGAACGGGCCGGTGGTGACCTTCAGCCATGGCTGGCCACTGGATTCGGACAGCTGGGAATCGCAGATGATGTTCCTGGCGGACCACGGTTACCGGGTGGTCGCACACGACCGCCGTGGCCACGGTCGTTCCAGCCAGCCTTGGGATGGCAACGACATGGATCACTATGCCGATGATCTGGCCACGGTGATCAATACGCTGGACCTGAAGGACGTCACGCTGGTGGGCTTCTCCACCGGCGGCGGCGAAGTGGCGCGCTACATCGGTCGCCATGGCACGGGACGGGTGAAGAAGGCCGTGCTGATCAGTTCGGTGCCGCCGTTCATGCTGAAAACCGCAGACAACCCGGGTGGCGTTCCGATCGAAGTGTTCGACGGCATCCGCAAGGCGCAGCTGGAGAACCGCTCGCAGCTGTACAAGGACATTCCGTCTGGTCCGTTCTATGGATTCAACCGACCGGGCGCGAAGGTCAACCAGGCGATGGTCGATGCATGGTGGGCGCAGGGCATGCTGGGTGGGCAGAAGAACACCTACGACTCGATCGCCGCGTTCTCGGCGACCGACTTCCGCGCTGACCTGCAGAAGTTCGATGTGCCGACCCTGGTGATCCACGGCGACGACGATCAGATCGTGCCGATCGACGTGGCGGGACGGATGTCGGCCAAGCTGATCAAGGGCGCCAGGCTGATCGTCTACCCGGGCGCGCCGCATGGTCTGACCGAGACCCACAAGGACAAGGTCAACCAGGACCTGCTGGCCTTCCTGCAGCAGAAGTAGCCACAAGGGCAGCCGTCAGCCAGCACGGAGACCGGTAGAGCCACGCCATGCGTGGCTTTGCCGTGCATGAAGGCAACCGCATCCACGCATGGCGTGGATCTACTGGATTGACGCAGGGTGGAGAGCCCGCCGGCAGAGCCACGCCATGCGCGGCTTTGCTGTGCATGAAGGCAACCGCATCCACGCATGGCGTGGATCTACTGGATCGAGGTTGGCTGGTTCAGGCCCTGCAGCTTGTGCGGGTTGCGCTGCACCAGGATCTGCACGATCTGCTCGCCGTTGGTATCGAAGGCCATTGCCGATTCCAGCACGTCGTCGAAGTAACGCAGCAGCCCCAGGCGTCCGTTGATCATACTCGGCACCATGCGCAGCTGGTCCTTGCGCCGCAGGTGCGGAGCGTACAGCAGCTGTGCGATGCGTGCGCCGCCGACCATCGGTTTCGGGAAGCTGGTGACGATGCCGCCGCCATCGCCGATCAGCACGGCCGATTCGGCCATCAGGGTTTTCATCGTCCTGAAGTCGCCATTGGCGATGGCCTCTGCGAAACGCCGCATCAGTTTCTGGTGCACGTCCTGCGGCACGTTGTAGCGCGGTCGCTCCTGCCGCAGCTGCAGGCGTGCGCGGTGCACGATCTGCCGGCAGGCGGCTTCGGTCTTGTCCAGCGTGCGTGCCACCACGTCGTAATCCTGGTCGAACACATCGTGCAGCAGGAACGCGGCACGCGCGTCCGGGGCCAGCCGCTCCAGCACGTTGAGGAAGGCCACCGACAGATCACTGGCCGTTTCCAGCATGTACTCGGGTGTGCCGGTGTCTTCGGTGAGCAGCGGCTCGGGCAGCCACATGCCGACATAGTGCTCGCGCGTGCGCCGAGCCAGGCGCAGGCCATCGATGGCGCGGCGGGTGGTGGTGGCCACCAGCCAGGCTTCGGCGTTCTCGATGTCCTGCTGGTTGGCGCCATGCCAGCGCAGCCAGACATCCTGCACCACGTCCTCGGCCTCGTGCGAGGAGCCGAGCATGCGGTAGGCCACGCCGAACAGGCGCGGGCGTAGTCGGGTGAACAGTGCGGTGGGGTCGTCCATGCCAGCAGAGACGGGACAGGTCCGCCGATTGTGACACCGGCGGACCTGTGGGAGTGGCGGGTACTGCCCCGGACCGGTGGCGGTCAGCGTGGTGGCAGTACCGCCGGCTTGCCGATGTCCTTGATCAGGAACACGACGAATGTCGCCGGTTCGGTCTGGCTGGCATTGCGGCCGACGGTATGCAGATCGTCCGGGCCCTCATGGAAGGCCTCCCCCGGGCCGAGGGTAACCTCGCGGCCGCCAGCCACGCCCATCACGATGCGGCCCTGCAGCACATAGACGAAGCCGTGGGCATCGTGCCGGTGTACGGGATCGGCGCCGCCGGGTGGGTACTGCACCGTCAGGATCAGTGCTTCCTTGCCCGGCTGTTCCGGCAACGGACGGGTCATGACCTCGCGCACGATGGGCTCGGGCGCGGTGGGCGGCGGCGTGGCGGCGATGCTGGTCAACGGCAGCAGGGCCAGCAGCGCCAGGGAACGGAGAGAACGCATGGCAGGTCTCCAGCAGGGAAGTGTGCAGTCGACGCTCAGGCCAGACCGGCCTTGTCCAGGCCAAAGGCCTGGTCCAGCGAGCCGGGTTGCGTACGGAAGGCGACGTTGGCGCGGTTCCAGGCATTGATCGCCATCACCGCGTAGGTCAGATCGACGATTTCCTGTTCGGACAGCTGACTACGCACGCGCTCATACACGTCGTCCGCAACCCCCTGCGCAGGGAGGTGGGTGAGTACGTCGGTCCACGCCAGGCAGGCCCGTTCGCGCGCACTGAATAGGTTCGATTCGCGCCACGCCGCGACATGGTGCAGGCGCAGCGCGCGCTCGCCACGGATCGTCGCTTCCTTCACGTGCATGTCCAGGCAGAACCCGCAGCCGTTGAGCTGCGAGGCGCGGATGTTGACCAGGTCGATGATGGCCGCTTCGATCGAGCTGTTGTGCGCGGCGTGGGAGAAGGTGCCGAGCTTCCTGAAGAGTTCCGGCGACTGTGCGGCGTAGTCCAAGCGTTGGCTCATGACGGTGTTCCGATGGGAGTTGAGGGACGCAGCGAGGCTAGGCCCGCTGCATGCGGGGCGGTAGGCGAGGGCAGGGCTGCACGGTGTTGCACGAAAAACACCAATGGACTGTCACAGCGGCGGATGCTCGCCCGTCTGCCGGGCATGGACACCTCATCCGCCCCGAACCGCGCAGCAGCCTGCCCCGCCAGTGAGCGGGTCTGGCAGGCCTTCCTTGCCGCATTGCACGAACTGCCACCGGACATGCGGGCCGTGCTGTTGCTGCATGACGTGCTGGGCGCGGGCTTTGAAGACATCGCGCCGCTGCTTGGGCTGGAGCTGCCGGCATGCCGCCAGCGACTGGCCCGTGCACGCGCCCACCTGCTTGCCCGACGCGACTTCCAGGAGCCCGGAACACCATGAATGTCATGCCGCAGTCCTGCCTGGCCAGCGACGGCCGCGATTCCCTCACGGCGTCCTTCTCCGCCAGCTATGCCGGGGTCCTGGCATTCATCGCGGTAGCCGCCGAGGGCAGCTTCGCCCGCGCCGGTGATCGCCTCGGCATCGGTCGTTCGGCCGTCAGCCGCAGCGTGCAGAAGCTGGAGGGACAACTGGGCGTGCGCCTGTTCCTGCGCACCACGCGCTCGACAACACTCACCCGCGAAGGCGAGCTGTTCCTGGAGGGCTGCAGCCCGGGCGTTGCCAGCATCCTGCAGGCGCTGGATGAAATGCGCGACCTGCGCGAAGGACCGCCGCGCGGGCATCTGCGGATCAGTGCGACCCATGGCTTCGGACGCCGGGTGATCGCGCCGCTGCTGTCTGCGTTCCGCGCGGAGTATCCAGAGGTCTCTGTGGAGTTGCTGCTGGACGAGCAGGCACCGGACCTGGCCGCCGATCGCATCGATGTGGCGTTCCGCGATGGCGTGCTGGAAGACAGCCAGGTGATCGCCAAGCAGCTGGTGCCGATGCAGCTGGTGGTCTGTGCATCGCCCGCGTATGTGCAGGCGCATGGCCTGGCAGACACCATCGAAGTGTTGTCCACCCATGCCTGCATCGGTCGACGCCTTCCCGGTGGGCGCCTGCAGCGCTGGGACTTCCGTGTGGACGGCCAGGATGTGAATCTGCAGCCGCCGGCGGAGGTGGTGTTCAATGATGCCGATCTTGTCCTGCAGGCAGTGATCGACGGGTTGGGGATCGCCCAGCTGCCCAGCTACCAGGTAAGTGATGCGTTGCGCGCAGGCGCTGTAGTGACCTGCCTGGACCGCTACGCGCCGCACGATCGTGGCCACTATCTGTGCTATCTCAGCCGACGCCAGCTGCCCAAGCGGATCCGCGCGTTCATCGATTTCAGCACCCAGCGCATACGCGCGCTGGATCTGGATGTGTTCTCGCACTGGGAAGCGCGGCAGCAGGCGGCAGCGCAGCGCGATGCGGCCCCGGCATGGGCATGACCGCATTGGTGCCGATGCGGCAACAGTGCGTGGCCCGCTGCGGATCTACTGCGCCGGCCAATGCGTTCCTAGCATGCAGCCACATCCGAACTTTCCACGTTCCAGGAGACCTGTCATGAAGATTCTCGTCATCGGTGGCACCGGCCGCATCGGCAGCAAGGTGGTTGATCGCCTGCATGCGGCCGACCATGACGTCGTCGTCGCTGCACCCTCCACCGGTATCGATGTGCTGAGCGGCGAGGGCCTGGCCGCTGCGATGGCGGGCACCGAGGTAGTGGTCGACCTGGCCAACTCGCCCTCGTTCGAAGATGCGGCGGTGCTGTCGTTCTTCGTGACGGCCGGCCACAACATCCTGGCGGCCGCGGCGCAGGCAGGCGTACGCCATCATGTCGCGCTGTCGGTGGTGGGTACCGACAAGCTGGCGGCCAGCGGCTATTTCCGCGGCAAGATCGCCCAGGAACGCCTGATCCGCGATTCGGGCCTGGCGTACACGATCATCCACTCGACACAGTTCTTCGAGTTCCTGCCGGGCATCCTCCAGGCAGCCGGTGACGGCCAGACCCTGCAGCTGCCGACCGCCGCAGTGCAGCCGATCGCCGCCGAGGATGTGGCCGATGCGGTTGCGCGCATCGCGCTGCAGGCACCAGCCAATGGCGTGGTGGAGATCGCCGGCCCGGAACGCGAATCGATGGCGGTGCTGGCGCAGCGCTTCCTGCAGGCAACCGGTGACGCGCGTGAAGTGGTTGGCGATGCCCAGGCGCGCTACTTCGGTGCGCAGCTGCAGCAGGACACGCTGGTGCCGGTGGGCCAGGCATGGTTCGGCACGATCGGCTTCGAGCGCTGGTTGCAGCAGTCCGGGCTGGCACAGGGCCAGCCGGCCTGATCGGCGGTGGACGCTGACAGCAGGAACCTGCGATGACCGGGCTGAAACCGCCTCCGCACACGGTGCTCGACAAGTACCACGGTGATGAGGTGCGCCCGCTGTACACCGGGCGGGTGCGGGTCAGTGGTGGCGTGGCACAGCATGGCCGCGCGTCGGGCGTGGTGCGGTCCGATGATGGTGCGCTGTCAGTGGACCTGCGGTTGCCTGCTGAGCTGGGTGGACCCGGTGGCGGTACCAATCCCGAGCAGTTGCTGGCGGCGGGCTACGCCGGCTGCTTCCACGGTGCGATGGTGCTGGTGGCTGCGCGTGCGGGAATGGAACTGGTCGAGCCGAGCATCGAGGTAGCGGTGACGTTCGCGCGAGATCCCGTGGACGGCCTGTACCTGCTGTCGGCCGAGATCGTGGTGTGCCTGCCTGGCATGGACCCGATACGTGCAGCCGAACTGGTGCGCAACACCGAGCGGGTCTGTCCGTACGCGAAGATGTTCCATCGGGGCATCAGCCACGTGGTGCGGGTAGCGGTGGACTAGACATGCGGTGCGGATGATCGGGCAGGTCATTGCCAGGATTCAGATGCGGTGAAGACGCCGCGTCGCCCGTGTGAGTGGGTGGGGCGCCGTTGGGCAGCATGATCACCGCATCAATCGATGCTCACCCGCGAACCACACCCGGTCGGCCAGTCTGGGCTCGCAGGCAACGGATTCCACTGTTGCCCTTTTTCCCCCAGAGGAGACTACACATGAGCACCCAGTCCACCATCGAGCATCGCCTCAACGACCTGATCGAGATCGCACGTGATGGCAAGTCCTTCTACGAGGAAGCCGCAACCAAGGTGAAGGATGCCGAGCTGTCGGCATTGTTCGTCCGCATCGCCGGCGTGAAGGGCCGCATCGTGTCCTCGCTGAGCAGCTCGGTGGCCGCTACCGGCGGCAAGCCGGCCGAGCACGGCACCATGGTCGGTTCCATGCAGCAGTTCTACGGCAAGGTGCGCGCGGCCTTCGGTGACACCAACTACGGTTACGTGGCCGAACTTGAAGAGTCCGAGGATCGCCTGCTGGGCGCGTTCAAGGACGTGCTGAAGGACAACGACCTGCCGCCGGCGGTGCGCCAGGAAGTGACCCAGTGGCTGCCGGAAGTGCAGGAATGCCACTCGGTCATGCGCGATCGCAAGCATGCGATGAAGGCTGCCTGATCGCATCCGGCGATCGTCCCCCACATCGCCGCGACCAGGGCAGCCCAGTGCTGCCCTGGTCGTTTCTGCGTCTGCCATCTGCGATCAGGCGCGTGGCCTGAGCAGGGCAACGGCCAGGCTGGCCAGCGTCGCTGCTGCGGCGGCAGTCCACAGGGACGCGGCAAAGCCCTGGCTGTAGATCGCCCGCGCCAGATCAACCTGGGCTCCTCGGGTCAGTGCACCGGTGGCGATGGTGTCGGCCAGACGCATGACTTCATCTGCAGGAACGCGTGCTGAGAGTCCGGCGCGGATGCCGACGGTCAGGGCGCTGGAGAGGACCGTGAAGCCGAGCAGGATGCCGACGAAGCGCGTCGTCGCACTGATGCCCGAGGCCATGCCTGCGCGGTCGCGGGGCGCCGAACCGATGATCGCCTTGGATGTTTCGCCGTTGAGGATGCCACCGCCTGCGCCGATGATGACCATCGCCAGCAGCGCCACCGTCGGCTGGTTGTGCCATGCACCGACACCGGCCAGCGCATTGCCGGCGGCAGTGATGGACAGGCCGATGGCCAGCACCATCCCGCTCGACAATCGTCTGCCCAAGCGCCTGCCCACGCTGGGGAACAGCAGCATCGCCGCAGCGAACGGCAGCATGCCGGCGCCCGTGGCCAGCGCACTCAGGCCGACGCCGTTCTGCAGGTACTGCGGCAGCATCGAGGCCATCACCTGCGCACTGACCGCGTAGCCGACCATGGCGATCAGTGCACCGACAAAGCGCGGGCTGGCAAGCAGCCGCAGGTCGACCATCGGATGCCGACGCGTGAGCTCGATGCAGGTGAACAGCGCGGCCATCGCGATGCCCAGGCCCAGGCCGGCCAGCGCCACCGCTGATGTCCATCCCTGCGCGAGTCCTTCCACGAGGAAGAACACGATGCCGAAGATCGCCACGCTGAAGGTGATGATGCCGGGCGGATCGAGCGGGCGTACCACCGTGTCGGCAGTGTCGGGAACCCAGCGGATCGCACCATAGGCCAGGAAGGCGAGGAAGGGCAGGATCGCGATGAACACCGAGCGCCATCCCCACAGCGAGGACAACAGCCCACCGATAAGCGGCGAGAGCACCATCATCATGCCCATTGCCGTGCCCCAGAAGGCCCAGGCATCGTCGCGTTGCTTGCCCTCGTGGAATTCGTGGCCGATCACCGACAGTGATGGGGCCAGCAGGAAAGCGGCACCCACGCCCTGCAACGCTCGGGCCACATACAGCGCACTGGCCGTGGGGGCCAGCGCGCAGGTCAGCGATGAGAGGGCGAACAGTGCGATGCCGATCAGCAGCACCCGCCTGCGGCCATGACGATCGGCGATGGCACCGGCGGGCAGAAGCAGCGAGGTGAAGGTCAGGATGTAGCAGCTGATCACCCATTCGATGTCGGCGAAGTCAGCCTGCAGATCCCGCGCGATGGTCGGCAGGGCGACGGCCACGGCGTTGGTTTCCAGCACCGTCATCGTGCAGCCGAGCGAGGCGATGATCAGGATCCAGTTGGGCGGTCTGCGGCGGGGGAAGAGAGACACCGGGCACTCGGGTGGGGAAGGAAGAAGGCCCATTCAAGCAACTTCGACTGTTTGTTTCATTGCCGGTGTTCTTCAAGTACGTTAGGCCAAAGCTAACGAGCCGGTGCGCATGGACCGTCGACATCTGCAGTACTACGTCGCACTGGCCGAGGAGCTGCATTTCGGGCGCGCCGCGCTGCGCCTGGGCATCGCCACGCCGACGCTGAGCGTTCAGATCCAGCAGATCGAGCGTCGCCTGGGCACCCCCTTGTTCGATCGCAGTAGGCGCGAGGTCACGCTGACCTCTGCCGGTGCGATCTTCCTGGCCGAAGCACGCAACGTGCTGCGCCAGTTCGAGCAGGCAGAGGCCGTGGGCCGCCGCGCTGGTCGCGGGGAAATCGGCAGGATCGAGATCGGCTACGTAGGTTCGGCGGTCCATGCCGGCGCGCTGCAGGAGCAGTTGCAGCGGTTCCGCAGCGCATCGCCCGACGTGGAGCTGAAGGTCGGCGAATGGCCGATGGCCGACCTGCCGGACCTCCTGCTGGACGGTCGCATCGATGTGGTGTTCTGCCGGCTTCCGATGGAGGTGCCCGATGCGCTCGGTTCGCACATCCTGATCGAAGATCAGTTCTGCGTGGCGTTGCCGGCATCGCATGCGCTGGCCCACGCGGGGGTGCCGGTGCAGCCGGCGCTGCTGGCGAAGGAGGCGTTCATCATGCCGGAGCAGCCCGCCGGCACGCTGGAAGTCGCCCGCCGTGGCGGATTCGTGCCGGACATCCGCTCCCGTCCCGGTCATCTTGTCGCGGTGCTCGCGCAGGTCTCGGTGGGCGATGGCGCCGTGGCGATCGTGCCGTCGGTGCTGCAGCGGACGCTGCTGCTGCCAGGCGTGGTTTATCTGCCGATCGCCGGGCCGGTCATCGCCTCGACCATCGCTGCGCTGTACCGAGAACAGGAAACATCGCCAGCGGTCCGCCGGCTCATCGAGCAGGTGCGGCGTACCCCCTCCCGGCGCATCGACATGCTGCCCTTGCCCTGAGGCCCTGCCGGACGACGTTGCCGGGCTGCCCCGCAATGGCCTTGCTACACTGGCCGCACTCGATCTTCCACCGGATCATCAGATGAACGGGAACGGTCCGCAGACAGTCCGCTGAGCCGCAACAACGGTACGCACGTTGTTGCGGTGATCTTGTCCTGCGATTTCCACGCACTGGGTTGATCACCGCCGGATTCCCTCCTGAGCGGATGTTTCCCCATGTCTGATCGAAAAGCCCTTCGCTGGGCCCATTCCCTGCCGGGCGCCATCGTGTTGATGGCCCCCTTCGACCTCCTGGCCTCGCTGGCCATGGATATCTACCTGCCGGTCGTATCGGCCATGCCGCAGGCACTCGGCACGTCGCCCGCCCTCATCCAGTTGACGCTGAGCCTGTACATGCTCGTGCTGGGGCTGGGCCAGCTGATCTTCGGCCCGCTGTCGGACCGGATCGGGCGACGGCCGGTGCTCCTGATGGGCGCGCTGTTGTTCACGCTGGCGTCGTTCGCGCTGGCCGCGTGCAGCGGTGGTGCGGCATTCCTTGCGTGGCGCGGCGTGCAGGCGGTTGGGGCGTCGGCCGCACTGGTGGCCACCTTCGCCACGGTGCGCGACGTGTATGCCGACACGGCCGAGGGCGCTACGCTCTATGGCCTGTTCGCCTCGATGTTGGCGTTCGTGCCGGCGCTCGGTCCGATCCTCGGCGCATTGATCGCCTATACGCTGGGCTGGCGGGCCATTTTCATCGCGCTGGGTGTGCTGGGATTGCTGGCGGGTGCACGCGCATGCCGCGGCTGGCAGGAGACACGGCCACCGCAGCATGTCCACGCATCGCCAGCCTTCGCGCGCATCCTCGGCAATGCCGGCTTCTGGGTTCATGCATTGGGATTCAGTGCGGCGATGGGCACGTTCTTCGTGTTTTTCTCGATCGCCCCGCGGGTGCTGATGGGGAGGGCCGGCTATTCGGCGATGGGCTTCAGCCTGGCCTTCGCGACGGTGGCACTGGTGATGATCGTCACCTCGCGCTTCGCTGCTCGATTCATCGGGCGATGGGGCATTGGTGGCAGTTTCCAGCGTGGGCTGATGGTGATGATCGGCGGCGCGCTGGTCATGGCGATGACGGCGATGCTGCCGCCATCCTTTGCCAGTGTCGTGTTGCCGATGTGGCTGGTGGCCATCGGCATCGTGATGGTGGCTGCGGTGGCGGCCAACGGTGCGCTGCGCGATTTTGCCGATGCCTCCGGCACGGCAGTGGCGCTGTACTACGCCGTGCAGAGCCTGATCGTGGCAACGCTTGGCACGCTCGCGACGCTGCTGCTGCCGGGCGATACGGTCTGGCCGCTGGTGGCCTTTGGGCTGCTGCTGCCGTCGCTGAGCCTGGGTGGCCTGGTGATGCTGAGGCGGTGAACTGTGCAATCAGCATCAGAAAGACAAACTGCTGGCGTGATACGTTCCCGCGTCGGGCAATTGAACAGTGGCTGCCCGGATCGGTTCCGTCTCCATGCTGTCCTTCCGTTCGGTCACCCAGGTCGCTTCATGACACCAACCTCCCGCAAGTCCTTCCGCAAGCCCCAGATCGCCATCCTGGGGAGTGCCGATCCTGGCTCACCGGCGTTCGACCTCGCTGCACAGGCGGGCAGGTTCCTCGCCGAAAATGGAATCACCCTGGTCAGCGGCTGTGGCAGCCCAGCCACGCGGGTGGCAGCCGAGCATGCAGTCGCAGCCGGCGGCACGGTGCTGAGCGTGATTCCGGAAGGCAGCATGCCCGCAGCAGACTGGCCGGCAACGGTGGTGGTGCCATGCGGCATGGGCGATGCCCGCAACCTGATCATGGCCTTGGCCGGCGATGCCTGCATTGTCATCGGCGGGCGCGCGGGCACGATTTCCGAAGTGTGTCTGGCCTGGCTGCACAAGCGGCCTTTGCTGCCGCTGGTGGGCGCGGGTGGCTGGTCGGAGGGGCTTCCGGGCAACCCTCCCGATGAGCGCGGGAACTCGCCGATACTGCCGTGGCATGACCTCGCGGAGCTGCGCGCGCAGCTGCGTGATCTGCAATTGCTGGCAGGCTGAACCGGCGCCTTCACTTCCTATCCCGCACGCACGGCTACGGTGATGCAGCCTGGAATCACCAGGCCTATCAGGGAGTGATATCGATGCGAGCCATCAGGAAAGTGATCGTTGCTGCAGTGTTTGCACTTGCGTGTACCGGTTCGGTGGCGGTGGCCGGTCCGGTCCAGCCGTGCGACTTCCCGTGCTGGAAGGCCTACCAGGCCTGCGTTTCCGGCGGCGGCGATGCCATGGAGTGCCAGTTCGAATACGATCGCTGTGTCGTGGACAGGTGCGGCGCCGTCTGAGGCCTGCATACCGTTCGCAATGGGGGGCCGGATCCAGGGGCCCCTTTTCACCTGGCCGCAGGCACGAAGTCCGCGGTCCTGATCGTCTGGAGCCGCAACATGGCCGTCAAACGTGTCGTCGCCAACATCGCCAGTGCCGATCCTGCGCAGGCGGCCGCGTTCTACGGCGACATCCTCGGCATGGACATCGTGATGGACCACGGCTGGATCGTCACCTACGGTGGGCAGGGCACTGCGCTGGCACAGCTCAGCGTTGCCAGCGAAGGCGGATCGGGTACCCCGGTGCCGGATCTTTCGATCGAGGTGGATGATCTGGACGACGTGCTCGAACGCCTGCGACACGCGGAGATTGCGCTTGAATATGGCCCGGCCGAAGAGCCATGGGGTGTACGTCGCTTCTACGTGCGCGACCCGTTCGGGCGCCTGTTGAACATCCTCGCCCACACCTAGCCGGCGCGCGCCAGCTCAGCGGCGCTTTCCACTGTGCTGGCAGTGCTGAGTGCTGATCGACGTCGGCCGCACCGCCGGTACGCGGCGCAGTGACCGCAGCACGTCAACGTTGTTGACCGCTGTCAGGTTTGTCGGCCATGTCCTGCTGTTGCTGTTGCTGGCGGCTGCTGGCGTGCCGCGCATGGCCGCCCTCACGGCCGATCGCGGCCATGTGTTGGCGGTCCTGGCTGATCGCTTCACCGCCTTTCCGGCCCGCCACCCGGGCCTCGGCCGGGCTGAACTGGTGTGCATTGCCGGATGCGTGGGCAGCACGTCCCCCTTTGGCCGCGATCGCGCGCTGTTTGTCTTCGTCCATCGAGGCAAAGCCCCGATTGCTGTTGCCATTGCGTGAGTTGGTCATTACCGGTCTCCGGTGTGAACATGGGTCGCTGCCATCAGTGACGGTCCCATGTTGCACAGTGCAGGCTAAAGACAGGTCGAAGTGGGCTGTACGAGGCTCACATGGCCTGCGCACGCGTTTGACAACCGGTTACCGTGCAGGAAGCGCCGGGCTCTGCAATCGGTCGTCACGGCAGCCACCCGTAGCGCCCTGGCAAGGGAGAGTCCAAGCGGTTGGCCGGATGTGGATGGCATGCAGAATGTCATCGTCTGCTATCGCCGATGCCATCGTGCATGCCTAGAATCAAGTCATCCCGGTAGGTCCCGGGCGCTGTCGAGTGAATGGATTCAATGAAGATTCTGTTGACCGGAAGTTCCGGGCGGATAGGGCGGGCGATCTTTGGTGCGCTGGCCGCTGCCAATGAGGTGGTGGGGCTGGATCGCAGTCCGTTCGCCACCACGCGCGTCATTGCCGATGTCACCGATCGCCGGGCGCTGGAACGCGCCGTGCAGGGGGTCGACGCGGTGATCCACACCGCGGCCCTGCACGCCCCGCACGTGGGCCTGGTACCTGACGCGGTGTTCCAGCAGATCAACGTGGAGGCCACCGCGAACCTGCTGCAGCTGGCGCGCGAGGCCGGCGTGCAGCGCTTCGTGCTGACCAGTACCACGGCGTTGTACGGCCATGCCGTGGTGTCCGGCGGCTGCCGTTGGATCGACGAGGACACCGAGCCGCTGCCGCGCACGATCTACCACCGCACCAAGCTGCAGGCTGAGGCGGCTGCCGAAGCGGCGGCCAGTGCAACATTCACCGTGCGCGTGCTGCGGATGGCACGTTGCTTCCCCGAACCGCCTGACCGCATGGCGATGTTCCGCCTGCACCGTGGGATCGACGCGCGCGATGTGGCCAGCGCGCATGCCGCGCTGCTGCACGATGAAGGCGCGGCCTTCCAGCGTTACCTCGCCTGTGCGCCGACGCCCTTCCGGCGCGAGGACTGCCTGCAGCTGGCCGCCGATCCGCGCCAGGTGCTGGCGCGCCGCGCACCGCAGCTGCTGGCCGAGTTCGAGCGCCGTGGCTGGCCACTGCCGCTCAGCATTGATCGGGTCTATGACAGCAGCCGGATGCGTGCAGCGCTGGGCTGGCAGCCACGTTTCGGTCCGGAGGACGTGCTGCAACAGTACGCCGCGGGCAGCATCGAGGTCCTGCCCCGTGCGGAGTGGATCCGCGACCGCGTCGCCGAATAGCGCAGGCGAGCAGCACAGGCCTGGGTCGACGGCCGCAGCTGAGCGGGTTCAGGTTTTGTGCGTGCGGCGAGCCTCAACCTCGCCCGGCCATGGCCGCTAACCCGGTGCGCGCCTTCCCGCGCCGGGTTCCGATCCGGCGGGCAGGCGGCCCGCGCGACGGATCGCGCATCTGCGCGGTGCCCTGGTGGCACCGGTCGACCTGAACTGCCTGCGGATCCTCCCATGTCTTCTTCCCGTTCCGTCGCTGCCCGTCGCCCCGGCAGCATCGCCCACAAGCTGATGCTGGGCACCGCGGTGATCGCGTTGCTGTGCTTCGGCGCGACCGCGTTCCTGATCTATCACCAGGCCAGTTCGGCGCTGGTGTCGTCCTCGCGGCAGACCATGGCCAGCGAAGCCCGTGCCGAGGCGCGGCAGGTGGCTGCCGACCTGGGCACGGCCTTTGCCAGCAACGATGCGATGGTGGAAACCGTGCTGGCCCAGCGTGCGCGCGGTGATGCCCCTGATCGCGCCAGCCTGGCCAATGTCATCGGCGAGCAGCTGCACGCGCACCCGGAATGGCTGGGCAAGAGCACCATGTGGGAGGCCAATGCCTTCGACGGCAAGGACGCCGAGTTCGTCAACAGCGAGGCGCACGACGCCACCGGCCGCTACATGAGCTACTGGGCCTGGCAGGACGGCAAGCCGCAGCAGTCGACGATGACCGACTACACCGAGACGCCCAGCGGCTCGGGCAACTGGTACATGGTGCCCAGCCGCGACAAGCTGCCGCTGGTCAGCGAACCGTATGCCTACGACATCGGCGGCAAGCAGGTGCTGATGAGCACGCTGAGCACGCCGATCGTCGAGAACGGTACCTTCCTCGGTGTCTTCACCGTCGACTTCTCGCTGGACGCGCTGCAGAAGCACCTGGCCACGCTGACGCCGATGGGCGCCGGCCGCGTCGAACTGCTGTCGCCGAAGGGCGTGGTGCTGGCCTCGGCCGACGCTGCCGAGATCGGCAAGCCGCGTACCGATGCCGCCACCCGCGGCATGCTGGCGCAGATCGCCGCCGACAAGACCTACGAAGCGTTCGAGCCCGACGCTGCCGGCAACGTCCGCCTGTACGTGCCGCTGCAGGTCGGTGACGCGCCGCAGCGTTTCGCGCTGGGCGTGGTGGTGCCTCATGCGGTGATCATCGCGCAGGCCCGCGAGCTGCTGTGGATCATCCTGCTGGTGGGTGTGGTGGCTGCGCTGGTGCTCAGTGGTGGTGTCTACCTGCTGCTGCAGCGCCTGGCCGTGCGACCGCTGGCGCAGGCCGTGCGCATCGCCGGCGACGTGGCTGCGGGCAAGCTGGATACCGCCATGCCGGCGCTGGGCAACGACGAAGTGGGCCGCCTGCTGGACGCCATGCAGGGCATGCGTGGCCAGCTGCAGGCAGTGATGGCCGCACAGGCGGAGATGGCGCGCCGCCATGATGCCGGTGAAATCAGCTACCGCATGGATGCCTCGGTGTTCCCGGGCGAATATGGCCGCATGGTGGCCGACAGCAACCAGCTGGTGGCCGACAGCAATGCAGTCACCCAACGCCTGGTCGAGGTGATGCAGCGCTACGCGGTGGGTGACCTGAGCGTGGACATGGAGGCACTGCCGGGCGAAAAGGCGATATTCACCGCTGCCATGGCAACCACCAAGACCAACCTGGCGGCGATCAACGAGCAGATCCAGCAGCTGGCCGCTGCGGCGGCGGCAGGTGATTTCGCCGTGCGTGGCGATGCCCAGCGCTTCGAGCATGACTTCCGCCGCATGGTGGAAACGCTCAACACCATGATGCAGGTCAGCGACCAGAACCTGGCTGCGCTGTCGACGCTGCTGCGCGCCATCGCCGCCGGTGACCTGAGTACACGGATGGAGGGTGACTTCCACGGCGTGTTCGCGGTGATGCGCGACGATGCCAACAGCACCGTGCAGCAGTTGACCCAGATCGTCGGCCAGATCCAGCAGTCTGCGGCCAGCATCCGCCTGGCCGCAGGCGAGATCGCGTCGGGCAACAGCGACCTGTCACGCCGTACCGAGCAGCAGGCGGCCAACTTGGAAGAGACCGCCGCGTCGATGGAGGAACTGACCTCCACCGTGCGCCAGAACGCCGATCATGCCCTGCAGGCCAACAAGCTGGCGGCCTCGGCCGCAGGCGTTGCCAGCGAAGGCGGGCAGGTGGTCAGCCAGGTGGTGCAGACCATGGAGCAGATCGAGACCTCTTCCCAGCGCATCGCCGAGATCATCTCGGTGATCGACGGCATCGCTTTCCAGACCAACATCCTGGCCCTGAACGCAGCGGTGGAAGCGGCGCGCGCCGGTGAACAGGGCCGTGGCTTTGCGGTGGTCGCCAGCGAAGTGCGCGCGCTGGCACAGCGCTCGGCGGGCGCGGCCAAGGAGATCAAGGAGCTGATCGACGCTTCGGTCGGCCATGTCGGCGCCGGCGCGCAGCTGGTGCACGGTGCGGGCCGCACGATGCAGGAGATCGTCGGCCAGGTCGGCCGGGTCAACGAGATCATGGCCGAGATTTCGGCCGCCTCGCGCGAGCAGTCGGCCGGTATCGAGCAGGTCAACCAGACGGTGGTGCAGATGGACGAGACCACCCAGCAGAATGCTGCGCTGGTGGAAGAAGCCACCGCTGCGGCGCGGGCGATGGAAGAACAGGCCGAGCAGCTGGCGGTGGCGGTGTCCCGCTTCCGCCTGCAGGCCGACACCCGACCGGCTGCCGCGTTGCGCGCCGCCTGAGCCGGGGCATGAACGACGACGCCCGGCCAAGGCCGGGCGTCGATGTGCCACTGCGTGTGTGGTGCGCTGGGCTTAGAACATGCCTTCGAAGGGGTTCCAGCTGGTGTTGCCCTTCACCTGTTCCAGGTAATAGCTGTAGTTGGTGCTCGAGGCGACCAGGAAGTTCATTGCAATGAACAGTGCGCGGGCCACGATGTCCGGCAGCACCAGGCTGACCGCGATCAGCACGATGTTGATGCCGATCACCACCAGCGCCTTGCGCCACATGCCCAGGATGAACAGATAGATCGCGCCGAAGAAGAAGGCGAAGAAGTTCAGGTTGATCTTCAGGCGGTCGCCGAAGGACAGCGCCTTCCAGGCTTGCTTGAAGCCGGGCTCCTTGGGAGCGCCGTGCTGCTGGAAGAAGTTGAAGCGGAACTGCCACTTCGGGCTGAAGCGGGTCAGGTCAACGGTGTTCATGTATAGGGACTTCCCTGTTAGGAAAACGTTTTCATGATAAGTGAGTCACATTCAGCAAACCAGCTTGGAGCGTCAAAAATGTGACGTTCCTACGGCAAAGGGCTTGCGTCCCGGTGCCGCACCGTCACCCATCCGCCTTGTTTTTAGGATAGGGTGCGCAGTTCCGCTGCCACCCCGGTTGTTCACGGGTAGCAGCGGTATGTCCATGGAGGTTGCATGACCACACCAGCTACACCGGAAAACGCACCCGGACCGGTGCTCCTGCCGACACCCGAAGTGGTGCAGGCACAACAACTGCTCGCCCGCCAGCAACTGGCGGTGGCGATGGACCGTGCACGCATCGCGGCCAGCCGCGACGCTGCGCCGGCGGTTCTGGAAAACGACTGAGCCTGGGAAACCAGCCGCGATCGCGCTGGCCTGCTGCCAGCGCGATCGCAGTGCGCATCAGAAGCGCGCGGTCATGCTGAGGAAGTAGCTGCGGCCGGCGACGAAGTAGTCGGTAGAGCCGTCGGCGTACAGCTTCTTGTCGGCCAGGTTGCTGACGCCGCCACGCAGGGTCAACACCTCATTGACGTTCCAGGCAGCGGTCAGGTCATACAGCGTGTAGGCCTTCAGGAAGGTATTGACCACGCCGGTCTGCTTGCCGGTGTACTGCGCCGACAGGCTGCTGGAGAACGTGGTGTTCGGGGTCCAGTCCAGCGACGAATAGCCTGAGAACTCCGGGGTGTCGATCAGGTTGCGGCCAGTGGTCAGGTTCTTGGCTTCCTTCATCCAGGTCGCCGACGTGCGCCAGCGCCAGTGATCGCCGAAGCGGAAGTTGAGGTTGCCTTCCATGCCGCTGGTGCGCGCGCGCTGCACGTTGCTCATGCGCGTCCACCAGTAGCCGTTGAAGAAGCCCAGCGCTTCATACTCGATCTTGTTCCTGAAGTCGGTATGGAAGTAGGTCAGGCCGGCGTCGACCAGGTCGTTGTCGAAGCTGATGCCGATCTCGCGGTTGGTGCTGGTTTCCGGGTCCAGGTCCGGGTTGCCGGCCATGTAGCAACCGCCGCGGGTATAGCCCAGCGGGATCAGCGAGGTGCAGCCGCGGCCGCCGGACTGGGTCGCCGCGCTGGGCGAATTCTCGGTCAGGCTCGGCGCGCGGAAGCCCTTGGACACGCCGCCACGGATCGTCCACTGCTCGCTCGGGTGCCAGACCAGGTAGGCACGCGGACTGACATGGCTGCCGAACTGTTCATGGTGGTCCAGGCGCGCGCCCAGGGTCAGTGCCAGGGTACGGTGCAGCTTCAGCTCGTCTTCGACAAACAGCGCCCAGGTGTCCACTTCCAGGCTGGAGCCGACCACCGGGTTGCCGGCATAGTCCACCGGCGCCTGGCCGATGGTGTCGGTGTTGGTCAACTCCTGGCGCTTCCACTGGCCGCCCACCGCGAACTGGTGGTCCACGCCCAGAGTGAAGGGCGTGCTCAGGCTGCCTTCGATGATCGTATCGGTTGCCTCGGAGCGACCGGTGGCGCCGATGTCGTTCTTGTACTCGGTCCAGTACGCGCTGAGCTTGGAAGTACCGAAATCCCACTTGCCGTCGTGGTTCAGCGCCAGCGAACTGCGCTTGAGCTCACTGGCACCCCAGGCGCCTTCGTCCTGCTTTTCCAGCGCCTGGGCGATGAAGGCCTGCTGCACACCGTGGCCAGCTTCCAGTGACACTTCCTGTGCCTCGCTCAGCTTCCACTGCAGCAGCGCGTCGACATTGCGGTCCTTCTCGCCGGCGTAGGCGTTGCCATACACGCCGCCGTTAGAGCGGTCCGAGTCGCGGCGCATGCTGTTGGCACCGATGCGCAGGCCGAAGCGCTCGCCCAGCGGGCCGGAGAAGGTCGCGCCGATCTGCTGGGTGTCGCCACGGTCGCCATCCTGCGGCCGGGTGTAGCTGTGGGTCGCGCTGCCGTTCCAGCTGTCACCGATGCGCCTGGTGATGATGTTGATCACCCCGCCCATCGCGTCCGAGCCATACAGCGAGGACATCGGGCCACGCACCACTTCGATGCGCTCGATCTGGTCGGGGGAAATCCAGTTCAGGTCCTGGCGGCCCAGGTCGGGGCGATAGTTGGTCGAGGCCGAGCTGCCCATGCGCTTGCCGTCCACCAGCACCAGCGTGTAGTTGGACGGCATGCCGCGCAGCTTGATCTTGGACTGCTCGCCAATGGCGCTGAGCCCACCGGTCACGCCCGGAATACGGCTGAGCAGGGTAGCCAGGTCGTGCACCGGCTGGCGTTCGATGTCTTCGCGGCTGATCACGCTGATGCTGGCCGGGGCATCCTTGATCCACTGCTGGTTGCCCGAGGCGGTAACCACCACGGTATCCAGGTCCTTGGTCGAGGCATCGGCGCTGGCTTCAGCGGCGGCGAGGGCAGGCAGGGCCAGCAGGCAGGCGGCGGCCAGGGCGCTGGCCAGGCGGGTGCGCGACAGGCGCGCGGAACGGAGAGGGGACATGACGGCTTCCAAGGGAGAGGAGAGACCCGGTGGAAGCAGCAGGCGCACGCAGACAGCAGGCAGCCAACCCCTTCCCTGGGTCGTCGGGCGCGCGGAGGGTCCGGCGCAGCTGGGTGGGTCCGGTGCGCGGAGCACGGCGACCTGCCTGGTTAACGTAATGATAACCGTTCTCGTTTGTTACGATCCAGTACTTTCCGGGATGGATCGACACCCGCGGGGCGCACGGCGTGGTTCGCCTGCTGATTGCTGAATGGGGAGATTTTCCGGCGTAGACCTTCGCACCCGGCTTACATTCGGGGCCATAGACTGGGCCGCATTTTTCGATTCCGCCCCGTTGGAGATCGTGTGGGTTCTGGTAGTGACAGACAGCGACTGCGCGGCATGACGCCGTGGCAGACAGGACAAGTGCGGACGCCTGGAATGCGGGCTATGAACCTTGGTGCATGCAGCCTGGCCGGGACGGCCGGTCCTGCGGCCTGCAGGGAGTAGGCGGCCATGGGGAGTGAAACCATCGACACGGAACCGGTCACGGCCGGTCCCGACGCGGGCTGGGCCCTGCTGCCGGCCGAAGCACCGCTGGTGATGCCCGAACAGACGCTGCGGCAAGGCTCGCTGAAGGTCCGGCGCCATCGCACCTCGCCACGCATGATCGGCCTGCGTCGCCTGTACATCCTCGGCGGCACCGTGGCGATGACCGCCGTGGCCACCCGGATGATGTGGCGGGTGCTGTCCGGCAATGGCATCAGCGTGCTGGAGGCCTGCCTGCTGGTGCTGTTCGTCGGCCTGTTCGCCTGGATCGCGCTGTCCTTTGCCAGTGCGGTGGCCGGCTTCCTGACGGCCGTGTTCGACCGGGGCTACCGCCTGGGCATCGATCCGGACAAGCCGCTGCCCACCGTGCACAGCCGCACCGCGCTGCTGATGCCCACCTACAACGAAGACCCGCGCCGGCTGCTGGCCGGCCTGCGCGCGATCTACGAATCGGTGGCGGCCACCGGCCAGCTGCAGCGGTTTGATTTCTTCGTGCTCAGCGATACCCGTCGCGAGGACATCGCGCGGGCCGAAGAACAGGTGTTCGCCGAACTGCGCGAGCTGGTGCCCGATGGGCGTGCGCGACTGTTCTATCGCCGCCGTGGCGACAACAGCGCGCGCAAGGCCGGCAACATCGCCGACTGGGTACGCCGTTTCGGCGGTGCCTACCCGCAGATGCTGATCCTGGATGCCGACAGCCTGATGACCGGTGACAGCATCGTGCGCCTGGTCGCCGGCATGGAGCACAACGCCGACGTCGGCCTGATCCAGACCCTGCCGTCGGTGATCGGCGGCCGCACCCTGTTCTCGCGCATGCAGCAGTTCGGCGGGCGCGTGTACGGGCCGGTGATCGCCCGTGGCGTGGCCTGGTGGCACGGTGCCGAAAGCAATTACTGGGGGCACAACGCGATCATCCGCACCCGTGCCTTCGCCGACCACGCTGGCCTGCCGGAGCTGCCGGGGCGCAAGCCGTTCGGCGGCCACGTGCTCAGCCATGATTTCGTGGAAGCGGCGCTGATGCGCCGTGGTGGCTGGGCCGCGCACATGGTGCCCTACCTGGGCGGCAGCTACGAGGAAGGCCCGCCGACGCTGACCGACCTGCTGGTGCGCGACCGCCGCTGGTGCCAGGGCAACCTGCAGCACGGCAAGGTGGTGGGCAGCCGTGGCCTGCACTGGATCAGCCGCGTGCACATGCTGATCGGCATCGGCCATTACTTCACCGCACCGATGTGGGCGATGCTGATGCTGATCGGCATCGCCATCCCGCTGTTCCAGGAAGGCATCGATTTCAACGCCCTGCTGCACCTGTCGCCCAGCGTGTACTGGCGTGCGCAGGATGAAGAACAGGTGGTGCGCCTGTTCGCCGCCACCATGGCGGTGCTGCTGATGCCCAAGGTGCTGGGTTACTTTGCGATGCTGCTCGATCCGGTTGAACGCCGTGGCTGTGGTGGCGCGATCCGGGCGTTCCTGTCGATGCTGGTGGAAACCGTGCTGGCCGCGCTGATGGCGCCGGTGGTGATGTACGTGCAGTCGCGCGGGGTGGCCGAAGTGCTGTCCGGGCGTGACTCGGGCTGGGATGCACAGCAGCGCGATGACGGTGGCATCTCGTGGATTTCGCTGGTGCGCGGCTACGGCGGCCTTGGCGTGTTTGGCGCCTTCATGGGCGTGCTGGCGTGGGCGGTGTCGCCGTCGCTGGCGGCCTGGATGGCGCCGGTGGTGATCGGCATGGTGCTGGCGGTGCCGGTGGTGGCACTGACCTCGCTGCGCGGGCCGGGCGCCTTCCTGCATCGCCTGGGCCTGCTCGACATTCCCGAAGAGAACATCCCGCCGCCGGTGCTGGTGCGCGCCGCACAGCTGCGCCGGGAAGCGGCCGAGCAACCGCCGCTGTACTGATCGCACCGTGCCAGCGGCATAATGCGGCTCGAACGTACAGGAGCCGCAACATGCTGCAAACGGTGGAACAGGAAACCGGCGCCTCGCCGCAGTGGTCGGTGATCTGGCTGCACGGCCTCGGTGCCGACGGCCATGATTTCGCGCCGATCGTGCCCGAACTGGTGCGTCCGCACTGGCCGGCGCTTCGCTTCGTGTTCCCGCACGCACCGGTGCGGCCGATCACGATCAACAACGGCGTGCCGATGCGTGGCTGGTACGACATCGTCGGCATGGACTTCCGTTCGCGCGCCGACATGGCCGGCGTGCAGGAGTCGGTGGTGCAGCTGGATGCGCTGATCGCCCGTGAGATCGAACGCGGTGTCGCCGCTGATCACATCTTCCTGGCCGGCTTCTCGCAGGGCGGGGCGGTGATCCTCAGCGCCGCGCTGGCACGCACTGCCCCCTTGGCCGGACTGATCGCACTGTCGACCTACCTGCCGGAGGCCGAAACCGCGTCGCGCGTTGATGGTGCGGTGGATGTGCCGGTGTTCATGGCCCACGGCAGCAGCGATCCGGTGATCCCGCAGGCGGTGGCCGCGCACAGCGCCGAGACGTTGCGCACGCTTGGGCTGGACGTGCAGTGGCACAGCTACCCGATGGCCCACCAGGTCTGCGCCGAGGAAATCGACGCGCTGGGCGACTGGCTGCAGGCACGCCTGGGCGTCGCCTGACCCATGGCCGCGAGCGCTGCCACCCCGTGGATGCCGGAACTGTGCCGTTTGCCGCGGTTGGCAGCGATGCTCGGCCTGGCCGAACTGGTGGTGGTGGTGCTGGCGCTGGCGCCCGATGGCAGCCGCCACTGGACGATGGGGGAACTGGCCTCGGCCAGCGGTTTCGCGCTGTGGCTGGCGCTGGCGGTCACCGCCAGCCTGTGCCTGCTGCGGCAGGCGCTGTCGAAGCTGCCGGAACTGCTGGGCGCCGTCGCCGCCGTTGGCCTGGCTGCGCTGATCGCCATCCTGTGCGCGGGCATCATCCATGCCCTGTATGGCGTGCTGGGCGACAACTTCGCGCGCGGCATCGGCTTCTGGCGCTTCACCCTGGGCAGCGCGGCCACCACGGCGCTGATTACCGCGTTGGCGCTGCGCTACTTCTATGTCAGCGACCGCTGGGCGGCGCAGGTACAGGCCAATGCCCGCGCGCAGGCCGACGCCCTGCAGGCGCGCATCCGCCCGCACTTCCTGTTCAACAGCATGAACCTGATCGCCAGCCTGCTGCATCGCGACCCAGCGGTGGCCGAGCGTGCCGTGCTCGACCTGTCCGATCTGTTCCGTGCCGCGCTGGGTGCCGGCGAGGGCGATTCGACCCTGCGCGATGAGTGCGAACTGGCCGAACGCTATCTGTCGATTGAATCACTGCGCCTGGGCGACCGCCTGCGGGTGCATTGGCAGCGCGATGAACCCCTGCCCTGGGACCTGCCGATGCCGCGGCTGGTGCTGCAGCCGCTGGTGGAAAACGCGGTGCTGCACGGCATCTCGCGCCTGCCCGAAGGCGGCACCATCGAGCTGCATCTGGCCTGTGTGGGCAGCGAGCTGCAGATCCGCGTACGCAATCCTGCACCGGATCCGCAGGTGCCCGGGCTGGCCCTGGCCCAGGGAGCGGGCCACGCCCAGCACAGCATCGGCCATCGCCTGAGCTGGCGCTTCGGCCGCGCCGCGCGGATGACGGCTGGCTGGAGCGAGGGCTACTATGCCTGCCAGGTGACAGTGCCGATCCAGTGAGGGGACGATCGTGAGGGTAGTCATCGCCGATGACGAACCGCTGGCGCGCGAGCGCCTGCGCAGCCTGTTGGCCGCGCAGGAAGGGGTGGACGTAGTGGCCGAGGCCGGCAACGGCGAGCAGGCCCTGCACGCGTGCGCCGAACTGCAGCCGGACCTGGTGCTGCTGGATATCGCCATGCCCGGCCTGGACGGGCTGGAAGCGGCCCGCCACCTGGCCAGTTTCGAGCCCAGGCCGGCGGTGGTGTTCTGCACCGCCTACGATGCGCACGCGCTGTCGGCGTTCGAGGCAGCGGCCATCGATTACCTGATGAAGCCGGTGCGCGCCGAGCGGCTGGCAGCGGCGATCGCACGCGCCCGCACCTTCCTGGCCGGCCGTGACGGGCAACCCCAGCACACCGGCGGCCAGGCCCGCAGCATGCTGTGTGCCCGCCTGCGCGGCAGCCTGCGATTGATTCCGCTGGACGATATCCACTATCTGCAGGCCGAAGAAAAGTACGTGGTGGTGCATCACGCGCGTGGCGAGGACCTGATCGAGGAATCGTTGAAGTCGCTGGAGGAGGAGTTCGCCAGCCGCTTCGTGCGCATCCATCGCAACTGCCTGGTGGCGCGCCACGAGCTGGTGGAGCTGCGGCGTGGCAGCGGAGGCCAGGTGCAGGCGGTGCTGCGGCATGGCAAGCAGCCGCTGGAAGTGAGCCGGCGCTGCGTGGCGACGCTGAAGCAGGAATTGCGGCATCTGTAGGTTTTCCGCGCGGCCTGCGGCCGCGACTGCTTCGACATCAACAGCAACAGCAACAGCAACAGCAACAGCGGGTTGTCGGCTCTGTGTTGTTGCGTGTTGGGTGAGGCGGGATGGGCGGGCGGGACACGCCGTAAACCCATCCATGGGGGCTCGATGGCGCCATCCATGGCGCCAACGGTCCCGCCCGCCCATCCCGCCTCGCCCTCGCGAATTTCCCGGTGACGGACAGCAAGAGCGTTGGTGTTATCGGGTGGGGAAAGAGGGGTCAGATCCCTTTTCCTGCGGAAAAGGGATCTGACCCCGGAAGTCGCCGGCTGTTGCTTCTGCTTCTGCTCTTTCTTTTTTCTTTTGATCTTCCGTGGCTGACGCACACGGAAACTGTCAGAGGCCGGGCGGGATGGGCTGCGTGGGGGTGTCCGCGGCATGGATGCCGCGGCCAAGCCCCCAGGGATGGGTTTACGGCGTCCCCCGCGCAGCCCACCCCGCCCGGCCAAGCGCAGCTGTTGCTTGCACGACCACACCAGCCACGAGGGGCTCCGCCGTTGGCCGTATCCCGCCGATAGGCGCGATAATGAAAGGATGGAAACCGTCCGCATCGCCACCCGCAAGAGCCCGCTCGCCCTCTGGCAGAGCGAACACGTCGCCGACCGCCTGCGCCAGGCACATCCCGATCTGCACGTGGAACTGGTGCCGATGAGCACCCGCGGCGATGAAGTGCTTGACCGCTCGCTGGCTGCCATCGGTGGCAAGGGCCTGTTCCTCAAGGAGCTGGAACTGGCCATGCTGCGTGGCGAGGCCGACTGCGCGGTGCACTCGTTGAAGGATGTGCCGATGGAACTGGATGCGCCGTTCGCGCTGCCGGCAATGCTGACCCGCCACGATCCGGCCGATGGTTTCGTCTCCAACCTGTATGCCTCGCTGGATGCACTGCCGATCGGTGCGCGCGTCGGTACCTCGTCACTGCGCCGCCAGGCCCAGCTGCGTGCGCTGCGCCCGGACCTGGAACTGCTGGACCTGCGCGGCAACGTCAACACCCGTCTGGCCAAGCTCGACAACGGCGGCTACGACGCCATCGTGCTGGCCGTGGCCGGGCTGGAACGGCTGGGCCTGGGCAATCGCATCGTCGCCCGCCTGCAGCCGCCGCAGTGGTTGCCGGCGCCGGCGCAGGGCGCGGTGGCGGTGGAGTGCGATGGCGGCAATGCCGCGCTGATGGCGCTGTTTGCAGGCCTGGATGACGCCGCCACGCGCGCCTGTGTGGAAGCGGAGCGGGCCATGAACCGCGCGCTGCATGGCAGCTGCCATGTGCCGGTGGCGGCGATCGCGCAGTGGCATGGCCAGGACCTGCATCTGCAGGGGCTGGTCGGCAGCGCCAGTGACGGCCGCGCGGTGCGTGCCGACGCCGTGGGCCCGGCCAGCGACCCGGAAGCGCTGGGCCAGCGCGTGGCGAAGATGCTGCTGGATGCGGGTGCTGGCGAGCTGTTGAACGTCTGAGCCACCGCAGGTAATGCCGGCCGGCGGCCGGTACTACCAAAAGCAGAACGGGCGCCAGGCGCCCGTTTCGCTTATTTGAACTTGTAGACCACGTTCATCGTGGTCAGCGTATCGGTCTTGCGCTTGTCCTCGGCGACGTCGCTGTTGTAACGCGCCTGCCAGCCGGCCTTCAGCGCCAGGTGCTCGTTCATGCTCACCGAGACACCGAAATCGTTCTGGCCGAAGGTGTTGTACGAACCCGATTCGACCAGCAGCGTGTTGATCAGGTCGGTGTTGTCGGTCAGCGAGTACTTCAGGTCGAACAGGCCGCGACCGATCAGGCCGGTGCGGGTGCGGTCGTCCTCGGTGCTGTGGGTGCGGCGCACACCGGGGCCGATCTGCGCATCGAACGAGAAACGCTCGGTGTTCCACAGCCGGGTGCCGTAACCCAGACCGAACGAGCTCTGCCGGTCGTAGGTGGCGAAATCATCACGCTCGGTACGTACCGTGGCCGTCAGCTGGCGATGTTCGCCCAGCTGCAGCGCGCTGCCTGCACTGCCGGTGTAGCGGTTGGCGGTGGTGTTGTTGCGGCGCGTGGTGGTGCCGTCGTCGCTGGTTTCGGTCACCTTGGAGCTGGAGCGCAGGCCGAACAGGTCCATGCTGTGCACCCAGTCGCCATCGGTGTAGCGCAGCCGCAGGCGGCCGTTGAAGCTCTCGGTGCTGCTGTTGCCACGTGCCGACGCGAAGCCGAGTTCGCCACCACTGCCGCTCCACGGCGAGGACATCGCCGCCAGTTCGGAGGCATCCTGCGCATACGCCAGCGGGGCGCAGAGCAGCAAGGGGACCAGCAGGGACACGCGCAGGGACATCGAGGCTTCTCCGAAGCGGTTGGCAGCCGGTGATGATACTGGAAGCGTGATGACCGTCCGAATCGCCCGTCCCGCCTGCTTCAGCAGGCGTTGTCGGCAAGGCCCATTCAGGGCAGGTCGACCTGCAGGGCAGGATCGTTGAAGCGCGAGTACCGCAGCCGCAGCTGGAAGGGCTTGCCGTTGTTGTGGCCGCTGCGCACGATCTGCCGCGGCAGGCCCTGCGCATCCACCCAGTACTCCAGGCGCTCACCGGCCGTGGCGCCACGCAGGCGGTAGTGGCGGGTGCTGACGCCGTCCAGCGTCTGCTCGCCCAGGTCTTCGGCCTGCAGGGCCTGTGCAGGGATATCGGCGGGCAGCGGGCTGCGCCATTGCTCCAGCAGCCCCGGCGGGGTCGGCACCTGGCGGATCGCATCGTCGGCCTGCAGGAACATGGTGTCGCCGATGATCACCTGTGGTCCGGCAGGGGTCTGCACGCGGAACCGGTCCGGGGCGACGAAGTCCATCGCGGTACGCACCGGCTGCTGCGCGCCCAGCACCTCCAGCTCGGCATGGAAGCTGCGCAGGGCGGCAAAGCGCTGGCTGGCAGACAGCACCGCCTGCGCCGGATCGGCAGCGGGGACGGGCGTCGCAGCGTCGGTGGGCGCCGGTGCGCGGTCGCAGGCGGCCAGCAGCAGGCAGGCCAGCAGGGGCAGGACAGACAACCGGCGCATCGGGCGCTCCACGGGGCAGGGGGCGCCCACGATAGCCCAATCGTCCGCCACAACGCCCGAGACTCGGACATAATCGGGGGCATGGACCGATACGAACGCATCACCGCCCTGCATCGTCTGCTCAAGTCCGCACGCTATCCGGTGACGGTGGCGACCCTGCAGGACAAGCTCGGTTGCTCCCGGGCCACCGTCTACCGCGACCTGGCGTTCCTGCGCGATGCGCTGATGGCGCCGATCGAGGGCGATGGCGAGGCCGGCTTCCGCTACCTGGCCGACGAGAGCGACCGCTTCGAGCTGCCCGGCCTGTGGCTGAGCTCGGAGGAGCTGCACGCCCTGCTGGCCTCGCAGCACCTGCTGGCCCGTACCGGCGGCGGCGTGCTGTCTTCGGTGCTGGCGCCGCTGCAGCAGCGCATCGAGAGCCTGCTGGCCGCCCAGGCCGGTGTTTCCAGCTGGCCGGTGGATCGGGTGCGGGTGATTCCGCACCGTGGCCGCAAGTTCGATGAAGCCAGCTTCCGTTCGGTGGCCTCGGCGGTGCTGGAGCGCAAGCAGCTGGGCTTTGAGTACCGCGCCCGCTCGACCGACGAAGCGACCAAGCGCACCGTATCGCCGCAACGGCTGACCCATTACCGCGACAACTGGTACCTGGACGGCTGGGACCATGATCGCGAGGCCCTGCGCAGCTTCGCGGTGGACCGCATCTACAAGGCGCGGGTGATCGACAGCACCGCCCGCGATGTCGCCGACAGCGAACTGGACGAGCAGCTCGGCGCCAGCTACGGCATCTTCTCCGGTGCGCCCAAGGGCTGGGCAACCATCCTGTTCAGTGCCAAGGCCGCGCGCTGGGTGGCCGACGAGCACTGGCACTCCAAGCAGCAGGGACGCTTCCTCGCTGATGGCCGCTACGAACTGAAAGTACCCTACAGCGTGTCGCGCGAACTGTTGATGGACGTGTTGCATTACGGGTCCGATGCCGAGATCGTCGAGCCGATGATGCTGCGCGAGCAGGCCAAGGCACTGCTGGAACTGGCCCTGACCAACTACGAAAAATCCTGATACCTCCCCCGAGATCGATTGCGCCCATGAAGAAGACCCTGTTGCTGCCCCTGTTCGCCGCTGCGCTGGCCCTGACCGCCTGCGGCAAGTCCGGTGAGCCTTCGCAGAAGCTGGTGGTGGCCGCCACCGCCGTGCCGCACGCCGAGATCCTGGAAGTGGTCAAGCCGATCCTCAAGCAGGAAGGCGTGGAGCTGGACGTGCGCGTGTTCAACGACTACGTGCAGCCCAACGACCAGCTGGTGCAGAAGCAGGTGGATGCCAACTACTTCCAGACCGAACCGTACCTGGACGCCTACAACCGTGATCGCAAGACCGACCTGACCAAGGTGGTGGGCGTGCACATCGAGCCGTTCGGTGCCTACTCGCGCAAGATCAAGTCGCTGGCCGAACTGCGTGAAGGGGCCGATGTGGTGATCCCCAACGACCCCAGCAACAACAGCCGCGCGCTGATCCTGCTGCACAAGGCCGGCGTGATCGAGCTGAAGGACCCGACCAATGCGCTGGCCACCCAGCGCGACATCGTGTCCAACCCGAAGAACCTGAAGTTCCGCGAGCTGGACTCGGCGATGCTGCCGCGCGTGCTCGACCAGGTCGATCTGGCCCTGATCAACACCAACTATGCGCTGGATGCCGGCCTCAACCCGACCAAGGACGCGCTGGCGATCGAGAGCAAGGACTCGCCGTACGTGAACTTCCTGGTCGCCCGCCCGGACAACAAGGACGACGCCCGCGTGCAGAAGCTGGCCAAGGCGCTGACCGGCCCGCAGGTGAAGGCCTTCATCGAGACCCAGTACAAGGGCGCGGTGCTGCCGGCGTTCTGACTCTGGGGTAGTGCCGGCCGCTGGCCGGCAACCCAGCAGGTGTACCCGAAGATCACGGTGTTGCCGGCCAGCGGCCGGCACTACCGTCAGTCGACATGGAAGGCGAGGGTGGCGGCCACGGCCTGCTGCCACCCGGCGTAGAGTTTCTCGCGCCGGGCCACCGCCATCTGCGGTTCGAAGCGGCGATCCAGCCCCCACTGTGCCGCGATCTGTTCGCGGCTCTCCCAGAAGCCGACCGCCAGCCCGGCCAGGTAGGCCGCACCCAGCGCGGTGGTCTCGGTCACCCGCGGTCGCAGCAGGGGGACGCCGAGGATGTCGGCCTGGAAGCTGGCAAGGAAGTCGTTGCCGATCGCGCCGCCATCGGCGCGTAGTTCACTGAGCGAGATGCCCGCATCGGACTGCATCGCATCCAGAACGTCGCGGGTCTGGTAGGCCATCGCCTCCAGCGCTGCGCGCACGAAGTGGGCCTTGCCGGTGCCACGGGTCAGGCCGAACATCGCACCGCGCACGTCGCTGCGCCAGTACGGTGCACCCAGGCCGACGAAGGCCGGCACCAGGTACACCCCCGCGCTGTCCGGCACCTGTGCGGCCAAGGCCTGGCTGTCAGCAGCGCGATCGATCATGCGCAGCCCATCGCGCAGCCACTGCACCACCGAGCCGGCGATGAAGATCGACCCCTCCAGCGCGTACTCCACCTTTCCCTCCAGGCCCCAGGCAATGGTGGTCAGCAGGCCATTGCGCGAGCGCACGGCCTGCGTGCCGGTGTGCATCAGCATGAAGCAGCCGGTGCCATAGGTGTTCTTGACCATGCCTGGCTGGAAGCAGGCCTGGCCGAATAGCGCGGCCTGCTGGTCACCGGCGATGCCGGCAATCGGGATCGGATGGTCGAAGAAGAACTGCGGGCGCGTGTGCGCGTACACCGAACTGGAATCGCGCACCTGCGGCAGCATCGCACGCGGAATGTCCAGCAGGGCCAGCAGGTCCTCGTCCCATTCCAAGGTGTGGATGTTGAACAGCAGCGTACGTGCGGCGTTGCTGTAGTCGGTCACGTGCGCCTGGCCGCCGCTGAGATTCCACACCAGCCAGCTGTCGATGGTGCCGAACAGCAGCTCGCCACGTTCGGCCCGCTGCTGCGCGCCTTCCACGTGGTCGAGGATCCAGCGGATCTTGGTGGCCGAGAAATAGGCATCGATCAGCAGGCCGGTACGCTCGCGGATCAGCGCTTCGTGGCCGTCAGACTTCAGCCGCTCGCAGATCGCCTGGCTCTGCCGCGACTGCCAGACGATGGCGTTGTGGATCGGCTGGCCGCTGGCACGGTCCCAGACCACGGTGGTTTCGCGCTGGTTGGTGATGCCCAGTGCGGCGATGTGGCGGGGATCGATCTGTTCGCGGCTGAGCAGTTCGGTGATCGTGGCATAGACGCTTGTCAGGATCTCGCGCGGGTCATGCTCGACCCAGCCCGGCTGTGGAAACAACTGGGCAAACTCGCGCTGCGCGCTGCCGACGATGTCGCCGGCGCGATCGAACAGGATCGCGCGCGAACTGGTGGTTCCCTGGTCGATGGCCAGCACGTAGCGGGGCGTCATGCAGCGTCTCCGGTGGCGATGTTGGGATCGTAATGCATCGGTGGCGCCGGGCCGCGCGCGGCATTACCGGCGACGTGAATCCATCCAGGCCTGCAGCCGTGCCGCCTGTGTCGCGTCCATCTGCAGCCCCAGCTTGCTCCGCCGCCACAGTACATCCTCGGCGCTGCGGGCCCACTCGTGGTCGCACAGGAACGCCACCTCGCGTGCGTGCAGGCCCACGCCAAAGTCTTCGCCCAGATCGAACAGGCTGCGTGCGCCGTGCAGCAGATCGATGCTGCGACTGCCATAGGCGCTGGCCCAGCGCCGCAGCGTGGCCTCCGGCAACCAGGGGGCCTGGTGCCGAAGCTGTTCCCGTGCCTGCCCGGCATCGCCCCAGTCGCTGCCGGGCAGTGGCTCGCCTGCCGCCGTCCAGGCGGGGCGGGCGTGCGGCAGATAGGGGCGCAGCAGGTCCAGTGCCTCCTCGGCCAGTACCCGGTACGTGGTCAGCTTGCCGCCCAGCACGTGCAGCGCAGGCGCACCTTCGGCGTCCAGTTGCAGGCGATAGTCACGGCTCAGTTTCGCCGCGCGCGGGTCCGGGTCGGCCAGCAACGGGCGCACGCCGGCAAACTGCCAGACCACCTCGGCAGGTGCGACCGGATCGCGCAGGTAGCCGTTGGCAGCGCTGCACAGGTAGTCCACTTCCGCGGGCAGCACACTGCAGCGTGCGGGGTCGCCGCGATAGTCGGTGTCGGTGGTGCCGATGAGCAGATGGTCGTGGAAGGGCAGCAGGAACACCACGCGGCCGTCGGGCTGCTGCAGCAGGCAGGCGCGGTCGTTCGGCCAGGCGCGGCGCAGCACGATGTGGCTGCCCTGGACCAGGCGCAGCGCAGGTCCGCCGCTGCGGGCGTGCATGCGCTCCAGCAGACCGCCGGCCCAGGGGCCTGCGGCGTTGACCACCGCCTGTGCCTGCACGGTCTGCTGATGGCCTGCGGCGTTTTCCAGTACGGCGTGCCAGCGTCCGTGCCCGCGTTGCAGGTCCACGCAGCGCGTGCCGGTCAGGATGCATGCACCCCGCTGCGCAGCATCGAGCGCGTTGAGGAGGACCAGCCGCGCATCATCCACCTGCGCGTCGGCGTAGCTGAAGGCGTGCTGCAGCTGTGGCGACAGCAGCGCGCCGAGTGGATCGGCGTGCAGGTCCACGGCGCGCGACGCGGGGAAGGCGGGACTGCGCCGGCCCAGATGGTCGTACAGCCAGAGCCCGAGCCGCAGCATCCAGCGCGGGCGCAGGTGCGGCTGCCACGGAAGCACGAAGCACAGCGGCCGCACCAGGAACGGCGCCTGCCGACGCACCACTTCGCGCTCGCCCAGCGCCTTGCGCACCAGGCCGAACTCGCCCTGTTCCAGGTAGCGCAGGCCGCCATGGATCAGCTTGCTGCTGGCGCTGGAGGTGTGTGCTGCCAGGTCGTGCTGTTCGCACAGCAGCACCTTCAGGCCGCGGCCGCTGGCATCACGGGCGATACCGGCGCCGTTGATGCCACCGCCGATCACCAGCAGGTCGACCTCGTGCATCGCGCCTCCGCATCCCGTCTGTGTAGATCCGACTGTCAGTCGACTCTACAGAACCCGGGTGACGGAAACGACGACGGGCCCCGAAGGGCCCGTCGCGGTACAACAATGACGCAGAAGCGCTTAGAAGCGGGCGCCGATGCCGAAGCCGACGGTCCACGGATCCATCTTCGCTTCGCCGATCTTCTCGCCGCCGACCTTCACGTCCGGACGCGAGCGCATGTAGCGGGCGTCGGCACGGGCGAACCAGGTGGAGTTGATGTTCATGTCCACACCGACGGTGCCGATCACGCCCTTGGCGTCCTTCAGGCGGATGTCGGAGTCGCTGCCGTCGGCCAGGGTTTCATTGCTGAAGGCCGACTGGAAATAGCCCACGCCCACGAACGGACGGAACACGTTGTCAGCCTGGCCGAAGTGGTACTGGCCGCTCAGCGCGACCGGCTGCTGCTCGACGCTGCCGAGGCGGGCATTGCCCGGGCCCTTCACCTTGTGGTCGAACTTGTCTGCAGCGCCCCACAGTTCAACGGCCCAGTTGTCGTTGATGTAGTAGCTGAAGCTGACGGTCGGTGCCGGGCCGCCATCGACCTTCTTGATGCCGTCAATCGGGTCATTCTTCGACTGCAGCAGCGAGACGCCGCCAACCACGGCAAAATGCTTGCCCGAGGCGGTATCGGTGGTGCTGCTGTCCTGCGCGAAGGCAGCCGGTGCAAACGCGGCAGAGGTCAGCAGGGCGAGGCTCAGGATACGGATGGAGCGCATGGGGGAATCTCCTAATGTTTCTTGTTTTGGGCCCCCGGTTGCGGGGCGAGCACACCGTAGTCGCCCCAACATGAATCGAATCCGACGCGCGTTAAAAATTAGTTCGCACTGTTCAGCGAACAGCGCGAAATCCCTGTTTCCATGCGGTTTCTGCCCTCCTGGAATATTCATGCAGTTGGAGAAGATGTGAGCGCTGCAACGTTGTGCATCGGCCTGCCTGCGCAGGTGAACGCGGATTGCCGGGTGTTGCTGCTGGGTTCAATGCCCGGTATCGCTTCGTTGCAGGCACAGCATTACTACGCGCACCCGCGCAATCGTTTCTGGCCCTTGCTCGGCGATCTGTGCGGCTTCGACCCGGCAATGCCGTACGCGCAGCGACTGCAGGCGCTGGCAGCCAATGGTGTCGGCCTCTGGGATGTGATCGGCCGCTGCGAACGACGCGGAAGCCTGGATGCGGACATCGTGCGTGGCACGGAAGTGGCCAATGCACTTCCCGCACTGATCGCCGCACTGCCTGACCTGCAGCTGATCGGCTGCAACGGTGGCGCGGCCATGCAGGCCTTCCAGCGCTGGGTGCAGCCGCAGCTGGCCACGTCGGCCAAGGTGCTGGCGCTGCCGTCCACCAGTCCGGCCAACGCAGCGTGGTCCTTGCCGCGCCTGCGCCAGGCCTGGCAGCCGGTGGCCGTCGCACTGGCGACATCAAGCGGACATCGGCAGGACAATACGCTACCGACTGGAAGCGCCGGCGGGCCATGAGCAACAGCGTGTCCCGGCTGCGTGCGTACTGAAAACACCTGTAACGGTTGGCGCTGGCTCCCGCTGGCCGCACAATAGACGTTTCCCTACACCAGATTGCCGGAGTTCTCCCCATGGCCGAAATCAAGGAAGCACGTGTCCCCGATATCGGTGACTACAGCGATATCCCGGTAATCGAGGTGCTTGTTGCCGTCGGCGATACGGTGAAGAAGGACCAGGGCCTGGTCACGCTGGAAAGCGATAAAGCGACCATGGAGGTGCCGTCCTCGGTGGCCGGCGTGGTCAAGGAAATCAAGGTCAAGCTGGGCGATAGCCTGTCCGAAGGCAAGGTCGTGGCACTGATCGAAGTGGCCGACGGCGAGGCTGCCCAGCCGGCCGCTGCCGCTGCACCCGCCGCTGCACCCGCACCGGCCAAGGCCGCTGCTCCGGCCGCTGCCACCCAGGCCGCTCCCGCTCCGGCCGCTGCTGCCGCCCCCGCTGCCAGCGGTGGCGCGGTGGAAGCCCTGGTGCCGGATATCGGCGATTACAGCGGCATTCCGGTCATCGAAGTGCTGGTCGCCGTGGGCGATACGGTGAAGAAGGACCAGGGCCTGGTCACGCTGGAAAGCGACAAGGCCACCATGGAAGTGCCGTCGTCGGTCGCCGGCGTGGTCAAGGAGATCAAGGTCAAGGTCGGCGACAACCTGTCGCAGGGCAACGTGGTCGCCATCATCGAAGCCGAAGGCGCTGCCGCCCCGGCCCCGGGCAAGGCTGCCGCCGCTGCTGCCCCGACCGCCGCCGAGACCGCTACCAAGGTCGAGCCGGTCGCCGTGCCGGCCCAGCCGGACAAGCTGGCCGCCCGCGAGATCGCCAGCGCCCCCTCGGCCGGCGCGCCGACCAGCCCGCCGGTACAGTTCAACGCCGATGGCGTGCTGCCGGCCAAGGTGCCCTACGCATCGCCGGTGGTGCGCGTGTTCGCCCGTGAGCTCGGTGTCGACCTGCTGCAGGTCAGTGGCAGCGAGAAGGGCGGCCGCATCACCAAGGCCGACGTGCAGAAGTTCGTCAAGGCCGCGCTCAGCGGCGGCGCTCCGGCAGCTGCCGGTGGCACCGTGGCTGCCGGCGGTGGCCTCAACCTGCTGCCGTGGCCGAAGGTTGATTTCAGCAAGTTCGGCGACGTTGAAGTGCAGCCGCTGTCGCGCATCAAGAAGATCTCCGGTGCGAACCTGGCCCGCAACTGGGCGATGATCCCGCACGTCACCCAGTTCGAGCAGGCCGACATCACCGACCTGGAAGGCCTGCGCGTGGCGCTGAACAAGGAGAACGAGAAGGCCGGCATCAAGCTGACCATGCTCGCCTTCCTGATCAAGGCCAGCGCCGCGGCGCTGAAGAAGTTCCCGGAGTTCAACGCTTCGCTGGATGCCAGCGGCGAGAACCTGACCCTGAAGAAGTACTTCAACATCGGTTTCGCTGCCGATACCCCGAACGGCCTGGTCGTCCCGGTCATCCGCGACGTCGACAAGAAGGGCGTGGTGCAGATCGCGCAGGAAACCGGCGAGCTGGCCAAGAAGGCGCGTGACGGCAAGCTGGGCCCGGCCGACATGAGCGGGGGTTGCTTCTCGATCAGCTCGCTGGGCGGCATCGGCGGCACCGCGTTCACCCCGATCGTCAATGCGCCGGAAGTGGCCATCCTCGGCGTCTCCAAGTCGTCCATCCAGCCGGTCTGGAATGGCAAGGAGTTCGCACCGAAGCTGATGCTGCCGCTGTCGCTGAGCTACGACCACCGCGTCATCGATGGCGCCCTGGCCGCACGCTTCACCACGTACCTCTCGCAGGTGCTGGCCGACATGCGCCGCGTGCTGCTGTAAGGCGCCGCTTCGCCCCCACCGTGCGGCCGCTGCCCCTGGCGCGGCCGCCTGTCGAAACGCAGTGACAGCCCGCCGGCCACGCCGGTCGGGCACGAGGAAAACCCACCATGGCCACGATTGAAATCAAGGTTCCCGACATCGGCGATTACAGCGATGTGCCGGTGATCGAAGTGCTGGTCGCCGTTGGCGATACGGTGAAGAAAGACCAGGGTCTGGTGACCCTGGAGTCTGACAAGGCGACCCTGGAAGTGCCGTCCTCGGCAGCCGGCGTGGTCAAGGAAATCAAGGTCAAGCTGGGCGACACGCTGTCCGAAGGCGCGGTCGTCGTGCTGCTGGAGACCGAAGGCGCCGCTGAAGCGCCGGCCAAGGCCGCTGCGCCGGCCCCAGCGGCCGCCGCCCCGGCCAGCAAGCCGCCGGTGACGCCGTCGCACCGCGCCCCCGCCGAGCCTGCAGCACCGAAGCCGGCGCTGGCCAGTGGCAAGGCCGCCGACATCGAATGCGAAATGGTCGTGCTGGGCTCGGGCCCGGGCGGCTACACCGCCGCCTTCCGCGCCGCCGACGTCGGCCTGGATACGGTGCTGGTCGAGCGCTACGCCAGCCTCGGCGGCGTCTGCCTCAACGTGGGCTGCATCCCGTCCAAGGCACTGCTGCACGCCGCTGCGGTGATCGACGAAGTCGCCCATGCCGGTGATTTCGGCGTCGAGTTCGGCAAGCCGACCATCACCCTGGACAAGCTGCGCCAGTACAAGGAAAAGGTCGTCAACCAGCTGACCAAGGGCCTGGCCGGCATGGCCAAGCAGCGCAAGGTCCGCAATGTGCAGGGCGTTGGTAAGTTCGTGTCGGCCAACGAGCTGCTGATCACCGCTGAAGACGGCAGCACCCAGTTGCTGCGCTTCCAGAAGTGCATCATCGCCGCCGGTTCGCAGGCGGTGAAGCTGCCGAACTTCCCGTGGGACGACAAGCGCGTGATGGACTCCACCGACGCACTGGAACTGGCCGAAGTGCCGGGTTCGCTGCTGGTCGTCGGTGGTGGCATCATCGGCCTGGAAATGGCCACCGTGTATGGCGCGCTGGGCAGCAAGGTCACCGTGGTCGAGTTCATGGACCAGCTGATGCCCGGCGCTGACAAGGACCTGGTCAAGCCGCTGGCCGACCGCCTGAAGAAGCAGGGCATTGACGTGCACCTGAAGACCAAGGCCTCCGGCGTGACCGCCGATGCCAAGGGCATCACCGTGACCTTCGAAGCCGCCGAGGAAGGCCAGGCGCCGGCATTGGCGCAGGGCACCTTCGACCGCGTGCTGGTGGCCGTGGGTCGTTCGCCGAACGGCAAGAAGATCGATGCTGAAAAGGCCGGCGTGCAGGTGACCGATCGTGGCTTCATTCCGGTCGACCGGCAGATGCGCACCAACGTGCCGCACATCTTTGCCATCGGCGACATCGTCGGCAACCCGATGCTGGCCCACAAGGCCACGCACGAGGGCAAGCTGGCGGCCGAAGTGGCTGCCGGGCACAAGAAGGAGTGGGTCGCGCGGGTGATTCCGTCGGTGGCCTACACCAACCCGGAAATCGCCTGGGTTGGCGTCACCGAGACCGAAGCCAAGGCCAAGGGCTTGAAGGTTGGCGTGGCCAAGTTCCCGTGGGCCGCCAGCGGCCGCGCGATCGGCATCGGTCGCACCGAGGGCTTCACCAAGCTGATCTTCGACGAGGACAGCCACCGCATCATCGGCGGCGCGATCGTCGGCGTGCACGCCGGTGACCTGCTGGCCGAGATCGGCCTGGCGATCGAGATGGGTGCCGAGGCCGAGGACATCGGCCACACCATCCATGCGCATCCGACGCTGAGCGAGTCGGTGGCGATGGCCTCGGAAATCTACGACGGCACGATCACCGATCTGTATCTTCCTAAAAAGAAGTAGCACCGGGCCATGCCCGGCGAATCGGAAAACCCGGCGCAAGCCGGGTTTTTTGTTGGTCGTCTGCGCGAGTCTTCGATCATTCTCACTGCGAGCGTTCGGGCCGCTGCGCGGGCGGCAGGCGTTTCGACAAATGTCCCCCGTCGCCCGCCTTCGGCGGTCGCCTCCTCCTTTACTTTGTCGAAATGCCTGCCGCCCGCGCAGCGGCTCGGCTTGCGGAAGGCGGAGCCACAACCACCGCAGCGGCTGCCTGGATGCCTGACACGCGGAGGGAGAGGGGGCTGGGTGCGAAGTAAAGGAGGAGGTGACGGCCGCAGGCCGGCGCCGGGGGACATTCGCACCCCGCCCCCTCTCCCTCAAGCGCTCGACCAACCCGCTTCTGCTCGACGATGCAAAGAAAAAACGCGGCCCCCGATGTTCCGGAGGCCGCGCCAGGAGAGAGAGTTCTGTGGAAGGGGAGCAGGGTTTAGAAGGTGACGCTGATACCCGCCACCGGGCCCTTGAATTCCTGCTTCAGGCCGATGGTGCCGTCGCTGCCCTTCTTGTCCGCATCCAGCTTGAACCAGTCGTAGCCGGCGAATACGCCGAAGTTCTGGGTGAAGCGGTAATCGACGATCGCGTTGGCGCGGCTGAGGTCACCCTTGTAGTCGTCGAAGCTGCCCCAGCGCGTGTTGAGGTACTGGCCCTGCAGGGTGATCATCCACTTTTCGGACGGGGTGAAGCTCAGGCGTGCACCGACCACCGGCGCCACACCGTCGGTCTTCTCGTCCAGGAACTGGCCTTCATACACCGTGCCCAGGTCGGCGTAGCCCTTGGTGCTGACCTTGGCGTATTCGGCACCCAGCTGCAGGCCGAGGTCGAACTTCTCGGTGTCCACCACCGAGTAGTCATACACCAGGCTGGCCACCTGGTACTTCAGCTCCGCCTTGACGAAGCTGTCGGCCGGCACGTTGACGTTGCCGAAGGAAATGTCCTGGCCAAGCGTCTCGCGGCGGTCCTTGTCGTACTTGAAGTAGTTGAACAGCAGGCGCTGGCGGTTGCTGATGCGGAACATGCCGTCGATGCGCGGCTCCCATTCCTTGCCGCCCAGCTTGAAGTCCTCGGAGAAGCCGATGTCCTGGCCGGCGACATTGGTGTTGCCGCGCAGGGTGTTGTCCGAGTCGATGTTCATCGCACCCAGGCGCAGGGCGAAGCGGTCATCGCCTTCGGCGGCATGGGCGGAGGAGGCGAACGACGCGCCGGCGGCGAGAAGCGAGAGGGCGAGCAGGGTGGGGACGGAGCGCATCGAAAGAGTCCTTGCAGTGGTTCATCGGAATGAAGGCCACTTTGCCGGACGTCGCTGTCCACCATTCGTGAAGGTATGGTCCACGCGATGTGGACGGTTCAGCGCTGTCAGCGCCCTGCGAAAAGATGGCCCCGGAGCGGCGCTTCGGGGCCATCATGGGGACCTGCAGGCGAAGCGTCGACGAGGTAGCTGCAGGCAGGTCGGAAGATGGGACCACGGCCGTCGGCGGAAAGTTCCGCCGCCTGCGACCAAAGTTCAATGCGTTGCACCGCAACATCGCGCAGATGGCATTGTCCCCGTGGTGGGCTGCAAAACCGCAGCCCTTACCGCAACTTGCGCTGTTCCGATATGAACAGGCAGCGGTTGTCTCGCAAATTGTCCCATTGCTATAATTTGGCGGCTCGATGAGGCCCCCCTGCTGTAGTCGCCTCAGCCATCCACTTGTAACCACGCGGGACGTCCTGTGCTGAACTCCGTAGAAACGGGTCGGCGACTGATGCTGCGCGCCGCGGTCTACCCGCTGGCCGCGGTGGCTGTCCTGGCTCTGGCCTTCCTGCTGGTGGGGCCGAAGTATGCCCTTGGTGCCCTGGCATCCGGTGTGGCGGTTTCGGCCGGTGGTTGGGTGGCGGCACGGATGGCGCTGGGTGGTGGTGCGCTGGGGGCCGGTTCGGCCATGGCACGCCTGATCGTTGCGATCGTGGCCAAGTGGGCGCTCGTTTTTGGTGTCCTGATGGTGGGGTTCCTGGTCTTCAAGCTGCCTGCACTGGCGCTGTTGGCCGGTATCGCCGTCGGGCTGATGTTCCAGGTCCTGGCCATGGCCAGGCGCTAATCGAATTCATTTAACTTAAGGTTCCGGACACATGGCAGGCGAGGCGCTTACACCCACCTCCTACATCCAGCATCACCTGCACAATCTGACGGCAGGTCATGGCACCCCGTGGGCGATCCACGTGGACACGCTGGTAACCTCGCTGCTGATGGGCCTGGTGATGGTCGTCGCCTTCTGGATGGCGACCCGCAAGGCCACCTCCGGCGTGCCGGGCAAGTGGCAGGCATTCGTCGAGATCTGCCTGGAGTTCGTTGACCGCCAGGCCAAGGACACCTATCACGGCACCAGCAAGCTGGTGACCCCGATCGCGATCACGATCTTCTTCTGGATCCTCCTGATGAACCTCATCAAGATGATCCCGGCCGACTTCATCGCCAAGCCGCTTGAACTGATGGGCGTGCCGTACTGGAAGCCGGTCCCCACCGCCGACGTCAATGCCACCCTGGGCATGTCGATCAGCGTGTTCTTCCTGATGCTGTTCTTCGCGTTGCGCGCCAAGGGTATTGGTGGTTTCACCAAGGAATTCCTGACCGCACCGTTCGGCAAGTGGATGATGCCGTTCAACCTGATCCTGAACATCGTCGAGTGGCTGAGCAAGCCGATTTCGCTGGCGATGCGACTGTTCGGCAACATGTTCGGCGGTGAAATCGTGTTCCTGCTGATCTGGGTGCTGGGCGGTGCAGGTATCGCCGGCATGTTTGCAGGCGCGTTCGCCGGCTTCGGCTGGATGCTGTTCCACCTGCTGGTGATCCCGCTGCAGGCCTTCATCTTCATGATGCTGTCCATCGTGTACCTGAGCCTGTCGGAAGACGCTCACTGAGTTTCGCTTCACCCTTCATCCGTTTGTTTCTAAACCCTTAGCAATCAAGTTCCTGGAGAAAACCATGTACTTCGCCGTCCTGACCAATCTCGCCCAAGTTCAGAGCTCCACCGTCCTCGCCGTCGGCATCATGATCGGCCTGGCCGCGCTGGGCGCCGGTCTGGGTCTGGCCATCATGGCCGGTAAGTTCCTGGAGTCGGCCGCGCGCCAGCCGGAACTGATCCCGGTCCTGCAGGTCCGCATGTTCATCACCGCCGGCCTGATCGACGCCGCCTTCATCATCTCGGTCGCCGTGGGCCTGCTGTTCGCCTTCGCCAACCCGCTGGTCGGCGAGTTCGTCTCGCGCCTGCCGGCAATCGCTGGCTGATCCAGCGAAAGTGAAACGACCGGGCGCCGCAGGCGCCTGGTCGCGGATGAAGGTTCGGAGGCGCCGCCCGTGTGGCGGCGCATCCATCCCGTCACAACCGACTGAGCGAACCCCATGGATATCGGTTTTACCCTCATCGCCCAGGCCCTGGCCTTTGCCGCCCTGATCTGGCTCATCGCGACCAAGATCTGGCCGCCGCTGATGAACGCGATCGAAGAGCGCCAGCAGAAGATCGCTGAAGGCCTCGCTGCTGCCGACCGCAGCCAGAAAGATCTGGCCCAGGCGCAGGACAAGGTCAATGAAGCGCTGAAGGAAGCCCGCACCAAGGCCAACGAGATCATCGACCAGGCCCACGCGCGTGCCAACCAGATCGTCGACGCGGCCCGCAACGAAGCTGTTGCCGAAGCCACCCGTCAGAAGGACCTGGCCCAGGCCGAAATCGACGCCGCCGCCAACCGTGCCCGTGAAGATCTGCGCAAGCAGGTGTCCGCGCTGGCCGTGACCGGTGCCGAAAAGCTGCTCAAGCGCGAAATCGACGCCAACGCCCACAAGGCGCTGCTCGACGAGCTGGCCTCGGAGATTTAAGGATGAGCCAGGCCCTCACGCTTGCCCGCCCGTACGCCCGCGCCGCCTTCGCGACCGCGCGTGACGAAGGCGCGTTCGCGCCGTGGTCGGACGCTTTGGCGTTCTCCGCCCACGTCGCCGCCGACCCGCGCGTGGCGGCCCTGCTCGCCAACCCGGAGCTGGGTCGCGATGACGCCATCGCCCTGCTGGCGCCGGAGTCCCGCGGCGAGACCTACTCGCGCTTCCTGGCTGTGCTTGCCGAGTCGCATCGTCTGCCGCTGCTGCCGGAGATCGCCGGCATGTTCGACGCCCTGCGCGCCGAGGCCGAGCACGTGGTCAAGGCCACGGTGACCTCCGCGGCCGAGCTGTCGGTTGCCGAGCTGGACGCGATCAAGGCCGCGCTGCGCAAGCGCTTCAACCGCGAGGTCGAAGTGGCCACCGCGGTCGACGCCTCGCTGATCGGCGGCGCTGTGATCGACGCCGGCGACGTGGTCATCGATGGTTCGCTGAAGGGCAAGCTGGCCCGTCTGCAGACCGCGCTCGCTAACTGAATTCATTTAACGTCCGGCCCCGCTGCCGGCACTAGGACTTGACGATGGCAACCACGCTCAACCCCTCCGAAATCAGCGAACTGATCAAGAACCGCATCGAGAAGGTCAAGCTGGCCGCGGAATCGCGCAACGAAGGCACCGTGACCAGCGTGTCCGACGGCATCGTGCGCATCTTCGGTCTGGCCGACGTGATGCAGGGCGAAATGATCGAACTGCCGAACAACACCTTTGCCCTGGCCCTGAACCTGGAGCGCGACTCGGTCGGCGCCGTGGTCCTGGGTGGCTACGAGAACGTGCGCGAAGGTGACGTCGCCAAGACCACCGGCCGCATCCTGGAAGTGCCGGTCGGTCCGGAACTGCTGGGCCGCGTCGTCAACGCGCTCGGCGAGCCGATCGACGGCAAGGGCCCGCTGGCCACCCAGCTGACCGCTCCGGTGGAGCGCGTTGCTCCGGGCGTGATCTGGCGCAAGTCGGTCGACCAGCCGGTGCAGACCGGTTACAAGTCGGTCGACTCGATGATCCCGATCGGCCGTGGCCAGCGCGAGCTGGTCATCGGTGACCGCCAGACCGGCAAGACCGCACTGGCCATCGATGCGGTGATCAACCAGAAGGGCACCGGCATCAAGTGCGTGTACGTAGCGATCGGCCAGAAGGCTTCGACCGTTGCCAACATCGTGCGCAAGCTGGAAGAGAACGGCGCCCTGGCTCACACCATCGTGGTGGCTGCCACCGCGTCCGAATCGGCCGCGATGCAGTACATCAGCGCCTACTCGGGCTGCACCATGGGCGAGTACTTCATGGACCGCGGCGAAGACGCGCTGATCGTGTACGACGATCTGTCCAAGCAGGCCGTGGCCTACCGCCAGATCTCGCTGCTGCTGAAGCGCCCGCCGGGCCGTGAAGCCTACCCGGGTGACGTGTTCTACCTGCACTCCCGTCTGCTCGAGCGCGCTGCCCGCGTGTCCGAAGAGTACGTCGAGAAGTTCACCAACGGTGCGGTGACCGGCAAGACCGGTTCGCTGACCGCGCTGCCGATCATCGAGACCCAGGCGGGCGACGTTTCCGCGTTCGTTCCGACCAACGTGATCTCGATCACCGACGGCCAGATCTTCCTGGAAACCGATCTGTTCAACGCCGGCATCCGCCCGGCCGTGAACGCCGGTATCTCGGTGTCGCGCGTCGGTGGTTCGGCGCAGACCAAGATCATCAAGAAGCTGTCCGGCGGCATCCGTATCTCGCTGGCCCAGTACCGCGAGCTGGCTGCGTTCGCGCAGTTCGCCTCGGACCTGGACGAAGCCACCCGCAAGCAGCTTGAGCGCGGCCAGCGCGTCACCGAGCTGATGAAGCAGAAGCAGTACGCGCCGATGTCGATCGCCAACCAGGCGCTGTCGATCTACGCCGTCAACGAGGGTTACCTCGACGACGTGCCGGTCAGCAAGCTGCTGGCGTTCGAAGAAGGCCTGCACGCGCATTTCGCCAACACCCAGGGCGAACTGATCGGCAAGGTCAACGCCACCGGCGGTTGGGACAACGACATCGAAGGTGCCTTCAAGAAGGGCATCGTCGAGTTCAAGACCACCGGCAGCTGGTAATCGAGGTCCTGTAGAGCGGAGCGATGCTCCGCTGGACCAGACGATCAAACGGTTGAACAACGCGGGGCCCCGGCCCCGCGCCACGGGAATAAAAGATGGCAAGCGGACGCGAAATCAAAACCAAGATCAAGAGCGTGCAGAACACCCGCAAGGTGACGCGCGCCTTGGAAATGGTCTCGGCCTCCAAGATCCGCAAGGCGCAGGATCGGATGAAGACCTCGCGTCCGTACGCGCAGGCGATGAAGCAGGTGATCGGCCACCTGGCGCAGGCCAGCACCGACTACCAGCATCCGTTCCTGGTCGAGCGTGAGCAGGTCAAGCGGGTCGGTTTCATCGTGATCTCCTCCGATCGCGGTCTGGCCGGCGGCCTCAACAACAACCTGTTCCGCAGGATGCTTGGCGAAGCCAAGGCCTGGCAGGACAAGGGCGCCGAAGTGGACCTGGTGACCATCGGCCAGAAGGCATCGACCTTCTTCCGCCGGGTCAAGGTGAACATGGTCGGCACGGTGACCCACATCGGCGACACGCCGAAGCTGGAATCGCTGATCGGTGTGATCAAGGTCATGCTCGACGCCTTCACCGAAGGCAAGGTCGACCGCGTGTACCTGGTCTACAACCGCTTCGTCAACACGATGACGCAGAAGGCCAGCTTCGATCAGCTGCTGCCGCTGCCGGCCGCTGAGAAGCAGGTTGCGCACCACGACTGGGACTACCTGTACGAACCCGATGCCGCGACCGTGCTCGAGCACGTGATGACGCGTTACATCGAGTCGCTGGTGTACCAGGCGCTGCTGGAAAACGTCGCTTCCGAGCATGCCGCGCGCATGGTGGCGATGAAGTCGGCCAGTGACAACGCCAACAAGCTGATCGGAACCCTGCAGCTGGTCTACAACAAGGCCCGCCAGGCAGCGATCACCCAGGAAATCTCCGAAATCGTCGGCGGCGCGGCAGCAGTCTGACCGCGTTCGTTAAAAGCACACATTTAGAGGATGCAGCAATGAGTCAGGGCAAGATCGTTCAGATCATCGGCGCCGTCGTCGACGTCGAATTCCCCCGCGAGTCGGTGCCGAAGGTGTACCACGCGCTGAAGGTGGACAACACCGAAATCACCCTGGAAGTGCAGCAGCAGCTCGGTGACGGCGTGGTCCGCTGCATCGCGCTGGGCTCCACCGATGGCCTGAAGCGCAACCTGGTGGCCACCAACACCGGCCGCGGCATCTCCGTGCCGGTCGGCGCTGGCACCCTGGGCCGCATCATGGACGTGCTCGGCCGCCCGATCGACGAAGCCGGTCCGGTCGCCTCCAGCGACACCTGGGAAATCCACCGCGCTGCTCCGTCGTATGAAGACCAGTCCCCGGCCACCGAGCTGCTGGAAACCGGCATCAAGGTCATCGACCTGATGTGCCCGTTCGCCAAGGGCGGCAAGGTCGGCCTGTTCGGCGGCGCCGGCGTCGGCAAGACCGTCAACATGATGGAACTGATCAACAACATCGCCAAGGCGCACAGCGGTCTGTCCGTGTTCGCCGGCGTGGGTGAGCGTACCCGTGAGGGCAACGACTTCTACCACGAGATGAAGGACTCCAACGTCCTGGACAAGGTCGCGATGGTGTACGGCCAGATGAACGAGCCGCCGGGCAACCGTCTGCGCGTCGCCCTGACCGGCCTGACCATGGCCGAGTACTTCCGCGACGAGAAGGACGAGAACGGCAAGGGCAAGGACGTGCTGCTGTTCGTCGACAACATCTACCGCTACACCCTGGCCGGTACCGAAGTGTCGGCACTGCTGGGTCGTATGCCGTCGGCAGTGGGTTACCAGCCGACCCTGGCCGAGGAAATGGGCGTCCTGCAGGAGCGCATCACCTCGACCAAGAATGGTTCGATCACCTCGATCCAGGCCGTCTACGTGCCGGCCGATGACTTGACCGATCCGTCGCCGGCGACCACCTTCGCCCACCTTGACTCGACCGTGACCCTGTCGCGTTCGATCGCTTCGCTGGGTATCTACCCGGCGGTCGATCCGCTGGACTCCACCAGCCGCCAGATGGACCCGCTGGTCATCGGCCACGAGCACTACGACACCGCCCAGCGCGTCCAGCAGACCCTGCAGAAGTACAAGGAACTGAAGGACATCATCGCCATCCTGGGCATGGACGAACTGTCCGAAGAAGACAAGCAGGCCGTGTCGCGCGCCCGCAAGATCGAGCGCTTCTTCAGCCAGCCGTTCCACGTGGCCGAAGTGTTCACCGGCTCGCCGGGCAAGTACGTGTCGCTGAAGGACACCATCCGTGGCTTCAAGGCCATCGTCGATGGCGAGTACGACCACCTGCCGGAGCAGGCGTTCTACATGGTCGGCAGCATCGAAGAAGCGGTCGAGAAGGCCAAGAAGATGGCCGAGAAGGCCTGATGCGGCGGGGACGGGCACACGCCCGTCCCGACCGTGACACGGGGTGGGCCTGCGCCCACCGCTGCGGAATCCCTGCGGTGGGTTCGACCCGCCCCCTAGCGAAGAGAGTTACATGAGCACCATCCGTTGCGACATCGTCAGCGCCGAGCAGGAAATCTTCCGTGGCGAAGCGACCCTGGTCGTGGCCACCGGTGAGCTGGGCGAACTGGGCATCGCGCCCAAGCACGCACCGCTGATCACCCGCCTGAAGCCGGGCAAGGTGGTAGTGACCACGCCGAGCGGCGAGCAGCTGGATTTCGCCATTTCCGGCGGCATCCTGGAAGTGCAGCCGCAGGTGGTGACCGTGCTGGCCGACACCGCGATCCGCGCACAGGACATCGACGAAGCCTCGGTCCGCAAGGCCAAGGAAGAAGCCGAACGTATCTTGGCCAACCGCGGCGAAGCGATGGAAGTGGCTGAAGCCCAGCAGAAGCTGGCAGAGGCCGTTGTCCAGCTGCAGGCGCTTGAGCGCCTGCGCAAGACCCTCAAGCACTGAGGTCCAGCGCCATCAAGCAGGAACGCCGGCCATGTGCCGGCGTTTTTGTATGTGTCGACAACGCAGCGGAAACGCCGTTACCGGTACACGACATGGCGCAGCAGCAGGAAAGACACCACCGCCAGGCCCGCTTCCACCAGCGGCTTTGCCAGCCAGGCGTACCGCAGGCCCAGCGCATGGTCGGCGGCGGCCACCAGCAGCGTGCTGGCCATGGTCAGCAGCAGCCACAGCGGTAGGAATCGTGCGAAGCGGCGCCAGCCCAGGCGCTGCCCGTTGGCGTCGGCGAAGGTGATGCGTCCATTGAGCCAGAAACCCAGCAGCATGCCGGCCACGCGTCCGCAGACGTTGCCGGGCGCAGCCGGCATGCCGGCCGCCGTCGCCAGCACGAACACCGCCCAGTCCAGCAGCAACTGCAGCAGGCCGATGACGAGATAGGAACGGCCTTGGCGGAGCAGGCTCATGGTGCCGGGGTCATGATGGGGGCTCCATGTTAACGGCCTCCGTTCTAGAATCACCGCCATCGAATCGTGGACCGCCCGCATGACCCAACCCCTGCACGTGATCATCCTCGCCGCTGGCGCCGGCAAGCGCATGAAGTCGGTGCTGCCCAAGGTACTGCAGCCGATTGCCGGGCAGCCGATGCTGGCGCATGTGATCGCCACGGCGCGGGAACTGCAGCCGGCCGCCATCCACGTGGTGTACGGCCACGGCGGGGATCAGGTGCGGAGCTACTTCGCTGACCAGCCGGACCTGTTGTGGGCGGAACAAGCGCAGCAGCTGGGTACCGGTCACGCCGTTGCCCAGGCCATGCCGGAGGTGCCCGACGCCGCCCAGGTGCTGGTGCTGTACGGCGATGTGCCGTTGATCCGTGCGCAGACCCTGCGCGACCTGCTGGCCCAGCCGGGCCGGCTGGCCGTGCTGGTGGCCGATGTCGACGATCCCACCGGCTATGGTCGCGTGCTGCGCGACGCCGAAGGCAAGGTCGGGGCGATCGTCGAGCAGAAGGACGCCGATGACGAACAGCGCCGGGTGCGCATCATCAACACCGGCATCATCACTGCCGAATCGACGGCGCTGCGCCGCTGGCTGTCGCAGCTGTCAAACAGCAACGCGCAGGGCGAGTACTACCTGACCGATGTATTCGCCTTTGCCGCCCGCGAGTTCACTCCGGCGGAGATGGCCCTGGTGGCCGATGCGCAGGACGCCGAAGGCGCGAACGATCCGTGGCAGCTCTCGCAGCTGGAACGGGCCTGGCAACGGCGCGCGGTGCGCGCGCTGTGCATCCAGGGCGCGCGCGTGCGCGATCCGGCGCGGGTGGATATCCGGGGTGAGGTGGTCGTCGGCAGCGATGTGATGATCGATGTCGATGTGATCCTTGAAGGCAAGGTGGTGCTCGGCGATGGCGTGACCATCGGCCCGTTCACCCGGCTGAAGGACGTCACTCTCGGCGCGGGCACCGAAGTGCGTGCGCACTGCGATGTGGAAGGCGTGATCAGCGAGGGGGCGGCCCAGATCGGCCCGTTCGCGCGCCTGCGCCCGGGCACCGTGCTGGCTGATGGCGTGCACGTGGGCAACTTCGTGGAAACCAAGAAGGTCACCCTGGGAGTGGGCAGCAAGGCCAACCACCTCACCTATCTGGGCGACGCGGTGATTGGCAGCAAGGTCAACATCGGCGCGGGCACCATCACCTGCAACTACGACGGCGTGAACAAGTCGACCACCACCATCGGCGACAACGCTTTCATCGGCTCCAACAGTTCGCTGGTGGCGCCGGTGCTGATCGGTGAAGGCGCGACGATTGCTGCCGGTTCGGTCATCACCCGCACTGCGCCGGACGGCAAGCTGACCGTAGCCCGTGCGCGCCAGGAAACCATCGATGGCTGGCAGCGCCCCATCAAGAAAAGCTGAGCCGAGGCCACCGCGCGTCGATGAACTGAGTGCGCTGCCCCGCATCGAACAGCGTGCGGGTGAACTGCTGCGCGGGCACGAGGCGTACCCGGTGTTCGCCGGCCATGGACTGGACCTTCCCACGTTGCAGGCCGGACTGCGGCGTGGCCTGTTGTGGATCATCGAAGGCGCCGATGGCGGCATCGCCGGCTATCTGCTGGGCGGTACGCTCGACGGCGATTTCCATGTGCTGCAGATGGATGTGGATCCCAATCATGCTCGCCGTGGCTACGGACGGGCGTTGCTGCAGCATGCACTCGCCGAGGCCAAGGTGCTTGGCTATCCGGCGGCGGTGCTGACCACGTTGTCCGATGTACCGTGGAATGCGGCGTTCTATGCCAGCGAAGGATTCACCCTGCTGCCGGAGCCAGAGTGGAGCGCGGGCCTGCGAGGGGTGATGGCCGAGGAAGCCGCGTTGGGATTCCCGATGCACCTGCGGGTGGCGCTGCGACGGGTGCTTTAGTTTTGCTTCCCCTGTTGATTGCTGAAGGTTGATCACGGTTCATGGGTGTCACTTTTCTTTTCGCGCGAAAAGAAAAGTAACCAAAAGAAACGCGCCGCCAGTCCGCGAGCCGTCGTGCTGCGCACGCCGGTACCCTGCGCTCCTCGGTCCGTCGAGGGACGGCGCGGGAACTCGCTGCGCTCAGACACCCGCGCCTCTTCGCCCTCGCCGGCCCTGCGGTGCTCGGCTCGCTTCAAGGCGGACCCAAGTCAAAGGCCACAGCTGCACCCAGTAGGTCCACGCCATGCGTGGATGCTTTTGCTCTGCTTCTCGAGTCCGTCTTGAAGCGAGCCGAGCACCGATGCGCAGCACGACGGCTCGCGGCCGGCGGAATGCTTCTTTTGGTTACTTTTCTTTGCGTACAAAGAAAAGTGACACCCATGAACCGTGATCAACCTTCAGCCATCAACAGAAGAAGGAAGAACAAACCTACCCCACCGGCAACAGGATCGACACACACAGCCCGCCCTCGGTGCGGTTCTGCAGTGACACGCGACCACCGTGCGCCTCGACGATCTCGCGGGTGAGGGCCAGCCCCAGCCCGGTGCCGTTGCGCTTGGTCGAATAGAACGGCATCAGCGCATTCTGCAGCACCTGCTCGTTCATGCCCTTGCCGCGGTCCAGCACATCCAGCCGCAGCCACTGCGGCAGCCGGGTCAGCTGAACCTGCACGTCGTCGTTGGGCGGATCGGCTTCGGCGCAGGCCTCGTGTGCATTCTTCAGCAGGTTGAGCAGGGCCTGGCCGAACTGGGCGATGTCGATCCGGCTGCTCAGTTCCTCGTCGGGTGCACGCTCCATCGTGAACGGAATCTGCTGGCACAGGCTGGACAGGAACGGCGCCCAGTGCACGGTCTGCAGCTGCGGCTGCGGCAGCTTGGCGAAACGTGCATAGCCGCGGATGAAGCCTTCCAGATGGCGGGCCCGGTCTTCGATGGTGGTGAAGATCTCCGGCAGCCGGTCGAAGCGTTCGCGCTTGACCAGTTCGCCGCCGGAGTGCGCCAGCGATGCGATCGGCGCCAGCGAGTTGTTGAGTTCGTGGCTGATCACCCGGATCACCTTCTTCCAGGTCTGTACTTCCTGCCGGCGCAGTTCGGCAGTGAGCTGGCGTACCAACAGCAGGTCATGCGGGCGGCCGTTGAGCTGGAACGCGCGCCGCGACAGGTGATAGACCTGTTCGTCGTCCTCGTCGCCCTCCACACCGTCTTCGCTTTCCGACTTCACCGCAAACAGGCTGTCGCCGCCGCGGCCGATGGCATCGCGCAGTTCCACCGGCAGCTGCTCGAGCACGTCTTCCATGCGCTGGCCTTCCAGCTTCCAGCCGCTGTGCAGCAGCTTGCGCGCGGCCAGGTTGGAGAACACCACGCGGGAAATGCCATCGCCACCGGCGGCGATCAGCAGCATCGCCACCGGGGTGTTCTGCACCATGGTATCCAGCAGCAGTTCGCGCTGCACCAGGCCCTGGCGTTGTGCGCGCAGCACTTCCCCCAGCTCGCGGTGTGCCTGCACCAGGTCACCCAGTTCGTCATTGCCGGGCCAGTAGATGCCGAAGTTGTACTCACCGTCGCGGTAGCTGCTGGTGGTCCCGGACAGCGCCCGCATCAACGAGCGCACCGGTGCGGTGGCGCGGCGCAGCGTCCACCACATCAATGACAGCAGGATGATCGTGGAGACCGTGGTCACCACCCAGCCATGGTCCATCCAGTAGGCCAGCAGCCACGGCAGCGCGGCAGCCAGCGCCAGCACCGGCAGCAGGCGCAGGAACAGGCGGAAGGTGAAGGAGCGTCGCTTCATTCGCGTGGGATGCCGTGACGGTCCATGCGCCGGTACAGCGCCTGCCGGCTCAGTCCAAGCTCGTTGGCCGCCTGTGCGATGACGCCGTGATTGCGCGCCAGCACTTCTTCGATGCGTGCGCGATCGGGATCATTGCCGGCGCTTGGCGTCGGGCGCGGTGCAGCAGATGCACGCGGCAGGTTGAGATCGGCCACTTCGATGCGGTTGCCGGTGGCCAGCAGCTCGGCACGCTGGATCACGTTGCGCAGCTCGCGCACGTTGCCCGGCCACAGGTGGCGCTGCAGTGCGGTGGCCGCCGTGCTGGACAGCGGCTTGCCGATGCTGAGGAAATGCTCGGCCAACGGCACGATGTCGCCGGGGCGGTCGGCCAGCGGCGGCAGCGTCAGTTCCACCGTGTTGAGCCGGTAGTACAGGTCTTCGCGGAACGTACCTTCGCGGATCATCGCCGGCAGGTCGGCATTGGTCGCGCTGACCACGCGCACCTTGACCTGGCGTTCGCGGTTGGAGCCCAGGCGTTCGAAACGTCCTGTCTCCAGCACGCGCAGCAGCTTCATCTGCCCACCCAGCGACAGGTTGCCGATCTCATCCAGGAACAGCGTGCCGCCGTCGGCTGCCTCGAACTTGCCTTCGCGCGCCTTGTTGGCGCCGGTATAGGCGCCGGCCTCGGCACCGAACAGTTCGGCCTCGATCAGTTCGGAGGGCAGGGCGCCACAGTTCACCGCCACGAACGGACCCTTGGCCACCAGCGAGTTGGCCTGGATGATCTGCGCGATCTTCTCCTTGCCCGCGCCATTGGGGCCAGTGATCAGTACCGGCAGCTCCGAGCGCGCGACCTGGCAGGCCAGGGCGATCACCCGCTCGCTGGCGGGGTCGGCGAACACCGCACCACACAATGCGTACTTGTCTTCCAGCGCATGCCGCTGGCGCTGTTCGCGCTGGCGTCGCTGGTCCAGCTCGCGCCGCGCTTCGGACAATTCCAGCAGGTTGTTGACCGTGGTCAGCAGCTTGCGGTCATCCCAGGGCTTGGCCAGGTAGTCGGCGGCACCGGCCTTGACCAGGTCCACCGCGCTGCTCAGGTGGGTCCAGGCCGTCAGCAGGATCACCGGCAGATCGGGGTGGCGTTCGCGGATCTGTGCGAACAGCGCCTCGCCTTCCTCACCGGAGGTGGTGTCCTCGCTGAAATTCATGTCCTGGATCACCAGGTCCACCGGCTGCGATTCCAGCAGCGCCAGCCCTTCGGCCGGGCTCTGCGCCAGCAGGGTGTCGATGTCGTGCAGGGAGAACAGCACGTCCAGCGCGGTTCCCACGCTGGCGTTGTCGTCGATGATCAGGATCGCAGGCATGGGTCGCAAAGAGGGTAGCGCCGGGCCATGCCCGGCGGGGCGGGTGCAGTTGCAGCGGCTGGAACCGCCGGGCATGGCCCGGCGCTACCGGGCCGCTCTGCAATATAGCGAAACCAGCGGTCGCGCAGGGGCGTCCGGACTCAGCGCCGTGGCGGCGGCGGCGGCGGAGCCGGAGGGGGGGGCGGCGGCGCCAGCGCGGGGCGCCACTGGGCCACGTTCACCGGTACCGTGAGCATCCGGCCATCGCGGCGCAGCAGCAGGTGGACGGTGGGCGTCGATGCCGCCCGCACTGCGTCGGCGAGCTGTTCGATCTGCCGCACCGGCGAATCGTCCACGCGCAGGATGCGGTCGCCATGGCGCACGCCGAAGCGCGCCTCCGGGCTGGCCGCATCCACCCTCACCACGCCTTCGGTCGAGCGCAGCGCCAGCCGCGCATCGTCCTGGCGCCACTCCAGCGTCTGCGCGCTGCTGCTGCCGGCGAGTACCGGCAGCGGCAGGGCCAGCAACAGCACCAGCAGGCTGGCGCGCATCTCACGCCCCCCGCGTGGCGACGGCCGGTGGCACCGCCGCAGCGCGGCGGGCCGGGCCGAACACGGCGATCTGCCCCAGCAGCCACAGCAGCGCTGCGCCCAGCGGCAGGTACAGCAGCGGCATGCGCGGCAGCTCGTACATGTTCATCAGGGCCAGGTTGATGGCGTACGCCGCCAGCATGCCCAGCACGATGCCCAGCGTGGCCAGCAGGAAGTTCTCGGTCTGGAAGTAGCGCAGGATCTGCCCGCGGGTGGCGCCCAATGCGCGGCGGATGCCGATCTGCTTGCTGCGCTGCTGCACCCAGAAGCTGGCCAGGCCGACGATGCCCAGGGCGGTGACAACCAGCAGCGCCACGCAGACCGTCACCAGCAGGCCGACCATCGAGCGGTCGTTCTTGAAGTAGTCGGCACGCTGTTCCTGGTAAGTCAGTTTCTCGCGCACCAGGCGGTTGGGGTCGTTGTGCTCCAGCGCGGCCAGCGCACCTTTCAGCACTTCATCGCGGCGTTCCGGCGAAGTGCGCAGCATGTACGGGCCGCGGGTGAAGTCGGTACGCACCGGCAGCATCATCGACAGGGTGCTGTTGTCGTTGTAGTCGGTGGGGGTGGCCAGATGGGCGACCACACCAACCACATGCAGGGCCTGGTTGCCCATGTAGAAGGTCTTGCCCAGCGCACTCTGGTCCGGGTACATCTTGGCGGCGACCTGCTGGTTGATGATCACCGGTGCGGCGCGGTCGGGCTTCGGATTCTTCTGTGCTTCTTCCAGGTCGATGTACTCGCTGGGCTGGAAGTCGCGGCCGGCGACCAGCTGCAGGCCGAGCGTGGACAACGCGTTCTCGCCAACCATGTACTGCGACACGAAGGCTGTCGGCCGTTCCTGGTCACGCTCGCGCGAGATGCTGGTGTTGCTCGAATTGCGGCGGAACGGCAGCTGGTTGACCTTGGCCACGCTGGTCACGCCGGGGATCGCGCGCAGCGATGCCAGGTCTTCGTTGGTGCGGGCCATGGCGTTGGTCTGCTTGCCGATGCCGCTGACCCGGACCATGACCAGTTCGTTCTCGGCCAGGCCGCTGGGCTGGCTGATCTTTTCCACGCGCTGGGTGACCAGGAACAGGGCATTGCAGACGATGGCGCAGGTCAGGGCGATTTCCAGCACGATCAATGCGGCTGCGGTCTTGTGCCGGCGCAGGGTGCTGAGGATGGGGCGGATGTCCATGGGAAGTCCTCGTTCTGGTGCTTACTGCGACTTGAGCTGGATGGCCGGGGTGACCTGCATCGCGCGCCAGGCGGGCAGGAAGCCGGCAGCAATGCTGGCCAGCAGGGTCAGGCCGAGGGCGAGCAGCAGCATGCTGCCGTCGAGGTGGGCCAGCTTGGCGTAATCCACTGGTTGCTGGCGCACCGCGTACAGGCCCAGCAGCGCCAGGCCGATGCCGAGCACGCCACCGACCACGCCTACCGCACCCGCTTCGACCAGACACTGCAGGAAGATCTGCCCGCGGCTGGCGCCCAGTGCGCGACGCACACCGATTTCACCGCTGCGGCGCAGGAACTTGGCCAGCAGCAGGCCGACCGTGTTGACCAGGCAGACACCGAGGAAACCCAGCGCCAGCCACATCTGCAGGCGCACGTCGCTGGGCACTGCGTTGTTGAAGGTCAGCCACTCCATCACGGTGCGCAGGCGCACGTTGGCCGGGCGCTCGAAACGGCCGGCAGCCCGCTGCTGGTCCGAGTAGTTCACCAGGTAGCGGCGGTAGTCCTCGGCCTTGGACGGGTCAAGCTCCACCCAGTACTGGATCCAGGTGCACGGCGCGTTGATCGAATTGCTGTCGTCATCGGGTGCGCCGTCGCGGAAGCAGTTCATGTTGCCGTTGCTGCCGAGCTTGAGGTCCATCGCGGTGGACAGCGGCATCATCAGGTCCTCTTCGCGGCCGTAGTTGCCCACAGTCAGGTCGAAGAAGTGCGGTTCCGGATTCCAGGTGTCCATCACCCCGATCACCCGCAGCGAATGGCCATCGGCACGGATCTCACGGCCGACACTGTCCGCTCCCTGGAACAGCTTGTCGTTGATCACCTTGGACAGCACCACCACGCGGGAGCGACCGTCATCGTCGCTGGCCGTCCAGGCACGGCCATACAGCATCGGCACGTTGAACATCGGGAAGAAGTCAGCCGAGGTCCAGCGGGTATCGATGTTGAACGGCTTCAACGTGCTGCCTTCCGGCTCGATGGTCGCGTCACCGGCACTCATCATCGCCTGGCGCTCGCCACGCTTCTCGCGCAGCAGCGTCTCGGCATCGAAGCGGGTCATCTGGGTCTCCGGCTCTTCGCCGGTCAGGTAACCCGAGCGCGGGCGCGGATCGACCTGCACGTAGAACAGGCGGTCGCTCTTGTCAGGGATCGGGTCGCCGGACAGCACGTGGAACACGGTCAGGGTGGTCATCGAAGCACCGATGCCCAGCGCGATGGCCACCACCATCAGCGCGGTCAGTACCTTGTTGCGGCGGAAGCTGCGTACCGCCAGTCGGGCGTAGTAGGCGAACATGGTCGTGCCCTCACTCGTTGACGGCGACGATGCGACGCGGGGTGGCCAGCACCGGCTCGCGCACCAGGTCGGTGACCTGGCCGTCGACGATGTGCACGTTGCGCTGCGCGCGTGCGGCCAGTTCCGGGTCGTGGGTGACCATCACGATGGTGGTGCCGGCGGCGTTGATCTCCTCCAGCAGTTCCATCACCCCGCGCGCCATCTGCGTGTCCAGGTTGCCGGTCGGTTCGTCAGCCAGCAGCAGACGGGGGCTGCCGGCCAGGGCACGGGCGATCGCCGCGCGCTGCTGCTGGCCGCCGGAGAGTTCGTTCGGGTAGTGCTTCATGCGCGAGCCCAGGCCAACCTGGCTCAGCGCCTTCTCGATGCGCTCGCGGCGCTCGCCGGCGCTCATCTTGCGGTAGCGCAGCGGCACGTCCACGTTGTCGAACAGGTTGAGGTCCGGAATCAGGTTGAAGCCCTGGAAGATGAAGCCGATCTTCTGGTTGCGCAGGCGGCTGCGGGCATCATCGCCGAGCTTGCTGACGTCCTGGCCATCAAGCATGTAGGTGCCGCTGGTGAAGGTTTCCAGCAGGCCGGCGATGTTGAGGAAGGTGGTCTTGCCGGAGCCGGACGGACCGGTGACGGCGACGAACTCGCCTTCCTTGACCTGCAGTTCCAGTGAACGCAGCGCGTGGGTTTCCACCTGTTCGGTACGGAAGACCTTGGCGACCGAACGCATTTCGAGCATGTACATGGGGTGTCCTCTCTCCAGGATGTATGAGTTGTCAGTTGACGGAGACGCGTTCGGCGTCCTTGAACAGGTCGCTGCCCGAGACCACGATGCGGTCCCCCGGCTGCACACCCGACTTGATTTCCACTTCGCCCAGGCTGCTGACGCCCAGTTCGATCGGACGACGCACCGCGGTGCGGCCATCCATTACGTACGCCACACCGTTGCCCTGTTCCACGAACGGGCCGCGCTCGACCTTCATGACATTCCTGCGGGTATCCAGCAGCACCCGCACCGACATCCGCTGGCTCTGGCGCAGGCCTTCAGGCTGGGCTGCGGCAAAGCGGACGCGTGCGTTGACTTCGCCATTGACCACTTCCGGCGACACCGCACTGATCTCGCCCGGGAACGGCTGGCCATTGCCGCCGGTCAGCTGCGCCGGCATGCCGATCGCCAGATCGCGCGCGAAGCTCTCCGGCACCTTGATCTCGACTTCGAACTTGGACAGGTCGACCACGCCCAGCACCGGCGCGTTGGCGGCAAGGTTGGTGGCCTGGGTGGCCTGCACCTGACCGACCTGGCCATCGAACGGTGCACGCAGGGTCAGTGCGTCCACCTGGCGCCGCACTTCGGCCACTACGGCCTTCTGGCGGTCGGCCAGCAAACGCTTGTTGCGTGCGTCCAGGTCCGCGCCCTGGCTCTGCAGGCGTGCATCGGTGGTGGCATTGACCAGGCTGATGTCGGCCTTCTTCAGGGTGTCCTGGGCCTTGGCCAGATCGATCTGCGGCACCGCGCCGCCATCGAAGCCGCGCTGGTAGCGCTGCAGGTCGCGGTCGGCGGCCTGTCGCTCGATGCTGGCTTGGTCGGTTTCCTTGCGCGATTTGGCCCGGGCCAGGGTGGCATCCAGGTTGGCGCGGCTGGCCTCGGCCTCCAGGCCGGCCAGGGTGGCCTCCTCCTGGGCGAGCTTGCTGCGCAGCTCGGGGCTGTCGATGATCGCCAGCTCCTGGCCCTTCTTGACCACGTCACCGGCGACCACCTTCAGGTCCACCGTGCCGGCGGAGATGGCGTACAGCACCGGGCTGTTGGCGGCGATCACGCGGCCGTCGGCGGCGATGTCGCGCACCAGGTCGCCGCGCTGCACTTCGGCGATGCGCACCCGGCTGCTGTCGAACGAGCTGCTGGCATTGGACCAGGCATGCACGGCCCAGCCGATGCCGGCCAGCAGCGCGATACCCGCCAGGGCCGGCCAGCGGTAACGGTGCCATGCGGCCTTGGGGGCACTGGCTGAAGCGGAGGAAACGATCTGGTCCTGGGCGGAGGTGTCGCGGATCATCGGGTTCGTGCCTGTCGGTGGTGCCAGAGTGGTGCTATGGACAAAGCACACAGCGTGCCAACTTTATTTCCTTTTCCATCAATGAGTTGAACGTGTGTCGCTACTGTCCGGGTGTCCGCGGACACCTTTCCGGACACTTTCATTAAGCGGACAGGAGGGGGCTGGCGGACGCGCAGGCTAGAATGCGGCGACCGTCTTCAAGGAAATGCGTGACATGTGTGGAATCGTGGGTGCGATCGCCGGGCGCGACGTGGTGCCGCTGCTGATCGAAGGACTGAAGCGACTGGAATACCGCGGCTACGATTCCTCCGGCATCGCCGTGATCGATCAGGCCGAACGGCCCGAGGTGCGCCGCGTACGCCGCACCGGTCGTGTCTCGGAGATGGCCACTGCTGCCGAGGCTGAAGGCTTCAACGCCAGCCTGGGTATCGGCCACACCCGCTGGGCCACCCATGGTGGTGTCACCGAGGCGAACGCGCATCCGCACATCAGCCATGGCGTGGCGCTGGTGCACAACGGCATCATCGAGAACCATGAGGAGCAGCGCGAGAAGCTGCGCGTGCTGGGCTATACCTTCGAGTCGCAGACCGACACCGAAGTGATCGCCCACCTGATCCACCACCATCTGAAGAAGGGCGATGACCTGCTGGTCGCGCTGCAGCACACGGTGAAGGAACTGACCGGTGCCTATGCGCTGGCCGTGGTCAGCCGTGCCGAGCCGGAACGCTTCGTCTGTGCCCGCATGGGCTGCCCGCTGCTGGTCGGGCTGGGCGAGGGCGAGAACTTCGTGGCGTCCGATGTGTCGGCCGTGCTGTCGGCCACGCGCAAGGTGATCTTCCTGGAAGAGGGCGACACCGCCGAGATCCGCCGTGATGGCGTGAGCATCTTCGATGGCAACGATCAGCCGATCGAGCGCGATGTGCATCTCTCCGATGTCTCGCTGGCATCGCTGGAGCTGGGCCCGTACCGCCACTTCATGCAGAAGGAGATCCACGAGCAGCCGCGTGCGCTGGGCGACACCATCGAAGCGGCGATCGATGCTGGTGGCTTCCCGGCCGAACTGTTCGGCAAGAATGCCGAAGCGGTGCTGTCGGGTATCGAGGGCGTGCAGATCCTGGCCTGTGGTACCAGTTACTACTCGGGCCTGACCGCGCGCTACTGGATCGAGGCCATCGCCGGCCTGCCGTGCAGCGTGGAGATCGCCAGTGAGTACCGCTACCGCGCCGCGTATGCCAATCCCAAGCACCTGATCGTGACCATCTCCCAGTCCGGCGAAACGCTGGACACGATGGAAGCGCTGAAGTACGCCAAATCGCTGGGCCACACGCACACGCTGTCGATCTGCAACGTGCCGGAAAGCGCGATTCCGCGCGCCAGCGAACTGGTCTGCTACACCCGTGCCGGCGCCGAGATCGGCGTGGCCTCGACCAAGGCGTTCACCACCCAGCTGGCCGCGCTGTTCCAGCTGACCGTGGTGCTGGGCAAGCTGCATGGCCGCGTTGATGCCGCACAGGAAGCGGACTACCTGGAGCAGCTGCGTTTCCTGCCGGGCAGCGTGCAGCATGCGTTGAACATGGAACCGCAGATCGCCGCATGGGCCGAGCGCTTCGCACGCAAGAGCAGTGCGCTGTTCCTCGGCCGTGGCCTGCACTATCCGATCGCCCTGGAAGGCGCGCTCAAGTTGAAGGAAATCTCGTACATCCATGCCGAGGCCTACCCGGCCGGCGAGCTCAAGCACGGGCCGCTGGCGCTGGTGGACGAGGACATGCCGGTGGTGGTGATCGCACCCAACGACAGCCTGCTGGAGAAGGTCAAATCCAACATGCAGGAAGTGCGCGCGCGTGGCGGCGAGCTGTTCGTGTTCGCCGACCAGGACAGCAACTTCAACGCGTCCGAAGGCGTGCACGTGATCCGCACCCCGCGCCATGCCGGCGTGCTCAGCCCGGTGGTGCACACCATCCCGGTGCAGCTGCTGGCGTACCACACCGCGCTGGCGCGCGGCACCGACGTGGACAAGCCGCGCAACCTGGCCAAGAGCGTTACGGTGGAGTAACACTCGGATCCATTGGATGCTGCATGCGAAAGGGGCCCACGTGGCCCCTTTCGTTTACGACGCTGGCGCTGCCAAGTGGGACAGCTGCCGGGTTTTCTGTCCGCAGTCGGCAGCAGGCAATCAATCTTTAATGCGCGACATCGCCTGTATTCAGCGGCGGTTTCAGCCGCGGTGCCATTCTCTGGATCGTCAGTTGGTTCCTACGACGAACTGTCCCATCGATGCCGCTAGTGACCGATGGTCGCAGTCGTAGAATCGAGTTGACCGAGATCCGGGTTGAGCCGTTGAACCCCCTCGTTCGTGTTGCAGCACGACGTCTGCCGATCCATTCCAAGCGGCAGGTGGGTGCGCCAGACGTGCACTGAAAGGTCTGTTCCCGGGGAGGGGGCGAATCGGCAGAGCACACTTTTTTGACTTCAGTGACCTGCACCAGGAAACAAGAATGAACGTCCGCGAGCTCCTGCAATCCAAGAAAGAAGCTGTCATCACCATCGACACGGAAGACACGATCGGTGCCGCCGCGCACAAGATGAGCGCGAATAAAATCGCCGCACTGGTAGTGATGAAGGATGATGCGCCGGTCGGCATCATTTCCGAAAAGGACATCGTCCGCAGCCTGGCCGATGATGGCCCGCAGGCCGGTCGCCGGGTGATTTCCAGCCTGCCGTCCACCGGCCTGGAAGGCATTGCGCCGGACGCCACGTTGAAGCAGGCCATGTCCCTGATGACCTACTCGCGTCGTCGCCACCTGATGGTCACCGACGGCAGCAAGCTGGTCGGCATCCTCAGCCTGGGTGACATCGTGAAGAACCTGCTGGGCGAGCTGGAGCTGGAAAAGGCCGTGTTGCAGGACATCTACATGGCGGCCCACTGAGGCCTGCGCTGTGTGATGAAACGAAGCCGGGCATTGCCCGGCTTCTTCGTTGGTAGCGCCGGGCCATGCCCGGCGAGCGCGTAGCGCAGGAATCAGAAACTGACCTTCACCGAATCGGCGCTGTAGTTCGCCGGGCCGTGGTAGACGACCTCGATGTTGTTGCCATCCGGATCGAGCACGAAGGCGCCGTAGTAGCCGGGATGGTACGGGCGCTCGCCGGGCGCGCCGTTGTCCTTGCCGCCAGCCGCCAGCGCAGCGCTGTGGAAAGCATCGACGGTGGCGGTATCGCGTGCCTGGAACGCCAGATGGTGGCGACCGGTCAGCTGGCCGGCAGCGGCCTCGCTGCTGGCGCTGGAAATGAACAACTCGTCGGCCCAGAAGTAGTCATCGCCTTCGCCGGCCACCGGGATGCCGATCGTGTCGAACACCGCCTGGTAGAAGCGGCGGCTGGCGGCCAGATCGCGTACGACCAGCTGGATGTGGTCGATCAATCGCCCACGGTGCAGTTCCATCGTTTCCATACGAACCTCGCAAAAAAGGGGGACGGAGTCGGTAGCGCCGGGCCGGGCCCGGCGAGCGCGCAGCGCGGCCTGCTCAAGGCCGCCGGGTATGGCCCGGCGCTACCGGAATTGTGCCCCTTTCTGGGTCAGGCGTTGGCGATGATCTCGACCCAGTAGCCGTCCGGGTCCTTGATGAAGGCCAGGTTCTTCATGCGGCCGTCGGTCAGGCGCTTCTGGAAGGTGACGCCCAGGTCTTCGAAACGCTGGCAGGCCGCTTCGATGTCCGGCACCGACACGCAGATGTGGCCGAAGCCGCGCGGGTCGCTGTTGCCGTCGTGGTAGACGGCGCCTTCCTGGTTCTCGGTGCCATGGTTGTGGGTCAGTTCCAGCACGCCCGGCAGGCCGGCCATCCACAGGCGGCGGGTGTTGTCATCTTCCGGCACCACGGTGCCGGCCGGTACGTAGGCCAGGAAGTACAGGCTGAACTGGGCTTCGGCGAAGTCGCGCTTGTCGATCAGCTGGTAGCCCAGCACGCGGGTGTAGAAGTCCAGCGAGGCGGTGGCGTCCTTGACCCGCAGCATGGTGTGGTTGAAGACGAAGCCGGTGGTCTCGGCCGGGGCCTGGGTGGCGACGCCGGGGACATCGCGCAGGGCGGGAATGGTCATGGGGGAGGTCCTTCAGACAGGGCCGTTGCCGGCCGGATGGGTGTCATTCTACGGGCCGGCAGCTGACGGCACCGCGACGTACAATGGCCGGATCGCACCGTTCCGTCCTGATGACCATTGCCCGCCATGTCGCAGCGTGAATGGGTGGCCGCCGCCATCCGCAAGATCGAAGCCGATTTCAACCGTTCCGCCGATACCCATCTGATCCCGCTGGCGCTGCCCGGGTTCGAGGGCATCGAGGTGTACCTGAAGGATGAATCGAGCCATCCCACCGGCAGCCTCAAGCACCGGCTGGCGCGTTCGCTGTTCCTGTATGCGCTGGCCAACGGCTGGCTGCGTGAAGGACGGCCGGTGATCGAGGCCTCCAGCGGCTCCACCGCCGTTTCCGAGGCCTACTTCGCGCGCCTGCTCGGCCTGCCGTTCATCGCAGTGATGCCGGCCACGACGTCGCCGGAGAAGATTGCCGCGATCGAGTTCCACGGTGGCCGCTGCCATCTGGTCGAGCGCGCCTGCGACCTCAACTGCGATTCGGAAAAGCTGGCCCGCGAAACCGGCGGCCACTTCATGGACCAGTTCACCTATGCCGAGCGCGCCACCGACTGGCGTGCCAACAACAACATCGCCGAATCGATCTTCAAGCAGATGGCCGAGGAGCCCAGCCCGATTCCGGACTGGATCGTGTGCAGCCCCGGCACCGGCGGTACCGCAGCAACGCTCGGGCGCTACGTCAGCTATCGCCGGCATGACACCCGCATCCTGTGTGCGGACCCGGAAGTCTCGGTGTTCTACGATGGATACCAGGCTGCCCTGGCCGGCGGCAACGAGTGGCGCGGCATGACCTGCAACGGCGGCTCGCGGGTGGAAGGCATCGGCCGGCCGCGGGTGGAGTCCAGCTTCATCCCGACCAGTGTCGATGCCATGGTGAAGGTGCCCGACGCCTTGAGCCTGGCTGCGATGCGTCATGTCAGCCGCCAGCTGGGGCGCCGCGTCGGTGGCTCCACCGGCACCAACTTCATTGGCGTGCTGCAGGCCGCGCAGTGGATGCGCGAGGCCGGCCGCCAGGGCAGTATCGTCAGCATCCTGTGCGACAGCGGCGATCGCTACGCGCACAGCTATTACGACCCGGCCTGGTATGTGCGGCAGGGAATCGATGTGGACGCTGCCGACGCGCAGGTAGCGGCGGCGGTGGCCGGGCAGGGCCTGCCTGGATTGCCGTGGTGCAGTCTGGAAGCGCTGTAAGCCCGTCAGGCATCCGCCGGGCATGGCCCGGCGCTACCAGGACAGGTCGGCAGCGCCGGGCCATGCCCGGCGAGCGCAGCGGCGCATTGGATCGCGCTCAATACCCGGCGGCCATGAAGGCATCCAGTACCGCATCGCGCAGCGCGTCGGGCAGGGCCTCGATCTCCACGGCGCGGTCGTCCAGGTGCAGGCGTGGGTCCAGGCTGCTGGCCCGGCCCTGGGCCAGGGCCTGCAGCCACAGCAGCACGCAGATGACGAATTCGCGCTCGTGGCCCAGCCGCACCTGGCTGGCACCGCGCTCGATCACTTCGAAGGGATACCATTCCTGCTCGTCGCTGAACCTGCCGCCCTGGCGCTGCAGTGCCTGCAACTGCTGCAGGTGGCGCGGCGCATCATCGCCCGCATCGCACAGCGCGGCGATCCAGGCCAGTTCAGTCGGGCTGGCCGACAGCGCCAGCGTTGGTGAACGTACTGCGGATGGAGCTGGAGCCAGACCTTCCATGTGGGGCCTCCTCGACACGTTCCGCTGCGGTCTCCCCCGCGCAGCAAGCTTCAGCCGGCGGCCGTAAGGCCGACGTGAACAATGGCCCGCCGCCCCTTGTCTGCCGGCCCGGCCAGCGCCATATCGATCTGGCTGCCCGCGCTGCCGGGCCCGTACTCTGGAGACCTGCCGTGACCGTTGCCAACCCCCTGCTCGATTTTTCCGGCCTGCCGCGCTTCGAGGCGATCCGCCCCGAGCATGTGGCGCCGGCGCTGGACGTGCTGCTGGCGCAGGCCGAAGCGGCGGTCAGCGCTGCCGAGCAGGTGCAGCCGGTAACCTGGCAGACCTTCGTCACCCCGCTGGACGACGCCACCGAACGCCTGTGGCGCGCCTGGGGCCTGGTGGGCCACCTGCAGGGCGTGGTCAACACGCCGGAACTGCGTGAGGCCTACAACAGCAACCTGCCGCGGGTGACCCGCTTTGCCAGTGCGCTGGGCCAGAACCTGGCGCTGTACCGCCAGTACCAGGCGCTGGCGGCCAGCACCGAAGCGGCCGGTTTTGATGAGGCGCGCCGCAAGGTGCTGGACAACACCCTGCGTGATTTCCGCCTCGGCGGTGCTGAACTGGATGCGGACGCGCAGCAGCGTTTTTCCGCCATCAAGGAGGAACTGTCGGCGCTGTCGGCGAAGTTCTCGCAGAACGTGCTCGACGCCACCGATGCGTGGTCGCTGATCGTCGAAGACCCGGCGCGCCTGGCCGGCGTGCCGGACGACGTGAAGGCTGCTGCACGCGCCGCTGCGGAAAAAGACGGCAAGGCAGGCTGGAAGCTGACCCTGCAGATGCCGTGCTACCTGCCGGTGCAGACCTGGGGCGAGGACCGCGACCTGCGCGAGATCCTGTACCGCGCCAGCGCGCAACGCGCCTCCGAGTTCGGCGACGATGCGCTGGACAACGGCGGCAACATCGATCGCATCCTTGCACTGCGTGCCGAGCTGGCCGCGCTGCTGGGCTTTGATTCCTACGCCGACTATTCGGTGGCCACCAAGATGGCCAGCGACCCCGCCGAAGTGCTGGGCTTCCTGCGTGACCTGGCCGCGCGCGCCAAGCCGTTCGCCGCCAAGGACCGCGCCGAGCTGGAGCAGTTCGCCCGCGAGCATCTCGGTATCGATAGCCTGCAGGCCTGGGATCTGGCGTTCGCCGCCGACCGCCTGAAGCAGGCGCGTTACAGCTACTCCGAGCAGGAAGTGAAGCAGTATTTCACCGAACCGAAGGTACTCGGCGGCCTGTTCTCGGTGATCGAGCAGTTGTACGGCCTGCGCGTGCAGGAAGACAGCGCGCCGGTCTGGCATGAGGACGTGCGCTTCTTCCGCCTGGTGGATGCGCAGGGCGCCCTGGTGGGCCAGTTCTACCTGGACCTGTACGCCCGCGAGGGCAAGCGTGGCGGCGCGTGGATGGATGACTGCCGCAACCGCCGCGAGCGCGCCGATGGCAGCGTACAGACGCCGCTGGTGTACCTGGTGTGCAACTTCGGCCGTGGTGCCGATGGCAAGCCGGCAACCTTCAGCCACAATGAAGTGACCACGCTGTTCCATGAAATGGGCCATGGCCTGCATCAGCTGCTGACCCGCATCGGCGAACTGGGCGTGGCCGGCATCAACGGCGTGGAGTGGGATGCGGTGGAGCTGCCCAGCCAGTTCATGGAGAACTTCTGCTGGGAATGGGACCACCTGCAGGGCATGACCGCGCATGTGGAAACCGGCGAGCCGCTGCCGCGCGCGCTGTACGAGCGCATGCTGGCCGCACGCAACTTCCACAGCGGCATGGCCACCGTGCGCCAGTTGGAATTCGGTCTGTTCGACATGCTGCTGCACAGCCAGTTCGAGGCGGCGCAGGACAGCGTGCTCGCACTGCTTGAGCGGGTGCGTGCGGAAGTGGCGGTGAACCATCCGCCGAGCTGGAATCGCTTCCCGCACCAGTTCAGCCATATCTTCGCCGGTGGCTATGCCGCCGGTTACTACAGCTACAAGTGGGCCGAAGTACTGAGCGCCGATGCCTACGCCGCGTTCGAGGAAGCGCCGCAGGCGCTGGCCGCAACCGGCGCGCGTTTCCGCGACGAGGTGCTGTCGCGCGGCGGCAGCCGCCCGGCCGCCGAGAACTTCAAGGCCTTCCGCGGCCGTGCGCCGCAGATCGACGCACTGCTGCGCCATTCGGGCATGGCGTAAGCAGGTTGCCGCCATCCACGCATGGCGTGGATCTACCGGAATGCTCCGGCATGGCGTAAACGCAAAAAAGGGCAGCGCTCCGGTAGCGCCGGGCCATGCCCGGCGAGCACGTAGCGCGGCGTAGGAAAGCCGCCGGGCATGGCCCGGCGCTACCGGGGCGTCCCGCTTTCAATCGGCGTAGATCATCTTCCGGGTCATGCCGCCGTCGACGATGAAATCCTGGCCGGTGCTGAAGCCGGACAACGAGGACAGCAGGTACACCGCCAGTGCGCCGATGTCCTCGGGTTCGCCGACGCGGCCAACCGGATGCTGGGCGTGGTCGGTGGCCGAGTACTGCGGCACGTGCCGGCGTGACGGCGCCTGCCAGGCATCGGTGCTGATCCAGCCGGGGCTGATGCTGTTCACCCGCACCGCCGGTCCCGCACTGATGGCCAGTGCATGGGTGAAGGCCACCAGCCCACCCTTGGCCGCAGCGTAGGCTTCGCTGTGCGCCTCGGACTGCCAGGCGCGCGTCGATGCGATGTTGATGATCGCGCCTGCGTCGGCCGACAACGCCGGCAATGCGTGCTTGCTGCACAGGAACGCGCCATGCAGCGATGACAGTCGGCGCTGCCATTCTTCCCACTCCATGTCCTGCAGCAGGGTGCCGTGCGGCCCGGCGATGCCGGCATTGTTGACCAGGCCGTCGATGCGCCCGAAGCGTTGCAGGGCCACTGCGATGAAGTCGCGCACGCTGCTTTCGTCGGTGATGTCCAGCCGCTGGAACGCGGCATCATCGCCGCGCTGCCATTCGGCCAGGCAGGCATGGCCCGCCTCCACATCCAGATCGCCGATCAGCACACGGCCGCCGGCCCCGAGCACCGCCTGGGCGATGCCGCGGCCGATGCCGTTGGCACCGCCGGTGACCAGCACCACCCTGCCGTGCAGCGGCGCAGCCGGCCAGGTGGCAATCGGCGGCACCGTGCTCATGACAGGTCGTCGCCGCGCAGGCGACGGTGCCAGCCCTCGACACCGATCCGGTCCAGGGTCTGGATGTTGCGCTCGACGATCACGTCCGGGTCCGGGTAGACATCCACCGCGCGTGCCACGCTGTCTTCGCGCAGCAGGTGCAGGGTGGGGTAGGGCGCGCGGTTGGTGTAGTTGCTGGCGTCATCGGCGGCGACGCCATCGAACTGGTAGTCCGGATGGAAGCTGGCCACCTGCAGGATGCCCTGCAGGTCCAGCGCCTCGATCGCCGCATCGGCGTTGTCGAGGAAGTCGTTGTAGTCGAGGAAGTCGGTCAGTACCTGCGGATGCACGATCAGGGTGGTATCGATCTGCTCGGCCGGCGTGTCGCGCAGCAGCACCAGTTCCTCGGCCAGTTCTTCCACCAGGGCTTCGGGTGTGGTCGCGTCGCTCAGCACGATGCGGACCTGGTCCTTCACGTACACCGCCTTGGCGAACGGGCACAGGTTCAGGCCGATGACGATGCGCTCCAGCCACAGGCGGGTGGCGGCGATCGGGTCATCGGTGGGCAGGGGGGTGTCGGTCATGGCGGGCGCATCGGCTGGCGGGGGTGGCCATTGTAGGCGGGCCGCTGCAGGGGCGCCGTTCACTGTGCAGGAACTGGACAACGGCGATGCTGGAAATTCCCATCGATTCAATTCCTTGCCGATATCACGCCAATGGCCGATTGCCGACGCTGCGGGCCAGGCGTGCAATGGCGGCACGACACAGGAGGACTTTTCATGACTGCATCTTCCCCATGGCTGCCGGACGCACTCTGGTCAGGCGCCTTCTTCGACGGTCAATGGAGCGCCGCTGCACAGCGCCAGCCGGTGATCGAGCCCGCCACCGGGCACTCGCTTGGCGAAATCGGCCTGGCCGATGCGGCGCAGGTCGCACGTTCGGCGGCCGCGGCGGCGCAGGCACAACAGGCATGGGCGGCAGCGCCGTACGAACAGCGCGCCGAGGTGCTGCGCAAGGCTGCACGCCTGGCCGAAGAAAACATCGATACGCTGATCGACTGGCTGGTCCGCGAAAGTGGCTCCACCCGCCTGAAGGCTGGTTTCGAGGCCAAGGTGACCATCAAGGCGCTGCATGAGGCCGCCGCGCTCCCTTCGCGCAGCGTGGGTGAGATCCTGCCGTCCGAGCCTGGGCGGCTGAACCTGGCGCGGCGCCGTCCGCTGGGTGTGGTCGGGGTGATCTCTCCGTTCAATTTCCCGCTGTACCTGGCGATGCGCGCGGTGGCACCGGCGATCGCGCTCGGCAATGCCGTGGTGCTCAAGCCGGACCCGCGCACGGCGGTGTGTGGTGGTGCGGTGATCGCACGCCTGTTCGAGCAGGCTGGTCTTCCGCAGGGTGTGCTGCAGATGTTGCCCGGCGACGGCGCCGCCGGTGCCGCGCTGACCAGCGACCCGCATGTGGCGATGATCCAGTTCACCGGCTCGACGGCGGCCGGACGCAAGGTTGGCGAAGCCGCCGGCAAGCACCTGAAAAAGGTGTCGCTGGAGCTGGGCGGCAAGAACGCGCTGATCATCCTTGACGATGCCGATCTCGACCTGGCCGTGGCCAACACCGCTTGGGGCGTGTACCTGCACCAGGGCCAGATCTGCATGGCCACCGGCCGTGTGCTGGTACAGCGCAGCATCCACCAGGCCTTCCTGCAGAAGCTGGTGGCCAAGGCGAAGTCGCTGAAGGTGGGTGACCCGGCACGCGAGGATGTTGCGCTGGGCCCACTGATCAATGCCGCGCAACGCGACCATGCGGCGCGTGTGGTCGACGACGCGGTGAAGGCCGGTGCCACGCTTGAAACCGGCGGCACCCACCAGGACCTGTTCTTCGCACCCACCGTGCTCGGCAACGTCAGTGTCGACAATCCGGCGTTCAACGAAGAGATTTTCGCGCCAGTAGCGGTGGTGGTGCCGTTCGATGACGACGACGAAGCCGTGCGCCTGGCCAATGACAGCGAGTACGGCCTGTCGATGGCGATCGTCTCCCGCAATGTCGGCCGCGCGCTGAAGCTGGGCGAGCGCCTGCGCACCGGTCTGCTGCACATCAACGACCAGACCGTGAACGACGAGGTCATCAATCCCTTCGGTGGGGTAGGGGCGTCCGGCAACGGCACCAGCATCGGCGGCCCGTCCAACGTGGAGGAATTCACCCAGTGGCAATGGATGACGGTCAAGGGCGAAGCCCCGGCCTATCCCATCTGATCGAGGAGAACGCAACGATGAGCAGCAACAGTGGATCGCGTGACATCACCGCCGCGGTGGTGCGCGGCAAGGAACAGCCCTTTGTCATCGAGCAGGCGCGCCTGCGCGGCCCGCAGGACGACGAAGTGCTGGTGAAGATCGTAGCGACCGGCCTGTGCCATACCGATCTGATCGTGCGTGACCAGTACTATCCGGTGCCGCTGCCGGCGGTGCTGGGCCATGAGGGTGCGGGCATCGTCGAGGCGGTCGGCCCCAACGTGCGCGAGCTGAAGGCCGGCGACCATGTCGTGCTGACCTACGGCCAATGCGGCCACTGCAATCCCTGTCGTGGTGGCCACGGTGCGTACTGCCGCGATTTCTTCGCGCTGAATTTCGGTGGTGATGATGGCCACGGCCATACGGCCATCACCGATGCACAGGGCCAACCGCTGCACGATCACTTCTTTGCACAGTCGTCGTTCGCCACGTTTGCGCTGGCGCGCGAGATCAATGCGATCAAGGTGCCTGACGATGCGCCGCTGGAGCTGCTCGGTCCGCTGGGCTGCGGCATCCAGACCGGTGCCGGTGCGGTGCTCAACTCGCTGCAGGTGCGATCGGGCAGCAGCTTCGCCAGCTATGGCGCCGGTGCGGTCGGCCTGAGTGCGGTGATGGCGGCCAAGGTCGCCGGTGCCACCACCATCATCGCCATCGACGTGGTGCCCTCGCGGTTGCAGCTGGCCATGGAGCTGGGCGCCACCCATGTGGTCAACAGCCGCGAGACCGATGTGATCGAGGCGGTGCGCGCGATCACCGGTGGTGGCGCCGATTTCGCGCTGGAATCGACCGGGCGCCCGGAAGTGCTGTCGGCCGGCATCGAAGCGCTCGGCGGGCTTGGCATGATGGGCGTGGTCGGTGCGCCGAAGCTGGGCACCACTGCCAGTTTCGATGTGAACAACCTGCTGCTGGGTGGCCGCAGCATCCGTGGCATTGTCGAGGGCGACAGCGTGCCGCAGGTGTTCATTCCGCAGCTGGTGACGCTGTACCAGCAGGGGCGCTTCCCGTTCGACAGGCTGGTGAAGTTCTACCCGCTGGAGCAGATCAACCAGGCGGCCGAGGACAGCACGCGGGGGATTACGTTGAAGCCGATTCTGCGGATCGCGGCGTGAGGTGAGGATGGGGTGGGTTTGCAGGGCTGCGCCCTGCACCCGCCGAATCGACGGCAATGGCAACAGCAACAGCAACAGCGGGCATACCGTGGGATGGCGGGGTGGGTCCGGTTGCGGGGGCCGCTGCAAGTACGTCCATGTAAGCTCGGTCGCCGCTTGCTCGTGTGCGCTGTCCTGCGCACACGGCAAGGCCCGGGTTGGGCGTCCTGCCCAACCCGCCCGAGGCATGCCTCGGGCCCATGCGGCTCACGCCCCCGCAACCGGACCCACCCCGCCTTCGACAGGTTCCCGCTGCTGTTGGTGGGTGTCGACCACGCGGCTGTTGGTGGGTGTTGACCACGCTGCTGTTGGTGGGTGTCGACCTTGGTCGACACGTGGATCCACGCGATGCGTGGATGAATGCCGGACGAGAATGGAAGCGCATTTCCCGGCTTGGCGCTGTGCTGGGGTGATCGTGGGCTCCCGCGATCTGTCGTAACGGCATGGGCTGCTCTTGGTGGGTGGCGACCACGCGGCTGTTGGTGGGTGTCGACCTTGGTCGACACGTGGATCCACGCCATGCGTGGATGAATGCCGGGCGAAAATGGAAACGCTCCGTTGTTGGCATGTAACGCGGGCATGGCGTGTGTGGGTGTACGCTGCATGCATGATGGCCACGACAGTCGGGCAACAGCAGCTGGTGGCGGCTCGGGCCGCCTTCGCCGAGGGCGACGTGCAGTCGCTGGCGATGCTGCCCCTGCCGTTGCAGCAGTCCTGGCAGCGCTCGCATGCGGCCGGTGTGCGCCCCGGGCAGGAGCCGTATTACCCGCCGTTGCAGGGCAATGGACACCGCTTGGAGTCCCGCGATGACCGCCGCCTGGCGCGTTGCGTGCAGCCGGAACTGGAGCAGTTGTGGGCCGCGTTCGGTGCGCGCGGGTGGACGATGTTCTGCGCCAACCGCGAGGGCATGGTGATCGTGCATCGCGCCCATGGCCTGGAAGATGCAGCGCTGCTGCGGCCGATCCAGGTGGGCCGGCGGCTGGGCGAGGCCGAGATCGGCACCACCGCGCCTGCGGTCAGCCTGGCCGACGACCTGCCCGCGCTGGTACGCGGCAATGAACACTATCTGCAGCGGTTCGCCCCCGTGTTCTGCCTGAGTGAGCCGCTGCATGACCTGCAGGGGCAGGTCTGCGGTGCGATCGACATCACTGGGCTGGGGGAACGCGATCCGGCGTTGCTGCAGGGCTATTTCCGGCAGGCAGCGCTGGCCATCGAGAACCGATTGATGCACACGCTCAGCGATGTGCATCTGCTGGCGGTGCAGCATGATCCGCGCTGGTTGGCATCACCGCTGCAGGGCCTGTTGGCGGTGCAGGAAGACGGCCAGTTGCTTTGCGCCAATCGCGTCGCCCGGCGCTTGCTCGGCCTGCCGCGGCGTGGGCCGCTGCCGCTGCTTTCGCTGGACACGCTGTTTGCCGGCGCCAGCGCAGCACAGCGACGTCGACTGCTGCAGCCCGGCCCTGCGCATCGGGTGCGACTGGGCGAGGGCAGTGCGGTCCATCTGCAGCATCTGCAGGCACCGCGCGCCGCACGGACGCGTTCACCGGCTACGGCCGCAGCGCCCGTGCAGGCGGCACCATTGCGTGACCAGCAGCGCGATGCGGCACGGCGAGCCGCCCATACCGCCGAAGGCAACCTCAGCCTCGCCGCACGCCAGCTCGGCATCTCGCGGACAACGCTGTACAAACTGCTGCGCGAGTGAGGCCGGCCACGTAGGCCGGCGCTACATCGCGGTGTTGATCAATCGCGGAAGTTGTTGAACTGCAGCGGCAGTTCGAACTTGCCGGCCTTCAGCACGGCGATGGCGTCCTGCAGGTCGTCGCGCTTCTTGCCCATCACCCGCAGCTTGTCGCCGTTGATCTGGGTTTCCACCTTCAGCTTGGCTTCCTTCAGCGCCGCAGCGATCTTCTTGGCGATCTTCTGCTCGATGCCCTGCTTGACGGTGATCTTCTGCCGGGCCTGCGCAAGGTTGGTTTCCACGTCGCCATATTCCAGGCTGAGCACGTCGATGCTGCGGGCGGCCAGGCGAGCGCGCAGGATGTCGTTCATCTGCTTGAGCTGGAACTCGCTCGGTGCGGACTGGGTGATCACTTCGCCGTCGCGCTCGAACTTGGCGTCCACGCCCTTGAAGTCGAAACGGGTGGCAAGCTCGCGGTTGGCCTGGTCGAGCGCATTGGTCAGTTCGTGGGTGTCGACTTCGGACACAACGTCGAAGGAAGGCATGGGCGTTACTCCGCAGAAATCAGTGGCGGCCATTCTATCGCGCCGGTCGCGGCGGCAACGCCCGCGGTCGGCGATAATGGGCCATGAACGTGCAACGCTCCCCTTCGCGCGCCGTGGCCTGGATGGTCGCTGCTGTCGCCTGTTTCTCGCTGATGGACGCCGGCATGAAGCAGCTCTCGGCCGGCTATCCCTCGCTGCAGGTCACCTTCCTGCGTGGCGCGGCGTCGCTGCCCTTCGTGCTGGTCTGGGTGCTGGCCAGTGCCGGGCCGCGCTCTCTGATCCCGCGCCGCTGGGGGCTGCACCTGCTGCGCGGCGGGCTGGGCATGGCGATGATCGGCTGCTTCGTGTTCGCCCTGCGCGACCTGCCGCTGTCCACCGCCTACACCATTTATTTCGTCGCGCCGCTGCTGATTGCCGCACTGTCGGTGCCGCTGCTGGGCGAGCGGGTCGGGCCGCGGCGCTGGGTCGCCATCGGCATCGGCCTGGTCGGCGTGCTGGTGGTGCTGCGGCCGGGCGTGGGCGGTTTCATCTCGGTGCCGGGCCTGATGGTGCTGGCCGCCGCCACCGCCTATGCCATCGCCGCGATCACCGTCAGCCTGCTGACCCGCACCGACACCTCGCAGTCGATGGTGGTCTGGTTCCTGGTCATCATGGCCATCGGCGCCGGGCTGCTGGCTATTCCCGGCTGGGTACCGCTGCAGCTGGCACATGCGCCGTTGATTGCCGGCATGGGCCTGGCCGGGGCGCTGGGCCAGATCGCGCTGACCAAGGCCTTCCAGCTGGGTGAGGCCTCGATGATCGCACCGCTCGAATACAGCGGCCTGGTCTGGGTGATCGGCTGGGACCTGGCCTTCTGGGGGCAGCTGCCCGATGGCTACACCTGGGCAGGCGCGGCAATCATCGTCGCCTCGGGCCTGTACCTGCTGCACCGCGAACGGGTGAACCGGCAGGAGCCGCCGAAACCGTTGGACCATCCCTGAACCGATCTGGCTGGGGAAGGGGCTCTGACCGCCGCCGATGTACCGATGCGGGCCGCTTAGAACCAAAAGGAATAACATTCTGGCCCATAGCGCGGGCGCGCGAGCGCCGGCGCTGGTAGGCTGCACGCCCCCTTCCATCGCCCTTCCGGTGAGCTGATCCCGTGATCGAGTTCCAGCGCCTGCACAAATCCTATGCCGTTGCCGGCCGCGCGGTCAGCGCGCTGCAGCCGCTGGACCTGACCATCGAGGCCGGCGAGGTGTTCGGCATCATCGGTCATTCCGGTGCGGGCAAATCGACGCTGATCCGCATGATCAACCGCCTGGAGGAGCCCAGTGGTGGCCGCCTGCTGATCGCCGGCGAAGATGTCACCGCGCTGGATCCGGAAGGCCTGCGCGCGCTGCGCCGCCGGATCGGCATGATCTTCCAGCACTTCAACCTGCTGTCCTCGCGCACGGTGGCCGGCAATGTCGCCTTCCCGCTGGAGCTGGCCGGTACGCCGAAGGCCGAGATCGATGCGCGCGTCGCCGAGCTGCTGCAGACCGTGGGCCTGCAGGCGCATGCGGACAAGTACCCGGCGCAGTTGTCGGGCGGCCAGAAGCAACGTGTGGGCATCGCCCGCGCACTGGCCACCCGCCCGCAGATCCTGCTGTGCGACGAGGCCACCAGCGCGCTCGATCCGCAGACCACCGCGTCGGTGCTGGCGCTGCTGTCGAAGATCAACCGCGAACTGGGCCTGACCATCGTGCTGATCACCCACGAGATGGACGTGATCCGTCGCGTCTGCGACCGTGTGGCCGTGCTTGATGCCGGCCAGCTGGTCGAGACCGGCCCGGTAACGAAGGTGTTCCTGCACCCGCAGCACCCGACCACCCGCCGTTTCGTCAGCGAATCGGAGCAGGTGGACGAGGGCACCCTGCACCGCGATTTCGACGCGGTCGGTGGCCGTGTCGTGCGCCTGACCTTCCTTGGCGCCGACACCTACGAACCCCTGCTCGGCAGCGTCGCGCGGCAGACCGGGGTCGACTACAACATCCTGTCCGGGCGTATCGACCGGATCAAGGACACCCCGTATGGCCAGCTGATCGTCGCCCTGGTGGGCGGTGACCAGTCCGCCGCGCAGGCCGCATTCGTGGCTGCCGGCGTGCATGTTGAGGAACTGCGTCGATGATCATCGCCACCGCCGGCGGCTTCTTCCGTCACCTGGATGCAGGCAAGTGGGCCGACATCGGCCAGGCCACCATCGACACCCTGCTGATGCTGGCCGGTTCGCTGCCGCTGACCCTGGCCATCGGCCTGCCGCTGGGCGTGCTGCTGTACCTGTTCGGTGCGCCACAGCTGAAACGCCGGCCGGTTGCCTACGGCGTGCTGGCGCTGGTGGTGAACCTGCTGCGCTCGGTGCCCTTCATCATCCTTATGATCGTGCTGATCCCGGTGACCCTGTTCATGATGGGCACCTCGCTGGGCGTACGTGGCGCGATCGTGCCGCTGGTCATCGGCGCTGCGCCGTTCTATGCGCGGTTGGTGGAAACCGCGCTGCGTGAAGTGGACCGCGGGGTGATCGAGGCGACCCAGGCAATGGGTGCCACCACCTGGCAGCTGGTCACCCGCGTGCTGCTGCCCGAAGCACGGCCGGGCCTGATTGCCGGTGCCACGGTGACCACCGTGGCCCTGATCGGCTTCACCGCGATGGGCGGTGCGATCGGTTCCGGTGGCCTGGGCGACCTGGCCTTCCGCGACGGCTACCAGCGCTCGCACACCGACGTGGCGCTGGTCACGGTGGTCCTGTTGCTGGTGCTGGTGCAGCTGCTGCAGATGCTGGGCGACCGCCTGGTCGCGCATTACAGCCGCAGATAACAGAATGCCGGGCGGCGCCCGGCATCGTTCAGGGTAGTGCCGGCCGCTGGCCGGCAACCTCATGTCTGGTAGTGCCGGCCGCTGGCCGGCAACCTCATGAACGCGGGAAGCACCGTGCAGTTGCCGGCCAGCGGCCGGCACTACCACCGTGTGCAGTCAACGCACGTTTGGTACTTCGTAGCCCAGCTTGCCCACCTGCTCGGCGTGCTGCGGCACGCGCTTGAGCTTGTCGGTGTTGACCCCGTACTCGTCGCGCAGGCGTTCGGCCAGGTCCTTGTACAGGGCCTTGTCCATGTCAGGCGTGCGGGCGAAGATCCAGGCCATCTCGCGGCCCGGGTAGCCGATCAGCGCCCAGGAATAGTCCGGCGCTACTTCCAGTACCCGCGAATGGGTCGGCACGACCCGGTAGAACCAGGTGCGCCAGCCGTGGTTGCCACTGTCGGGATCGACGCTGGCGCGCGCACGGATTTCCTGCAGCGGTTCACCGAAACCATCGCGGTAGCGATAGGTGATGGCGACCTTGTGGTCCTCGCGCAGCTCGTACTGGTTGACGCTGGCGACGTGGCCGCGCTCGATGAAGTTCGGCACGCGGCCGATCACGTACCAGGTCCCCATGAAGCGCTGCAGGTCGATCACCCCATCTGCAGAGGCTTCCGCGGCGCTGTTGCGGGACGACGGTGGGGAATTGGCAGCCACTGCCGGACCGCCCAGGGACAGGGCCAGCAACACAGCGCAGAGCGGGCGGATCGAGGTCATGCGGGAGCGGGCTCCAGTGGGCTTGCCCGCGCATGGTCACTGTGTGCACGCCATCCGTCAATGGTGTCGCAGCCGGTGAGAAGCCCCGCAGCCAAGCTGACCGGCATCGACCACCGGAGAATCCGCATGCGCACACGTCCCCGCCACCGCCCGCCAACTGAACGCGTCAGCGAACGCGCCGATCCGCGCCTGTTGCGGGTGGTGCCGCAGCTCGCCCTTGCTGGCCTGGCCGTGGTGCTGGTGTGGCCGGCCGCGCGCGGCAGCAGTGCCTGGCTGGGCTGGTTGCCGCTGTGGCTGGTCGGCATGCCGTTGGCGGCCTGGTGGGCACTGCTGCGCTGCCCGTTGCCTACGCTGGCCGCGCTCCGCTCGCTGCGACGCGACCATGGGCAGGCCCGGCGGCGCTCCCCCACACGTACGCGCAAGGCGCACACCGCCACGGCCTGACCTTCGACACGGGGGCGGCCCCGGTGATCCATGCTAGCGTTCCACGGCTAATGACTGCCTGGAGCTGCAATGTCACGATTCGCTTCCGCCTGCCTGCTGGCCGGCATGATGACCGCTGCCTCGGTGGGTACCGCCGTGGCCGCTGAAGACACCGACCGTTACGCCTGGCTGGAGGACGTCACCGGCGACAAGCCGTTGTCCTGGGTCAAGGAACAGAACGCCAAGTCCGAGGCGCGCCTGGCGCAGACCCCGGCCTTCAAGCAGATGGAGAGCAGCATCCGCGAGGTGCTCGACTCGGACGCCAAGATTCCCGGCGTGCAGAAGATCGGCGATTACTACTACAACTTCTGGAAGGACAAGCAGCACGAGCGCGGCCTGTGGCGTCGCACCACCCTGGCCGAGTACCGCAAGGCCTCGCCGACCTGGGAAACCGTGCTCGACCTGGATGCGCTGAACAAGGCCGAGAACGAAAACTGGGTCTGGCACGGCGCCGACTGCCTGCGTCCGGATTACAGCCGCTGCCTGATCGCGCTGTCGCGCGGTGGTGCCGACGCCGATGTCACCCGCGAGTTCGACCTGGCCAGCAAGAGCTGGATCAAGGACGGCTTCTTCCGTCCCGAATCGAAGGGCGGCCTGAGCTGGATCGACCGCGACACCGTGTTCGTCTACACCGATTTCGGCAGCGGCTCGATGACCACCTCCGGTTACCCGCGCGTGGCCAAGCTGTGGAAGCGTGGCACGCCGATGTCCGCCGCCAGCCTGGTCTATGAAGGCAAGCCGGAAGACATGTACATCGCGGCGATGCACGATGACACCCCGGGCTTCGAGCGCAACCTGGTCAGCCGTACGCTGGCCTTCTACAACAACGAGATCTACCTGCGCGGCGACGATGGCAAGCTGACCAGGATCGATGCGCCGAACTCGGCCGAGAAGGGCCTGCACAAGCAGTGGCTGACCCTGGAACTGCGCGATCCGTGGACCGTGGGTGGCAAGACCTACGCCTCCGGCGCACTGCTGGTGACCAAGCTGGATGATTTCCTGGCCGGCAAGCATGACTTCGAGGTGCTGTTCACCCCGACCGCGACCACCTCGCTGGCCAGTGCCTCGTGGACCAAGAACCACCTGGTGCTGAACGTGCTGGACGACGTCAAGAACCGCCTGTCGGTGCTGACTCCGACCGCCAAGGGCTGGCAGAAGAGCGATTTCGTCGGCGCGCCGGCTTTCGGCACCCTGGGCGTCAGTGCGGTCGACAGCAATGACAGCGATGCGGTATGGCTGACCGCCACCGACTACCTGACCCCGACCACCCTGGCGATCGCCGACATCGGCAAGGCGCCGGAAGTGCTCAAGACCATGCCGGCGTTCTTCGATGCCGACGGCAAGGTGATCGAGCAGCATTTCGCCACCAGCAAGGACGGTACCCGCGTGCCGTACTTCGTGGTGCACGACAAGGCGATGAAGCTCGACGGTTCCAACCCGACCCTGCTGTACGGCTACGGTGGTTTCGAGATTTCGCTGACCCCGTCGTACTCGGGCGGCATGGGCCGCGCCTGGCTGGAGAAGGGCGGCGTGTACGTGGTCGCCAACATCCGTGGTGGTGGCGAGTACGGCCCGCGCTGGCACCAGGCGGCGCTGAAGCAGAACCGTCACAAGGCCTATGAAGACATGGCCGCGGTTGCCCAGGACCTGGTCACCCGCAGGATCACTTCTGCCAAGCACCTGGGCGTGCAGGGCGGCAGCAACGGTGGCCTGCTCACCGGCAACATGCTGACCCAGTACCCCGAGCTGTTCGGTGCGGTGGTGGTGCAGGTTCCGCTGCTGGACATGAAGCGTTACAGCCACCTGCTGGCCGGCGCCTCGTGGATGGCCGAGTACGGCAACCCGGACACCAGCGACTGGGAGTTCATCAAGACCTTCTCGCCTTACCACCTGTTCGACGCGAAGAAGAGCTACCCGCCGGTGCTGTTCACCACCTCCACCCGCGATGACCGCGTGCATCCGGGCCACGCCCGCAAGATGGCCGCGAAGATGATCGATGCCGGCAAGGACGTGACCTACTACGAGAACATCGAAGGCGGTCATGGCGGTGCAGCCAACAACGCGCAGGCCGCGCACATGTCCGCACTGGCCTACAGCTTCCTGTGGGAGCGGTTGGGCGGTAAATGATGAAATGAAAAACGCCGCCCTCGGGCGGCGTTTTTCGTTGGGTATTCGTTGAACGATAGCGCCGGGCACGGCCCGGCGCTACCGGAATCGTTTCAATCCGCGCGCGATACGCTCCACCGCTTCCTGCAGCCGCGGCACTTCCTGGGTATAGGCCAGGCGTACGTGCTGGTTCGATCGATGGAAGCCGAAATCCAGGCCCGGGGTGAACGCCACATGCTCGGTCTCCAGGAAGTGTGCGCAGAACGCCTGCGCGTCATCGGTGAACGCGCTGACGTCGGCGTACAGGTAGAACGCCCCCTGCGGCTCCACTTCGATGCGGAAGCCCAGTTCGCGCAGGGCTGGCAGCAGGAAGTCGCGGCGCTGCTGGAAGGCCTGGCGGCGCTGCTCGAAGATCGCCATCGCCTCGTCGCTGAAACAGGCAAGGGCCGCGTGCTGGGCGATGCTCGAAGCGCTGATGTACAGGTTCTGCGCCAGCTTCTCCAGGTCGGGTACCGCCGCCGGTGGCGCCACCAGCCAGCCCAGTCGCCAGCCGGTCATGCCGAAGTACTTGGAGAAACTGTTCAGCACGAAGGCACTGTCATCCACCTGCAGCACGCTCGCTGCATCCAGGCCGTAGGTCAGGCCGTGATAGATCTCGTCGACCACCAGGTGGCCGCCGCGCGCATGCAGCGAAGCCGAGAGGGCCGCCAGTTCATCGGCTGACAGCACGGTGCCGGTGGGATTGGCCGGCGACGCCACCAACGCGCCGACGCTGTCGGCGTTCCAGTGCTGCTGCACCAGCGAAGGGGTCAACTGGTAGGCCGTTTCGGGGCCGACCGGAACGAGCTGCGCGCCGCCTTCCACCAGCCGCAGGAAGTGGCGGTTGCACGGATAACCGGGATCGGCCAGCAGCCAGTGGCGGCCGGGGTCGACCAGCAGGCTGCTGGCCAGCAGCAGCGCGCCGGAGCCGCCCGGCGTGACCAGGATGCGTTCGGGGTCGATATCCAGGCCGTAATGACTGCGATAGAAACCGCTGATCGCCTGGCGCAGGGCGGGCAGGCCGCGTGCGGCGGTGTAGCGGGTGTGCCCGGCGGCCAACGCCGCCTGGCCGGCACGCACGACCGGCTCGGCGGTGGTGAAGTCCGGTTCGCCGATCTCCAGATGGATCACATCGTGACCGGCCTGTTCCAGCGCCTGTGCGCGGGCCAGCAGGGACATCACATGGAAGGGAGCGATTTCGTGGCTGCGCCGGCTGTAGCCCGGCGTGTGGGGCAGGGTACTCATGCCCCACATGGTACGCCGGGTGTCCCGGTAGTGTCGGCCGCTGGCCGGCAACCTCGGGATGAACAGTCTGCTGCCGTTGCCGGCCAGCGGCCGGCACTACCCCCGCGCACCCATGACGATCCGCAGGGTTGCCCGCAGCCCCCCTGCCACCCAGACTCAGGCGCAAGGACGCCATTGCATTGCCGATCAAGGAGCCTTATTTCATGAAATCCACTCTCTGCCTGTTGCTTGCGAGCCTGATGACCAGCACCGCTACCGCCGCCACCCCGCCCGTTCCGCCGGATGTTGAGAAGCGTCCGCACGTGGTCAAGGCGCCGTTCGGCGCGACCCGCAACGATGACTATTACTGGCTGCGCGACGACAAGCGCGAGGACAAGGCCATGCTGGCCTACCTGCAGGCCGAGAACGCCTACGCCGACCAGCTGCTGGCACCGCTGAAGCCGCTGGAGGATGCGCTGTACGGCGAGATCGTCGGCCGCATCAAGCAGGACGATGCCAGCGTTCCGGCGCGCGAGCGCGGCTACTGGTACTACAGCCGCTACGAGACCGGCCAGGACTATCCCATCCATGCGCGCCGCAAGGCCAGCATGGACGCGCCGGAAGAGGTCCTGCTCAACGTCAACACGATGGCCGCCGGCAAGGGCTATTTCAGCGTCGGCTCGATGGAGGTCAGCCAGGACAACCAGCTGCTGGCCTGGGCCGACGATGACGTGGGTCGCCGCCAGTACGTCATCCGCTTCAAGGACCTGCGCACCGGCGCGGTGCTGCCGGATACGATCACCGGCACCTCCGGCGACCTGGTCTGGGCCGACGACAACCGCACTGTGCTGTACGTCGAGAACGATCCGGAAACCCTGCTGACCGTGCGGGTGAAGAAGCACGTGCTGGGCACCCCGGCCAGCGCCGACACCGTCGTCTACGAAGAGAAGGACGACAGCTTCTACATGGGCATCGGCCGCACCCGCGACGATCGCTTCATCACCATCGGCGTGCACAGCACCGTGTCCTCCGAAGAGCGCTACGCGCCGGCCAGCGACCCGACCACGTTCACCGTGCTCGCCCCGCGCCAACGCGACGTGGAGTACGACGCCGACCACTACGACGGCCGCTGGGTGATCCGCACCAACGATGGCGCGAAGAACTTCAAGCTGGTGACCGCACCGACCGATGCCACCTCGCGTGCGCAGTGGAAGGATTGGATCGCCCATGACGATGCGGTGTTCATCGAAGGCTTCGAACTGTTCGATACCTACACCGCCATCGCCGAACGTTCCGAAGGCCTGGAGCGCATCCGCCTGCTGTTCAAGGACGGTCGCAACGACTACGTAAAGGCCGACGAACCGGCCTATTCGATGGGCCTGGGCGACAACACCGAGGCTGACACCACGTGGCTGCGCTACGTGTACACCTCGATGACCACGCCGACCACGGTGTACGAACTGAACACCGCCACCGGCGAGCGTCGCCAGCTCAAGCAGCAGCCGGTGATCGGCTATGACGCCTCGAAGTACGAGACTGATCGGGTGTGGATCACCGCGCGCGACGGGGTGAAGGTGCCGGTGTCGCTGGTCTATCGCAAGGGCTACAGGAAGGATGGCACCGGCGCGCTGTTCCAGTACGCCTACGGCAGCTACGGCATGTCGATGGACCCCTACTTCAACCAGACGGCGGTGAGCCTGCTCGACCGTGGTGTGGTGTACGCCATCGCCCACATCCGCGGTGGCCAGGAAATGGGTCGCGACTGGTACGAGAACGGCAAGCTGCTGCACAAGCAGAACACCTTCAACGACTTCATCGACGTCACCCGTGGCCTGGTGGCACAGGGCTGGGCGGCGAAGGACCGTGTCGCCGCGTCCGGTGGCAGCGCCGGTGGCCTGCTGATGGGCGCCATCGCCAACCAGGCGCCACAGGACTACCGCGTGCTGGTGGCGCAGGTGCCGTTCGTGGACGTGGTCACCACCATGCTCGACCCGACCATCCCGCTGACCACCAACGAGTACGACGAGTGGGGCAACCCCGAGCAGAAGCCGTACTACGAGTACATGCTGTCCTACTCGCCCTACGACAACGTGAAAAAGCAGGCCTATCCGTCGCTGTTCGTGGGTACCGGCCTGTGGGATTCGCAGGTGCAGTACTGGGAACCGGCCAAGTGGGTGGCCAAGCTGCGTGATGACAACACCAGCACCTTCCCGATCCTGTTCCGCACCAACATGGAAGCCGGCCACGGCGGCAAGTCCGGGCGCTTCCAGCGTTACCGCGAACTGTCCGAGTCGTATGCATTCGTGCTGCAGCAGCTGGGCGTCGAAACGCCCGCGGCCGGTGCTGCGACGGAATGACGCATCGTGGCGGCGGTGATATCGCCGCCGCCACCTGCGCTCGGTATCCTTGCGCGATGCGCCCGCCCGAACCGCCTGCCACCAAGGACCTGCCAACGCCCGCCCGGCCGGTGCGGTTCCGTTGGGCGTGGTGGCTGCTGGCCTATGCCAGCCTGGGCACCGGCATCGTCGGCATCTTCGTGCCGGGGCTGCCTACCACCGTATTCATCCTGATCTCGGCCTGGGCCGCCTCGCGCGGCTCCGAGCGCCTGCACGGCTGGCTGCTGCAGCACCCGCGCTTCGGCCCGGCCATCGCCAACTGGCAGGCACATGGTGCGGTGAGCCGCTACGGCAAATGGATGGCCACGATCACCATGGCGGTGTGCGCCGGCATCATGCTGTGGTGCGTGCCGGTGGCCTGGGTGAAGTGGTTCTCCATCGGCAGCATGACCGTGGTGGCGATCTGGCTGTGGACCCGGCCGCTGCCGCCGGCCGATTGATCTCTCCCGCCGGGCATGGCCCGGCGCTACCAGGGGTGCTGGGTTGCGGTAGCGTCGGGCCATGCCCGGCGGATGCCTGACGCGGCACCCTGCACCAACCGCTCAGCCGCCAATGGCTATACTCGGGGCATGAACATCCCCCATCGCAATGTCATCCTGATTCCGCTGGCAGCGGCCTCGCTGCTGTTCCTCGCCGCATGCGGCAACAAGGGCCCGCTGGTGCTGCCGCAGAAGCCGGTGCCGGTGGAAGAAACCGTCGAACCGGCCGCTGATGCCGACGCCACGCCTGCTGCCACCCAGGCCCCGCGCGACGGCAGTCCGTCCGTCACTCCTGATCCGGCCAAGAAGGTGGACGACGGGAATGAGTAAGGCCGGTACCAACGGCCTGCGCTTCAGCAAGATGCACGGCGCGGGCAACGATTTCGTAGTGATCGACCTGCGCGACGGCACGCCGCCGCCCACCCCGGAACTGGCCGCGCGCCTGGCCGACCGCCATACCGGCGTCGGCTGCGACCAGATCCTGACCATCGAGCCGCCGCGCGCCGAAGGCTCCGTCGCCTCTTACCGCATCTGGAACGCCGATGGTTCCAATTCCGAGCAGTGCGGCAACGGCGCGCGCTGCATCGCTGCCTGGCTGGTGCGCGAGGGCAGTGCGCAGGGCGACCGCTTCGTCATCGACAGCCCGCTGGCCAGCCACGCCGTGGATGTCCTCGGCGATGGCCAGTACGCGGTGGCGATGGGCGTGCCGCTGTTCGATCCGGCGCAGGTGCCGCTGATCGGCTTCGCCCACCCGCGCGAGGAGTACCTGCTGCCACTGCAGGGTGAGACCGTGCGCTTCGCGGCGGTGTCGATGGGCAATCCGCACGCGGTGATTGAAGTGGGCCTGGTCGATGCCGCACCGGTCGAGCGCGTGGGCGGACTGCTGCAGCAGCATGCCTCGTTCCCGAAGTCGGTGAACGTGGGCTTCGCCCAGGTAATGGGCCCGGAACATGTGCGCCTGCGCGTGTTCGAGCGCGGCGTCGGTGAAACCCTGGCCTGCGGCAGTGGCGCCTGCGCGGCGGCAGTGACCCTGATGCATCGCGGCCGCCTGCAGCGCGATGCGCGCATCAGCCTGCCTGGTGGCGACCTGCGCATCCAGTGGCCGGGCGATGGCCAGCCGGTGGTGATGGCGGGCCCGACCGCATTCGTCTTCGAAGGGGAGTGGATCGCATGACTGAGACCGTCGACAAGCTCGGTGCCCATGAAGTCGCCGCCTGGTTGCGGCGCCATCCGGGTTTCCTCAAGCAGTTCCCGGACCTGGCGCTGACCCTGGTGGTGCCACGCGATGACGGCCCGACCGCATCGCTGGCCAGCTACCAGCTGGAAGTGCTGCGCGAGAAGAACCGCGAGCTGGCGCGACGGTTGGCCGACCTGGGCGCGACCGCGCAGGTCAACGAGCGGTTGGCGGTGCGCACGCATCAGCTCACCCTGGCCCTGATGAAGCAGGACAACGCCGCCGACACGCTGCGCGCGATGGCGGCGTCACTGCAGGAAGATTTCGCCGGCGATCTGGTACGGCTGGTCGTGCATGCGCCGGTGGCGGGGCTGGAGCAGGCCGAGTGGCTACAGGTGCTGGCTGCCGATGATGCGCAGCTGGGCCCGTTCCGCGACTGCCTGAAGGATGGTGAGCCGATCTGCGGCCGCCTGCACGGCGACAAGAACGCGGTGCTGTACGGCGCGCGCAGCGAGGAGGTGCAGACCACCGCGCTGCTGCCGCTGCCGGGTGTTGGCCTGATCGCGGTGGGCAGCCATGATCCGAACCGCTTCTATCCCGGCATGGGCACGCTGTTCCTGCGGATGATGGGTGAGGCCCTGGTGACCGGGCTCAAGCGCTTCGCGGATTGAGCGGGAAACGACGACGATGAGCGCGGTGCAGGCGTTCCTGCAGCACCTGCAGGTGGAGCGGCGGATGTCGGCGCATACGCTCGATGCCTATCGCCGCGACCTGGACGCGTTGTCGGTGTGGGCCGAACCCCGCGGGGTGGCCGTGGAGGCGCTGGATACCGACGCGGTGCGCCAGTTCGTTGCCGATGAACACCGCCGCGGCCTGTCGGCCAAGAGCCTGCAACGCCGGCTGTCGGCCTGCCGCAGCTTCTATGCCTGGCTGCTCAAGCATGGCCGCATCGAGGCCAGCCCGGCAGCGACACTGAAGGCGCCGCGTGCGCCGCGACGGCTGCCGCAGGTACTCGACGCCGATGAAGCCGTGCAGCTGGTTGAACTGGAGCCGGAAGGCGAGCTGGGTCGTCGTGACCGCGCATTGCTGGAACTGTTCTATTCCTCCGGCCTGCGCTTGAGCGAAGTCTGTGCGCTGACCTGGCGCGATCTGGATTTCGCCAGCGGCCTGGTCAACGTGATGGGCAAGGGCAACCGGCAACGTCGCGTCCCCTTCGGAAAGCCGGCACGCGAAGCGCTGCTGACCTGGCGCAGCGAAAGTGGCGGTGGTGGCGCCACACCGGTTTTCCCCGGCCGCAACGGGCCGATCAGCCAGCGCGCGGTGCAGATCCGCATCCGCCAGCTGGGGCAGCGCCAGGGCCTGTTCAAGCACGTGCACCCGCACATGCTGCGGCACAGTTTCGCCAGCCACATCCTGGAATCCTCCGGTGACCTGCGCGGTGTGCAGGAACTGCTCGGCCATGCCGACATCGCCACCACGCAGATCTACACCCACCTGGATTTCCAGCATCTGGCCAAGGTCTACGATGCGGCGCATCCGCGCGCGAAACGTCGCAAAGACCCGCCCGACTCGGGGGGGTAGCGCCGGGCCATGCCCGGCGGCTGTGCGATCCATGTGTCGTGTACGCGACGCCGCCCGCACTGCGCGCTCGCAGGGCATGGCCCGGCGCTACCGGAACGGCCGCCGCTTGATCTGGATCAGGGCGGGGCAGTGGTCGCCGGTGCATCGTGGCCGCAGGCCACGACGAGATGCCGACCATGGCAAAGCCCATTCCGCTGCGCCCCAAGCACCCCGAGCGCATCTGCTGGGGCTGCGACCGTTACTGCGCTGCCGACGCACTGGCCTGTGGCAACGGCTCGGGCCGCACCCAGCACCCGATCGAAACCCAGGGTGAAGACTGGTACGTGGCGTGGGGCATTGAACCCAATCCGGACCGGCCATCGCATGCCAAGCGCTGAACGGCAGCTATCGGTGCGGGCTTGATCGCTTCGGCGGCTGTCCCCATGTCCCGTGAACAGCTATCGGAGGCCGCATGGACCCCAGTCAGAATCCCACCGTTTTCCACGCCACCACCATCGTCTGCGTTCGTCGCGGCGAGCACGTGGCCATTGCCGGCGACGGCCAGGTCACCCTCGGCCACACGGTGATGAAGGGCAACGCACGCAAGGTCCGCCGCCTTGGCCGCGATGGCCAGGTACTGGCCGGCTTTGCCGGTGCCGCCGCCGATGCCTTCACCCTGTTCGAGCTGTTCGAAGCCAAGCTGGAAAAGCATGGCCAGCTGCAGCGCGCCGCGGTGGAACTGGCCAAGGATTGGCGCACCGAGCGCCGCCTCGGCAAGCTCGAAGCCCTGCTGGCGGTGGCCGACAAGGAAACCTCGCTGATCATCAGCGGCACCGGCGACGTGATCGAGCCGGAGGACGGCATCATCGCCATCGGTTCCGGTGGTTCGTATGCGCTGTCCGCTGCACGCGCGCTGATGGCGCACACCGAACTGGATGCACGCACCATCGCCAGCGAAGCGATCAACATCGCCGGTGACATCTGCATCTACACCAACCGCAACGTGGTGGTCGAGGAGTTGTGACGGGGAACCGTCACACGCATTCCTGATCCGCCGGGCATGGCCCGGCGCTACCGACAACGCATTCGTGAGCACACCCATGCCGCACAAGATCGAAGTTTCCTCCGCCACCATGACCCCGCGCGAGATCGTGCAGGAGCTGGACCGGCACATCGTCGGCCAGCACGACGCCAAGCGCGCGGTCGCCATCGCCCTGCGCAACCGCTGGCGCCGCATGCAGCTGCAGCCCGAGCTGCGCAACGAGGTCATGCCCAAGAACATCCTGATGATCGGCCCGACCGGCGTCGGCAAGACCGAGATCGCGCGCCGCCTGGCCACGCTGGCCAACGCGCCGTTCGTCAAGGTCGAAGCGACCCGCTTCACCGAAGTCGGCTATGTCGGCAAGGATGTCGAGCAGATCATCCGTGACCTGGCCGATACCGCGGTCAAGCTGTACCGCGAGCAGGCCAAGGTGCGCGTGCGCACGCAGGCCGAAGAGCGCGCCGAAGACCGCATCCTCGATGCGCTGCTGCCGCGCCGCAGCGGTGGCATCGGCTTCGACCCGGAGGCTGCGCGCAACGAACCGTCGGCGCAGGACAACGAGACCCGCATCAAGTTCCGCAGGATGCTGCGCAACGGCGAGCTGGACGATCGCGAGATCGAGCTCGACCTGACCGCCAACGTCAGCATGGACATCATGACCCCGCCGGGCATGGAGGAAATGGGCCAGCAGCTGAAGTCGATGTTCGCCAACCTCGGTGGTGGCGCCAAGGCCCACAAGCGCACGCTGACCATCAAGGCCGCGCGTCCGCTGCTGCAGGAAGAAGAGGCCGGCAAGCTGGTCAACGAGGATGACATCCGCACCGCCGCGATCGAGGCCTGTGAACAGCACGGCATCGTGTTCATCGACGAGATCGACAAGGTCGCCAAGCGAGGTGACAACGTGGGTGGCGGTGATGTCTCGCGCGAAGGCGTGCAGCGCGATCTGCTGCCGCTGGTGGAAGGTTCCAACGTGTCCACCAAGTACGGCACGATCAAGACCGACCACATCCTGTTCATCGCATCGGGTGCGTTCCACCTGGCCAAGCCCAGCGACCTGATCCCGGAACTGCAGGGTCGCTTCCCGATCCGCGTGGAGCTGGGTGCGCTGAGCAAGGCTGATTTCGTGCGCATCCTGACCGAGCCGAAGGCTGCGCTGACCAAGCAGTACGAAGCGCTGCTGGCCACCGAAGGCGTCAAGGTCAGCTTCACCACCGATGCCATCGACCGCCTGGCCGAGATCGCCTTCCAGGTGAACGAGCGCCAGGAGAACATCGGTGCGCGCCGCCTGCATACCGTGCTGGAGCGCCTGCTGGATTCGCTCAGCTACGAAGCACCGGACCGCGATGGTGAAACCTTGGCCATCGACAGTGCCTATGTCGATGCGCACCTGGGTGAACTGGTGCAGGACCCGGACCTGAGCCGTTACATCCTGTAACCGGGAATGCGAAAAGGCCGCCGAAAGGCGGCCTTTTTCGTTATGCAGGGTCGGATCCCTCGCCATGGCGAGGGATCCGACCCGTTACGTACTCGCCGGGCATGGCCCGGCGCTACCTTTGTGGCCGAATCTGCGGTAGCGCCGGGCCATGCCCGGCGGCGCCGTCACGCCTCCGGCAGCGGCTCGGGCACCGAACCCGGTACGAACACGCCTTCCTTCACGTAGGCGGCCAGGGTCATGTCCAGCGCCAGCATGCCGTCGCGCTTGAGGTCCATCAGGTCCGGTTCGACCATCGCCCCGTGCAGCACGCCGAGCACGGTGGCGTGCAGCATGCGCGCGGCGATCTTCGGGTCGGCGCCGTCGCGCAGCTGGCCCAGGTCCTGGGCACGGCGCAGGGCGCGTTCCATCCGGTCCAGGGCATCGCGGAAACCGCTCTGCTGCAGTTCGGTCAGCACCCTGGTGTCGGCCGAGGCATCGCTGCGCAGCATGATCTCCATGGTCTTGCGCAGGCGCTCGTCCTCGGACAGCTCGATGAACGAGTGGATCATCACCGCGCGCAGGTCATGCACCGGCGTGTCGCGCTGGTCGGTGGAGGTGCGCTCCAGCTCCTGCATGAAGGGCAGGTGCACCCGTTCGACGATCGCGGTCAGCACCTCGCCCTTGTTCTTGAAATGCCAGTACACGGCGCCGCGGGTGTAGCCGGCGCGGGCACCGATCATCTCCAGCGTGGTCCGGGCCACGCCGTGTTCGTGGAAACAGGCTTCGGCGGCATCCAGGATGCCTTCGCGGGTTGCCTGGGTGTCCTCTTTGGTTTTGCGGGCCATGAGCGGGTACGAGTGCGGGTGAAACGTGGCTGAATTGTACCGCTTTACAAACAAACACGCATGTATGTATATTTCCCTCCCATCATTCCCGTCGTGTGCGTGGCAGGCCTGTCCCGGCTCCCACTTCACGCGGGTGGGCGCTGTCCGCGCGGTCTTCACTCCTGCAAGGGGAGGGACCGTCGTATCAGCACCTGCTGAGATCCCTCCCTTCAAGAGCCATTCCCATCATGTTGCTGAGCCGAATCCGACCCTTCGCGTTGTCGCTGGCGATCGCTGCCACCGTCGCTGCCTGTGGCGGCCAACCCCAGGCACCCGAACAGGGACCGGGCCAGGTCAGCGTGGTCACGCTGAAGTCCGAGACCGTCGGGCTGACCCGTGAGCTGCCGGGCCGCACCAACGCCTTCCTGGTGGCCGAAGTGCGCCCGCAGGTCAACGGCATCGTCGCCAAGCGCCTGTTCACCGAGGGTGGGATGGTCAAGGCCGGCGAGCCGCTGTACCAGATCGAGGACGCCAGCTACCGCGCCCAGGCCAACAGTGCGCGTGCACAGCTGGCCCGCGCCGAAGCCACCGCCAATGCGGCGCGGCTGAGCGCCAAGCGCATCACCGAGCTGGCCAAGGTCGACGCGGTCAGCCAGCAGGATCTGGAAAACGCCGTGGCCGCGCAGAAGCAGGCAGAGGCCGATGTCGGCGCCGCCAAGGCCTCACTGGATGCCGCCAACGTGACCCTCGGCTATGCGCGCATCACCGCGCCGATCAGCGGCCGCATCGGCAAGTCCAGCGTCACCCAGGGCGCGCTGGTCAGCGCCGGCCAGGCCACGGCGCTGGCAACCGTGCAGCAGCTGGACCCGATCTACGTCGACCTGACCCAGTCCTCGGCCGAGCTGCTGCAGCTGCGCCGCGAACTGGCCGCCGGCCGCCTGCAGGACAACCAGCAGACGCCGGTCAGCATCCTGATGGAAGACGGCAGCACCTTCGAACACAAGGGCACGCTCGAGTTCTCCGAAGTCAGCGTCGATCCGGCCACCGGCAGCTTCGCGCTGCGGGTCAGGGTCGACAACCCCGATGGCCTGCTGATGCCGGGCATGTACGTGCGCGCGGTGATCGGCGGCGGTGTGCGCAGCGATGCGGTGCTGGTGCCGATGCAGGGCATCGCCCGCGATCCGAAGGGCGATACCAGTGCAATGGTGGTCGGCAAGGACAACAAGGTCGAAGTGCGCCCGGTCAAGGTCAGCCGCACCGTCGGCGACAAGTGGCTGGTCGAGGACGGCCTGAAGGCTGGCGACAAGGTCATCGTCGAAGGCCTGCAGAAGATCGGCCCGGGCATGCCCGTGAATGCCACCGAACAGGGCGCCGCCCCGGCCAAGCCGGCCGCCGCCCAACCTGCAGCTGCGGCCGCAGGCGCGAAGTAAGCGGAGAACTCCATGGCACGTTTCTTCATCGATCGACCCATCTTCGCGTGGGTCATCGCGATCATCATCATGCTCGCCGGCGGCCTGGCCCTGTTCAAGCTGCCGATCTCGATGTACCCCAACGTCGCACCGCCGGCGGTGGAAATCAGCGCCAGCTACCCGGGTGCTTCGGCCAAGGTGGTCGAAGACTCGGTGACGCAGATCATCGAGCAGAACATGAAGGGCCTTGATGGCCTGATCTATTTCTCCTCCAACAGTTCGTCCAATGGCCAGGCCACCATCACCCTGACCTTCGAGAGCGGGACCAACCCCGACATCGCCCAGGTGCAGGTGCAGAACAAGCTGCAGCTGGCGATGCCGCTGCTGCCGCAGGAAGTGCAGCGGCAGGGCATCAACGTGGCCAAGTCCAGCTCGGGCTTCCTGAACGTCATCGCGTTCGTGTCCGAAGACGGCAGCATGGATGCCAACGACATCGCCGACTACGTCGGTTCCAACGTCGTGGACCGTCTCAGCCGCGTTCCGGGCGTGGGCAACATCCAGGTGTTCGGTGGCAAGTACGCCATGCGCATCTGGCTGGACCCGAACAAGCTGCACACCTACGGCATGTCGGTGCCGGAAGTGGTCGCTGCGGTGAAGGCACAGAACGCGCAGGTGGCCATCGGCCAGCTGGGTGGTGCGCCGTCGGTGAAGGGCCAGCAGCTCAACGCCACCATCAACGCGCAGTCGCGCCTGCAGACCCCGGAACAGTTCCGCAACATCATCGTGCGCGGTGCGCAGGACGGTGCCGAACTGCGCCTGGGCGATGTAGCCCGCGTCGAGCTGGGCGCCGAGTCGTACGACTTCGTCACCCGCTACAACGGGCAGCCGGCCAGCGGCCTGGCGGTCACCCTGGCCACCGGCGCCAACGCGCTGGATACCGCTGCCGGTGTCGATGAAACGCTGAAGGAACTGGAAGGCTTCTTCCCGGCCGGCCTGAAGGCCGAGATCCCGTACGACACCACCCCGTTCGTGCGCGTGTCGATCAAGGGCGTGGTGCAGACCCTGCTCGAAGCGATCGTGCTGGTATTCGTGGTGATGTACCTGTTCCTGCAGAACTTCCGCGCCACCCTGATCCCGACCATCGCCGTGCCGGTGGTGTTGCTGGGTACCTTTGGCGTGCTGTCGGTGCTTGGCTTCTCGGTGAACATGCTGACCATGTTCGCGATGGTGCTGGCCATCGGCCTGCTGGTGGACGATGCCATCGTGGTGGTGGAGAACGTCGAGCGCATCATGTCCGAAGAGGGCCTGTCGCCGCTGGAAGCCACCCGCAAGTCGATGAGCCAGATCACCGGCGCGCTGGTGGGTATCGGCCTGGTGCTGTCGGCGGTGTTCGTGCCGATGGCCTTCATGAGCGGCTCCACCGGCGTGATCTACCGGCAGTTCTCGGCGACGATCGTGTCGGCGATGGCGTTGTCGGTGCTGGTCGCGATCGTGCTGACGCCAGCGCTGTGCGCCACCATGCTCAAGCCGCTGAAGAAGGGGGAGCACCATGTCGCCCACCGCGGTTTCGCCGGTCGCTTCTTCAACGGCTTCAACCGTGGCTTCGACCGCACCAGCGAGAGCTACCAGCGCGGCGTGCGCGGCATTCTGCATCGCCCGTGGCGGTTTATGGGCATCGTGGCCGCGCTGTTCCTGCTGATGGGCGTGCTGTTCGTGCGCCTGCCCAGCTCGTTCCTGCCCAACGAAGACCAGGGCGTGCTGATGGCGCTGGTGCAGGCGCCGGTGGGCGCAACCCAGGAGCGCACGCTGGAATCGATCGCCGCGCTCGAAAAGCACTTCATGGAAAACGAGAAGGGTGCGGTCGAATCGGTGTTCTCGGTGCAGGGCTTCAGCTTCGCCGGCATGGGCCAGAACGCGGGCATGGCCTTCGTCAAGTTGAAGGACTGGAAGGATCGTGACGCCGACGACGGCGTGATGCCGATCACCGGACGTGCGATGGCCGCGCTGGGGCAGATCAAGGATGCCTTCATCTTTGCCTTCCCGCCGCCGGCCATTCCGGAACTGGGTACGGCCTCCGGCTACACGTTCTTCCTGAAGGACAACAGCGGCCAGGGCCACGAGGCATTGCTGGCGGCCCGCAACCAGCTGCTGGGCCTGGCGGCCGGCAGCAAGAAGCTGGCCAACGTGCGACCGAACGGCCAGGAAGACACCCCGCAGTTCCGCATCGATATCGATGTGGCCAAGGCCAGCTCGCTGGGCCTGTCGATCGACCAGGTCAACACCACTCTGGCCACCGCGTGGGGCAGCTCGTACATCGATGACTTCATCGATCGCGGCCGCGTCAAGCGCGTGTTCGTGCAGGCTGACCAGCCGTTCCGCATGGTGCCGGAGGACTTCGATCTCTGGTCGGTGAAGAACGACAAGGGCGAGATGGTTCCGTTCAGCGCCTTCGCCAGCAAGCATTGGGACTACGGCTCGCCGCGCCTGGAACGCTACAACGGCGTGTCGGCTACCGAAATCCAGGGCGAACCGGCCCCGGGCGTGGCGTCCGGTGATGCCATGGCCGAGATCGAACAGCTGGCCAAGCAGTTGCCGGCGGGCTTCGGCGTCGAGTGGACGGCGATGTCCTACCAGGAACGCCAGGCGGGCTCGCAGACGCCGCTGCTGTACACCCTGTCGCTGATGATCGTGTTCCTGTGCCTTGCCGCGTTGTATGAAAGCTGGAGCGTGCCGACCTCGGTGCTGCTGGTGGCGCCGCTGGGCATCCTCGGTGCGGTGCTGGCCAATACCTTCCGTGGCATGGAGCGCGACATCTATTTCCAGGTGGCGATGCTGACCACGGTGGGTTTGACCAGCAAGAACGCGATCCTGATCGTCGAGTTCGCCAAGGAGCATCTGGAGAAGGGCGCGGGGCTGATCGAAGCGACGATGCACGCGGTCCGCGACCGTCTGCGCCCGATCATCATGACCTCGCTGGCCTTCGGCATGGGCGTGCTGCCGCTGGCAATCTCCAGCGGTGCCGGCTCCGGCGCCAAGCAGGCGATCGGCACCGGCGTGCTCGGTGGCATGGTGGTCGGCACCGTACTCGGCGTGTTCTTCGTGCCGCTGTTCTTCGTCGTGGTGCAGCGCGTGTTCAAGAAGCGCAACGCCACCAGCTGATTTGAAACGGTAGTGCCGGCCGCTGGCCGGCAGCTGCTGATCGCTTGATGTGAATCCAATGAGGTTGCCGGCCAGCGGCCGGCACTACCTCCTGCCATCCGGCAGTACCGATGGAAGTCATTCCAATGAAAAGTGCATCTCTGTTCCTCTCCATCGCTGCGGCACTGGCGCTTGTCGGCTGCGGCACCCTGGCGCCGAAGAACACCGCAGTGGCCCCGGCCATTCCGTCGCAGTGGCCGGCCGAAGCCGCGCAGGGCGAAGTGGCCGATGCGGCCGCGGTCGGCTGGCGTGACTTCTTCACCGACGAGCGCCTGCAGCAGGTGATCGGCCAGGCGCTGGACAACAACCGCGACCTGCGCGTGGCCGTGCTCAACGTCGAAAAGGCGCGTGGCCAGTATCGCGTGCAGCGCGCAGACCGGGTACCGGCCGTGGCCGTGACCGGGCAGATGGACCGCCGCGGTGGCGACGTGCCGGTCACCGAGCAGTTCAGCGCGGGCGTCGGCGTGGCCGAGTTCGAACTGGACCTGTTCGGCCGCGTGCGCAACCTGAGCGAAGCCGCGCTGCAGCAGTACTTCGCTGTAGCCGCCAACCGCCGCAACGCGCAGCTGAGCCTGGTGGCCGAGACCGCCACCGCGTGGTTGACCTACGGTGCCGACGCGCAACAGTTGAAAATCGCCGAAGCCACGGTGAAGACCTATGAGGATTCGCTGCGCCTGGCCGAAGCACGCCATGAGCGCGGTGGCAGTTCGGGGTTGGAACTGACCCAGACCCGCACCCTGGTCGAGACTGCGCGTACCGATGCCGCACGCCTGCGTGGGCAGCTGGCCCAGGACCGCAACGCGCTGGCGCTGCTGGCCGGTGGCCAGCTGGATCCGGCGCTGCTGCCGGACAGCATCGCGCCGCAGGTGCTTGCGCTGGCACCACCGCCGGCTGGCCTGCCCAGCGACGTGCTGCTGCAGCGCCCGGACATCATGGCGGCGGAACATCAGCTGTTGGCGGCCAATGCCAACATCGGTGCCGCACGCGCTGCGTTCTTCCCCAGCATCTCGCTGACCGGCAGCATCGGCAGTGGTTCGGGTGAATTGTCCGGCCTGTTCGACAGCGGTACGCGGGTGTGGAGCTTCCTGCCGAAGATCACCTTGCCGATCTTCCAGGGCGGCAAGCTGCGCGCGAACCTGGCCGTGGCCAACGCCGACCGCGATATCGCGCTGGCGCAGTACGAAAAGTCGATCCAGAGTGGTTTCCGCGAAACCGCCGATGCGCTGGCATTGAATGTCAGCCTGGATGAACAGGCGGCCTCGCAGCAGCGCCTGGTGGAAGCGGCCGAGCAGGCCAACCGCCTGTCGCAGGCGCGCTATGACGCGGGCCTGGACAGCTTCGTCACCCTGCTGGATGCACGTCGTACCGCCTACAACGCGCAGCAGAGCCAGCTGCAGACACAGCTGGCGCAGCAGGCCAACCGCATCACGCTGTACAAGGTGCTGGGCGGCGGCTGGCACGAGCGCGGGTAAGCGCGCAGACCGGTAGTGCCGGCCGCTGGCCGGCAGCGCGCGGGATCAACAGGGATCGTGCAGTTGCCGGCCAGCGGCCGGCGCTACCGGTCAATGAGCAGGGCTACACCGCTTCGTCGTCGCGCCGCTCGGTGCGGCAGGCGCGTACCCGCGTCAATGCGTCGCCGGCTTCGCGCGCCATTCTTTCGTACTCGGCGCGGATCTCTTCCAGGCGCTCTTCGTCCAGCTCTTCCAGGTCCAGCAGCTCGTTGTTGGCCTCGGCGGTGGCGCGGATCAGCTCATCCAGCTTGATCTGCATCGCCGCGGTGTCCGAGTTCTGCGTGTGCTGGATCAGGAACACCATCAGGAAGGTGATGATGGTGGTGCCGGTGTTGATCACCAGCTGCCAGGTGTCGTTGAACTTGAATATGGGGCCACTGATGCCCCACAGCACGACGATCGACACTGCGGCCAGGAAGGTCCACGGCGAGCCGGTGGCGGCCGCGGCCTTCTTGGCGATCGTATTGAACAGGTTCCTTGCGCTCATCGTCATCGTTCCACGGGAATGGCGACGATCATCGGCACATGGCCGTGCAGGTGCCGTGCAGCAGGCGTGGACTCAGGCGCGCAGGCGCGGTGCTTCCTGGCTGCGCACCGGGCTGGCCAGGTAGACGTGCTGCCAGCAGCGTTCGACGAATTCGCGGGCCTGCGCTTCACTCAGGCGCGGCATGATCTGCAGGGCGTACTGGGTCTGGAACAGCTCATCGCGCTGGGCGTTGCTGGCGCGTGGCTGGGTGATCAGCGAATCACAGGCGAACTTGATCCACGGGACATAGGTGCCGAACGAGGTGTGCGCGAGTGCGCCATCGGCGTGCTGGCGGCGCCAGTAATCCAGCTCCGCATCGACATTGATGACAGGGGGAATGGCGGGAACTTCAGCGTGCATGACGATCCAATCGGTTGGAGGTGAAGGGAGTGGGGGCCCATTACAGTGTGGCCCGGGCGGCGGTGCATGCCGCGTCAGCGTGATGTGCAGCCAGCGTGGCGATGGCGCAGCAGCTGTGCGTGTTCAACCGCACCCAGGCGTTCGGCCATGGCGGCCATCGCATTGCACAGGCGCACCAGGTCGCGGGGATGGTCGTGCAGCAGATCCTGCTGCATGTCCTGGTAGGCGCTCCAGAACGGGGCACTGCGCTGGTGCAGTGCGTATTGCTGCTGCAGTCGGCTCCAGATCGCGGCCAGGGCCGGGTCACTGCGAGGACGTACGGCATGCGCTTGCATGGTCGGCTCCAATCCGGGGCGGGGCCCCGGTTGCATTCCACCCTAGACGTCGCTGCGCAGCAGGATGTTAGTGGCGCGTGTTGACCGCACGCAGCTGACTGCGCAGCAGTTCACGTTGAAGCGTGCAGACGCTGCCGGCACAAGGCTGTGCCGGCACTGAAGCGTTCATCAAGGCGGGCTCATCAGCCGTGGCGGATGCTCATTCGCCGATGTCTTCGTTCCAGATTTCCGGATGTTGCGCAATGAAACCGCCAAGCAGGTCCACGCATTCCTGGCTGTCCAGGTCGATCACGTTGACGCCGTTTTCCCGCAGCCAGTCGATGCCGCCCTGGAAAGTGCGCGATTCGCCGACCACCACCGTGCCGATGTTGAACTGCCGCACCAGGCCGGAGCAGTACCAGCACGGGGCCAGGGTCGTGACCATGATGGTGTCCTGGTAGCGGCGCTGGCGGCCGGCCTTGCGGAAGGCATCGGTTTCGCCATGCACGGACGGGTCACCTTCCTGCACGCGGCGGTTGTGGCCGCAGCCGAGCAGGCGGCCGTCGTTGTGGTACAGCGCCGCGCCGATCGGCACACCGCCCTCGGCCAGCCCCTGGCGGGCTTCGGCAATGGCGGTCTGCAGCAGGGCCTGGTAGTCGGGCGTGGTGATCATGCGGGGCTCCGGTAGGTCGTGGGGCGCCATGATACGGCCAGCGTTCCCCGCGGGGGCCCGGCGGTGCGATAATCGGGGGCATGAGCGAATCCCCCTACAAATCCGGTACCACCCATTTCGGGTTCCGCGACGTTGACGCCAAGGACAAGCAGAAGCTGGTCGGCCAGGTGTTCACGTCGGTCGCGCGCAACTACGACCTGATGAACGACCTGATGAGCATGGGCGTGCACCGGGCATGGAAGCGCTACTACGTCGCCACCGCGCAGGTGAAGCCGGGTGACCGCGTGCTCGATCTGGCCGGTGGCACCGGCGATATCGCCGCGCTGCTGAAGGAGCGCGTCGGTGCCGAGGGCTCGGTGGTGCTGGGCGACATCAACGCCGGCATGCTGTCGGTCGGCCGTGACCGCCTGACCAACCGCGGCCTGGTGCTGGGCCTGGACTACGTGCAGTGCAACGCCGAGGCCCTGCCGTTCCCGGACAACAGCTTCGACCTGGTGACCATCGCCTTTGGTCTGCGCAACGTGACCGACAAGGACGCTGGCCTGCGCGAGATGTTCCGCGTGCTGAAGGTGGGCGGCCAGGCCCGTGTGCTGGAGTTCTCCGAAGTCACCGCCGACTGGTTCAAGCCGATCTACGACTTCCACTCGTTCAAGATCCTGCCGAAGCTGGGCAAGCTGTTCGCCAACGATTCGGACAGCTACCAGTACCTGGCCGAGAGCATCCGCAAGCATCCGCCGCAGGAAGAACTGAAGGCGATGATGGGGCAGGCCGGCTTCGAGCGCTGCCACTACAAGAACCTCACCGGCGGCATCGTCTCGATCCACTCCGGCTACAAGCTGTAAGCCTTGACGGTCGCCGGGCATGGCCCGGCCGGCGCTACCACGCAACGTCCCGGCACGGTCCTGGTAGGTGCCAACCTTGGTTGGCACACGCCCGTCCGCGAGCGCTGACAGGTCCGTGCCAACCAAGGTTGGCACCTGCCGGGCCATCGCGGGGCCGGCCATTACCCCGCACCGCGCAACGCTTCCCGGCCGGGGGAGAGGTACCATTGGGGTTTGTTCCCCGTAACGGTCCCGATTCATGCGCAATCCGCTGATGCTCCTTCCGCTGGCCGTGGCCCTGGCCGCCGGCTGCTCCCAGGAGGCGGCCGCACCCGCCGCCGCTCCGACTGCCCAGAAGGCTCCCGCCGCCCCCGTGAACGCCGAAAACCGCAGCCACGATGAAAGCTCGTACGCCGAGCCGGACAAGGTCGTCGTCAAGGACATCGCGCTGGACCTGAAGCTGGACTTCGACCAGAAGCAGATCGGCGGCACCGCCACCTACACCCTGGAATGGAAGCAGAAGGACGCCAAGCAGCTGGTGCTGGACACCCGCGAGCTGAGCATCGCCAAGGTCGAAGCGATCGCCGCTGACGGTGCGCGCAGCCCGCTGCAGTTCGTGCTGGCCCCGGCCGACAAGGTGTTCGGCAGCAAGCTGACCATCGAAACCCCGCAACAGCCGGCCAAGGTCGAAGTGACCTACCACACCGCACCGACCGCTTCGGGCCTGCAGTGGCTGGCGCCGTCGATGACCGAGGGCAAGAAGCTGCCCTTCATGTTCAGCCAGTCGCAGGCGATCCACGCCCGTTCCTGGGTACCGCTGCAGGACACCCCGAGCGTGCGCTTCACCTACAGCGCGCACGTGGTCTCGCGCCCGGACGTGATGGTGCTGATGAGCGCCGACAACGATCCCAAGGCCGCGCGTGACGGTGACTACACCTTCAAGATGCCGCAGCCGATTCCGTCCTACCTGCTGGCGATCGCCGCCGGCGACCTGGTGTTCGAGCCGATCTCCGGCCGCTCCGGCGTCTGGGCCGAGCCGACCATGGTCAACAAGGCCGCCAAGGAATTCGAAGACACCGAGAAAATGATCGGTGCCGCCGAGAAGCTGTACGGCGAATACCGCTGGGGCCGCTACGACATGCTGGTGCTGCCGCCGTCGTTCCCGTTCGGCGGCATGGAAAACCCGCGCCTGACCTTCGCCACGCCGACCGTGATCGTCGGCGACAAGTCGCTGGTCTCTTTGGTCGCCCATGAACTGGCACACAGCTGGTCGGGCAACCTGGTGACCAATGCAAGCTGGAAGGACATCTGGCTCAACGAAGGCTTCACCACCTACGTCCAGGGCCGCATCACCGAAGCCCTGTATGGCAAGGAGATGGCCGAAATGGAAAAGCAGATCGACCAGACCGATCTGCTGGCCGAAGTGAAGGACATGAGCCCGGCCGACCAGGCATTGGCGCTGCCGCCGCTGAACGAACGTGACCCGGACGAAGCCCTGAGCCAGGTGGCTTACGTCAAGGGTTCGTGGTTCCTGGAATTCCTGGAACAGCGTTTCGGCCGCGAAACCTTCGACCCGTTCCTGCGCGGCTGGTTCGATGACCACGCTTTCCAGAGCGCCAACACCGACCAGTTCGTCGAGTACCTGAAGAAGAACCTGCTGCCGAAGAATCCGTCGGCGGTCACCGAGGCAGAACTGAAGGCGTGGCTGGACGAACCGGGCATTCCGGCGTTCGCAGCCAAGGCGCAGTCGCGCAATTTCAGCAGCGTCGATACCGCGCGCATCGCCTTCGCCAGCGCCGGCACCGTGCCGAGCAGCCAGGTGATTGCCGAGTGGAGCACCCAGGAGTGGGTCCGCTTCATCGACGGCCTGGGTGCTACCCAGCCGCTGGACAAGCTGGCCACGCTGGACAAGGCGTTCCACTTCACTGGCACCCCGAATGGCGAGATCGCCATGCGCTGGTACCCGCTGACCATCCGCAGCGGTTACGAGCAGGCCAATGAAGCGGCTGCTGCGTTCATCGAGCGTGTTGGTCGTCGCAAGCTGATCCTGCCGATCTACGCTGAACTGGTGAAGACCCCGAAGGGGCTGGAGCTGGCCAAGCAGGCGTTCGAGAAGGCCAAGCCGGGCTACCACCCGATCACCACCGCCTCGGTGCAGGACATGCTGGCCAAGGCTGAAGCCAAGTAAACGGTAGTGCCGGCCGCTGGCCGGCAACCCGATACTGCTTTACCAGCAACGGCGGGGAAACCCGCCGTTGCTGTATCCGCTTTTCGCTGCCGATAGAATCGGGATGCACCCGTAAAGGACTCCGCCATGAAACGACTGATCCTGCTCACCGCCTGCACCCTGGCCCTGGCCGCCTGCAGCAACCCCGAGGAAGAACGCAAGGCGCAGGAGGCCGCCGCGGCCGCCGTGCAGGCGCAGAAGGAAGCCAAGGCCGAGGACGTGGCCAAGCAGTACGACATGGCCGTGGCCGCGCAGGACTGGGAGCGTGCGCGCCTGCATGGCGCCTCGCTGCTGGACCAGTACAAGGACACCGCCGCCGCCGAGCGCATCGCCGCCGGCTTCGACGAGGTCAAGGCCAAGGGCGATGCCGCGCGCGACCTGCGCCGCATGCAGGCGCTGTGGCAGTACAACCAGATTCCGGTCGGCAGCAAGGGCAACCAGGTGTCGGCGCAGATCTTCAGCAAGGAGCGGGTGGATGTGGATGGCAGCGGCGCCAAGCCGGTGCAGCTGGTGTTCCGCGACCACCCCGAATGGAAGCGTCATGCCTACCTGGTGCTGCAGGCCGGCGATTTCCGTTGCCCGCAGTGCACGGTGAAGGTCACCGTGGATGACGGCAAGCCGATCTCCATGGCGGCCTGGCGGCCGAAGACCGATGAAGCCATCGCGATGTTCATCACCGACCAGAAAGCGCTGTGGAAGCTGGCGGCCAAGGGCAAGTCGATCAGCATCGAATTCCCGGTCAAGGCCGGTGGCACGCGCACGGCCGTGTTCGAGACCGGTGGTGTGGATGCCAGCCGCATGCCGGCGTGGTGGCGTTGACCGTGCAGGCACCGGCGGCTGCGTCGTCGCTGTCGGCGATCCGCCACTGGGTGTTCGACATGGATGGCACGCTGACCGTGGCGGTGCATGATTTCGCGCGGATCAAGCGCGAACTGGCGATTCCGCAGGAGGATGACATCCTCACCCATCTGGCCGGGTTGCCGGCCGCAGAGGCCAGCGCCAAGCACGCCTGGCTGCTGGCGCACGAGCGTGCGCTGGCCGCTGCTTCCCAGCCGGCAACGGGAGCGGTGGCGCTGGTACGCGCGCTGCAGGGCGCCGGCTGCCGGCTGGGCATCCTGACCCGCAACGTGCGCAGCCTGGCGCAGGTCACCCTGCAGGCGATCGGGCTGGGCGACGTCTTTGCCGAAGACGACATCATCGGCCGCGACGAGGCCGAGCCGAAACCCTCACCGGCCGGCCTGCAGTACTTCCAGCAGCGCTGGCAGGTTGAGCCCGCGCAGGTGGTGATGGTAGGCGACTATCGCTTCGATCTGGAATGCGGCCGCGCGGCGGGCAGCCGTACGCTTCTGGTCAATGCCCCGGACAACCCGTGGCCGGGCATGGCCTGTTGGCACCTGGCCGATTGCGGGGCGGTGCTGGAGCGCTGGCGGCACTAGCGCGGCGCCCTCTGCGCGCGCTGGCGGGAGTCTGGGGGCAAGCCAGAGGTCAACTGCCGACTGTCATCACAGTGTATTGTGCGCGGCCGGCTGGACGTTCTTGGAGTGTCCCGCCGGGGTTGAAGCGGAGACGGTTGCGGAACCATCGCCGCGCACTTCCGCGACCCGATTGAAGCTGAGGTGGATGCTGAAGGTGCCGGCGGGAAGTTCCGCTGCGCTGGCGGTGGTGTCGGGTAACACGTTGTCCGGTGTGGCCCGCTGCCAAGGATGGGGCATGGGTGTCCTTTGCTCCATTTCTGGATTCCTTTCATGCTCCGAGCTGCGTGGGTGTCGCTGTACCGGCGTCTGTGTCCGATTGCCGCCTTCTTCCTGTTTGGCCTGGTCGCCCTGTCGTTGTCCCGGCTGGGGCTGTCGCTGTGGCATGCCGCGCGGGTGAGTGCTGCCGACGGCTGGTCCACGGTGTTGCTGCAGGGGCTGCGGGTGGATGTGTCGACCCTGTGCCTGCTGTACGGCATCCCTGCGGTGCTGGCGCTGCTGTTGCCGCTGGAGGGACGCGTGGGCCGCGCGTGGCGCCATCTGTTGCGGTGGTGGCTGATCCTGGCGAGCGTGCTGCTGGTGTTCATGGAGTTGGCCACGCCGAGTTTCATGGCCGAGTACGGCCTGCGCCCCAATCGCCTGTTCCTGGAGTATCTGATCTATCCCGAAGAAGTCGGGATGACGCTGCTGCGCGGCCATCTGCTGGCCGTGGTGATCGAAGTTGCCGCGGTGATCGTGCTGTTCTGGGCATTGCTTCGCGGGTCGCGGCGCTGGGTCGGCAACAGCCCGGCGCTCGCAGTCGAAGCCGGGTGGCTGTGGCGGCTGCCATTGGCGTTGCTGGTGCTGCTGCTGGCGGCGCTGGGCGTGCGTTCCAGCCTGGGTCATCGGCCCTTGAATCCGGCGCTGGTGGCATTCTCCACCGACCCCACCATCAACGCCTTGCCGCTGAATTCGCTGTACACCGTCGGCTATGCCGCGCGGCAACTGGCGACCCGCAGCGAAACCTCTCGCGTCTACGGTGACCTGCCACTTGCCGAGGTGGTCAGCGAACTGCGCGCCAGCAGCGGCCTGCCGGCATCGGCATACGTCTCCGACGCACTGCCGAGCCTGGCGCTGCGTCCGCCGCAGTACCAGGGCAAACCGCGCAATCTGGTGATCGTGCTGGAAGAAAGCCTGGGTGCGCAGTTCATCGGCAGTCTCGGCGGACGACCGTTGTCGCCCAACTACGACCGCCTGAGCAGGCAGGGCTGGGCGTTCGAGCGGCTGTATGCCACCGGCACGCGTTCGGTGCGCGGCATCGAGGCGGTCCTGACCGGGTTCCCGCCGACCCCGGCCGAATCGGTGGTGAAGCTGCCTGCCAGCCGCCAGCGCTTTTTCACCCTGGCCGATGTGCTGGGGCGGCATGGCTACGACACCGGCTTCTACTACGGCGGCGAAAGCCACTTCGACAACATGCGCGAGTTCTTCCTCGCCAATGGCTTCACCCGCATCGTGGACCGCAAGGATTACCGGAAGCCGGCCTTCGTCGGCTCCTGGGGCGCGTCGGACGAGGATCTGTTCGCTCGCGCCGACCAGCAGTTCCGGCAGCTGAAAGCGCAGGGCACGCCGTTCTTCGGCCTGGTGTTCACCTCCAGCAACCACGATCCCTTCGAGTTCCCCGACGGCCGAATCGACCTGTACGAGCAACCGAAGCAGACCCGCGACAACGCCGCCAAGTACGCCGACTACGCGCTGGGCGAGTTCTTCCGCAAGGCGATGGCCTCACCGTACTGGCAGGACACCGTGTTCCTGGTGGTGGCCGACCATGATTCGCGGGTGTTCGGCAAGAACATGGTGCCGATCGGCAACTTCCATATTCCCGGGTTGATCCTTGGCGGCGGCATCGGGGCGCGCCGCGATGCCCGCATCGTCAGCCAGATCGATCTGCCGCCGACGCTGTTGTCATTGCTGGGCATTGCCGATGCCACCCCCACCGTTGGCCAGGACCTGACCGACCTGCAGCGGCTGCAGCCCGGACGCGCGCTGATGCAGTACGACCGCAATCTGGCGTGGATGGAGGGCAACGACGTGGCCATCCTGCAGCCGGACAAGCCAGCGCAGGGCTTCCGCTACGACCCGGCCAGCGACCAGCTGCAGCCGCAGCCGCTGCGGCCGGAACTGGCACGGCGCGCACATGCCTACGCGATGTGGGGCACGCTGGCCTACGAGAAAGAGCTGTACCGGTTGCCGAAGGCCAGGCCCTGAGCCGGAAGGGCGGGGCGGCGATGCGGTGCCGGCCGTTGGCCGACAGTGTCGACCAAGGTCGACACCTACCAGAGGCATTCCCGCCAGAAGCATTCCCGATAGCGCCTCGGGTGGAGAGCCCCCTTGTTGTTCAAGGGGGCGCGCCGAAGGCGCGGGGATAAGGAGAAATGCGCGGGCAGTTCGTTTACGCGTTCAACGCGTAACCGAACTGCTGCTTGAACTGCTCGTTGAACTCATCGAAGGTGAAGCGCTGGTTCTGGGTGCCCGGGTGCTCGACCTTCAGCGCGCCCATCAGGTTGCCCATGCGGCCGATGGTCAGCCAGTCGAAGCCCTTCTGGATGCCGTAGATCAGGCCGGCGCGGAACGCGTCGCCACAGCCGGTCGGATCGACCACGCGGCGCTCGTGCGCCGGCGGGATGTCGTAGCTCTTTTCCGGGGTGTGGATCACTGCGCCCTTCGGGCCGCGGGTGGTGATGTAGGCCTTGACCCGGCTGACGATCTCTTTTTCGTTCCAGCCGGTGCGTTCCTGCAGCAGGTTCGACTCATAGTCGTTGACCACCACGTAATCGGCCTGCTCGATGAACTCCCGCAGTTCCGGGCCGTTGAACAGCGGCATGGCCTGGCCCGGGTCGAAGATGAACGGCACGCCGTCTTCGTGGAATTCCAGCGCGTTCTGGATCATGCCTTCGCGGCCGTCCGGGCCGACCAGGCCCAGGCTGACGCCCGGCACGTCGCGCACGTGGTTTTCGTAGGAACGCATCATCGCGCCCGGGTGGAAGGCGGTGATCTGGTTGTTGTCGTGGTCGGTGGTGATGAACGCCTGCGGGGTGAACAGCTCATCGATCACGCGCACGCGGGTGAGGTCGATGCCCAGGGCATCGAAGTGCTCGCGGTACGGGCCGAAGTCCGAACCCACCGTGCCCATCGGGATCGGATCGCCACCGAGCAGGTGCAGGTTGTAGGCGATGTTGCCGGCGCAGCCGCCGAACTCGCGGCGCATGCGCGGCACCAGGAAGGACACGTTCAGGATGTGCACCTTGTCCGGCAGGATGTGATTCTTGAACTGGTCCGGGAACACCATGATGGTGTCGAAGGCAAGAGAACCACAGATCAGAGCGGACATCGATGTAAGCCTATGCGGTGAATTTTGGGGTGGGCCTGCCCACTTCGGCAGGCAAGCAAACGGCGCCCTTGGGCGCCCGACGGCGCAAAGGTTACCCGCTGGTGCCGCTCAGGGCCAGAACCGGGTGATGCCCGATCAGGCCGAAAGCCTGTGAAGGCGCGGGTTCAGCTAGTTTTCTCCTTGCTCGGCGGCAGGCAGGTTGCTAGGCTTGTCGACCTCGATTTCTGCCCATTTTTTCGCCATCCCGCGTTGGGCGCGACACCCCTCAGGATCAACTCCCAGATGTTCAAGAAACTGCGCGGCATGTTCTCCAATGACCTGTCCATCGACCTGGGCACGGCCAACACCCTCATCTATGTGCGTGGTCAGGGAATCGTGCTGAACGAGCCGTCCGTGGTCGCTGTGCGCCAGGATCGCGCCATTGGTGGTACCCGGTCGGTGGCAGCCGTTGGCGCCGAGGCCAAGCAGATGCTTGGCCGTACCCCGGGCCACATCACCACCATCCGCCCGATGAAGGACGGTGTCATCGCCGACTTCACCTACACCGAGGCGATGCTCAAGCACTTCATCAAGAAGGTGCACAAGTCGCGCTTCCTGCGCCCGAGCCCGCGCGTACTGGTCTGCGTGCCGGCCGGCTCGACCCAGGTCGAGCGCCGCGCCATCAAGGAATCGGCCGAGGAGGCCGGTGCCCGCGACGTGTTCCTGATCGAAGAACCGATGGCGGCTGCGATCGGTGCCGGCATGCCGGTCACCGAGGCCCGTGGCTCGATGGTCATCGATATCGGCGGCGGCACCACTGAAGTGGCGGTGATCTCGCTCAACGGCATCGTCTATTCCGCCTCGGTGCGTATCGGCGGCGACCGCTTCGACGAATCGATCACCAACTACGTGCGCCGCAACCACGGCATGCTGATCGGTGAAGCCACCGCCGAGCGCATCAAGGTCGAACTGGGCTGTGCCTACCCGCAGGCGGAAGCGATCGAGATGGAAATCTCCGGCCGCAACCTCGCCGAGGGCGTGCCGAAGATGATCAAGATCAGCTCCAACGAAGTGCTTGAAGCGCTGCACGAGCCGCTGTCTGGCATTGTCAGCGCGGTCAAGCTGGCACTGGAACAGACCCCGCCGGAACTGTGCGCCGACGTCGCCGAGCGCGGCATCGTGCTGACCGGTGGTGGCGCCCTGCTGCGCGACATGGACCGCCTGATTTCCGAGGAAACCGGTCTGCACGTGCAGGTGGCTGATGACCCGCTGACCTGCGTGGCCCGCGGTGGCGGTCGTGCGCTGGAACTGGTCGACATGCACGGCAACGAGTTCTTTGCGCCGGAATAAGCCGTCCCGGCTGCCTGCGCCCGCAGCGCCCCTCCGGGGTGCGGCCCGCCACATCGGCGGGTCGGCACCGGCGGGGCGCCCGCGTGTTTCCCTTCCGCCTTCTGCCAGTTGAATCGCTGCCGTGCCGCCCTACGCCGGACCTCCCGTCGCTTCCCGATCCGGTGATGCCGCCAGCCCGCTGCGGCTGCTGGCCTATCTCGCACTGGCAATCACCTTGATCGTCCTCGACGACCAGGCTGGCTGGCTGGCGCGTCTGCGCGAGCAGGCCAACAGCCTGGTGCAGCCGGTGTGGGCCCTGGCCGGCCTGCCCGGCAAGCTCGGCGGCCAGGTGCGTGACACCGCCGCCAGCCACGGCCAGCTGGTGACCGAGAACCGCGAGCTGCGCAACCAGCTGCTGCTGGCCAACGCCCGCCTGACCCGCCTGCAGACCGCCGCACTGGACAACGCCCAGTTGCGCGAACTGCTGAACGTGGCCGAGCGCAGTGGCCTGGACGTGCAGCTGGCGCCGATCCTGGACATCGACCTGGACCCGGTCAAACAGCGCCTGGTGCTGGACGCCGGCAGCCGCGAAGGCGTGCACGTTGGCCAGGCGGTGATCGATTCCGGCGGCCTGATGGGCCAGGTGATCAGCGTGACCGCGGGCAGCTCTACCGTGCTGTTGCTGACCGACCCCGACCACGCGGTGCCGGTGACCGTGGCCCGCAATGGCGTGCGCCTGATCGTCTACGGCCGCGGCGACAAGCTGGAACTGCGCGACATCCCGCTCAGCGCCGGCGTGGAAGTGGGCGATGAGATCGTCACGTCCGGTCTCGGTGGCCGCTTCCCTGCCGGATTCCCGGTCGGCACCATCACCGGGCTGCGCCCGGACGATACCCATGCCTTCCTGGTGGGCGAACTGAAACCGGCCGCGCAGCTTGATCGCGGCCGCGACGTGCTGCTGCTGCGCCCCGGCGCTGCGATCCGCATTCCGCCGAACCTGCGCCTGCAGATGGAACAGGCCGCTCCCGGTGGCCCGGCCGATGCCACAGCGCTGCCGACCGGCCCCGCGCCTGCAGCAACGCAGGCTACCCCGGTAGTGCCGGCCGCTGGCCGGCAGCCGTCCTCGTCTGCGACGAATCCGGCTGCCCGCGCATCCTCCCTTACCCCCGCGCCTTCGGCGCGCCCCCCTCAACAAGAGGGGGGCTCTCCCCCAGCCAGCTCCCCGGTAGTGCCGGCCGCTGGCCGGCAACCGCAGCAAACTCAACCGCAGCCCACCCAACCGCAGCCGGAGGCGCAGCGATGAGCCGCCTTCGCGACAACCGCTGGGTGCTGCCGGCCAGCCTGGTGGTGGCCCTGCTGCTGGGCCTGCTGCCGTTGCCCGCGCTGCTGCAGCCGCTGCGTCCCTATTGGCTCGCACTGGTGCTTGCCTACTGGGTCATCGAAGCGCCCGAGCGCGTCGGCCTCGGCATCGCCTTCGCCAGCGGCGTCGTCGCCGACCTGCTGTATGGCGGGGTGCTGGGCGAGCAGGCGCTGCGCTTGGTGATGCTGGCCTTCATCCTGCAGCGCTTCCGCGCGCGCATCCGCTTCTTCCCGATGTCGCAGCAGATGCTGGCCATCGGCGGCCTGCTGTTCAACGATCGCATCGTCAGCGCGCTGGTCCATATCCTGGTGGGCGAGCCGACCCTGCCGTGGTCGTACTGGTGGGCACCGTTGCTGGGCATGGGCCTGTGGCCGCTGGTGTTCGTACTGCTGGACGCGGTGCGCTTCGGCAAGCGCGGGCGCTGAGCCATGCTGCCGCGCCGCCAGGTCAAGAATCCGCACGCCGAAGCCGAACAGTTCCGGCGCCGTGCGGCGTTGGGCTTCTTCGGCGTGCTGGTCTGCCTGCTGGGCCTGGGCGGCTGGTACTTCAAGCTGCAGGTGCTGGACCACGACATCTACGCCACCCGATCCGAAGCCAACCGCATCAAGCCGCGGCCGGTGGTGCCCGGGCGCGGCATGATCTATGACCGCAATGGTCGGTTGCTGGCCGAGAACGTGCCGGCATTCCGCTTGGATGTGACCCCGGACAAGGTCAAGGACATGGACGCCACCCTAGAAGGGCTGGCGAAGATCATCCAGATCAGTCCGGAAGAGCTGGAAGCGTTCAACAAGTCGCGCAAGGCGCGCCGCAAGTTCCTGCCGGTCACGCTGAAGCTGCGCATGAGCGATGAGGAAATGGCGCGCTTCGCGGTGGACCGCTGGCGCTTTCCCGGCGTCGAGCTGGAACCGTACCTGACCCGTCGCTATCCCTATGGCGACCTCTTCGCGCACATCATCGGCTACGTTGGCCGGGTCGACGACAAGGATCTGGAGATCCTCGGCGAGGGCAATGCCGCATTGACCCACATCGGCAAGTCCGGCCTGGAGCGCTATTACGAGCAGGAACTGCGCGGCAAGGTCGGCTACGAGCAGGTCGAGACCAACGTGCAGGGCCGCGCGATCCGCACCATCGGCCGTGTCGCTGCGCAATCCGGCGCCGACCTGCGGCTGTCGATCGACGCCGACCTGCAGCGGGCGATGGTGGCTGCCTTCGGTGATCAGGAAGGCTCGGCCGTGGCGATGGACCCGCGTACCGGTGAAGTGCTGGCGATGGTCAGCCTGCCGTCCTACGACCCGAACCTGTTCGTCAACGGCATCTCGCATGCCGATTTCAAGGCGCTGAACGACAACCCGTCGCGCCCGCAGTTCAATCGCCTGGTACTCGGCGGCGTTGCCCCCGGTTCGACCCTGAAGCCGCTGATCGGCCTGGCCGGCCTCGATTCGGGCGTTCGCCGTCCGGAGGACAAGGTGCTGTCGACCGGCATGTTCTACCTGCCGGGCACCTCGCGTGGCTGGGGTGATTCGCATCGTGGCGGTCACGGCTGGACCGATCTGCGCAAGTCCATCGCGCAGTCGGTCAATACGTACTACTACCGGCTGGCATTGGACCTGGGCATCGAGCGGTTCGACCATTACATGGAGTACTACGGCTTCGGCCAGCCGACCGGCATCGATCTGACCGGCGAGATCTCCGGCATCCTGCCGTCGCCGGCCTACAAGCGGAAAAGCCGCAAGGAAGCCTGGTATCCCGGCGACACGGTGAACATCAGCATCGGCCAGGGCGACTGGAAGGTCACCCCGCTGCAGCTGGCCCGTGGTGTCAGCGGCCTGGCCAATGGCCAGCTGCGCACGCCGCATCTGGTGATGCAGCAGCGTGCTGGTTTCGACAGCGACTGGGTGGCGGCGGAGCCCGGCCCGAGCAAGCCGGTCAGCCCCAACCCGAACAATCTTCAGGCCGTGCGCGAAGGCATGATGGCCACCATGCTTCCCGGCGGCAGCGCCGCACGCATGGCGGCCGGCGCGCCGTACACGATGGCGGGCAAGACAGGCACGGCACAGGTCGTCAGCCGCAAGGGCACGGCCGCGGTCAATCCCAGAAGCCTGCCGATGCACCTGCGCCACCGTGCGCTGTTCGTCGGCTTCGCGCCGGCCGAGCAGCCGGTGATCGCGCTGGCCATCGCCGTGGAAGGCGGCGGTTACGGCGGCGCGGCGGCCGCACCGATCGCGCGCAAGATCTTCGATGCCTGGCTGCTGGGCAAGATGCCTGAAGGCATGCAGCCGCTGGACAGCGAACGCGGCACCACCGCCATCGGCATCACCGCCTTCGACAATGAGGACGTGAACGCGCGCCCGGCCGGCGACGCCGCCGCCGCCGAGCTGGGCGAGCACCCGGTGCTGATCGGCATGCCCGCACCGCCACCGGCGCCGGCACCGGTTCCGGGTTCGCCATCTGCTGCGGCGTTGCCCGTCGGTCCTCGCCCGACCGTCGCGGCGGAGGCCAGCCGATGAGCGCCTTCTTGCGCTGGGCCGGGGAAATGCTGCAGCGGTTCTTCAGCAGCCTCGACTGGCTGCTGTGCCTGGCCCTGGGCGCGCTGATGGTGATCGGCCTGGCGACGTTGAAGAGTGCTGGCGGCGATGGCCTGGTGATGGCGCAGGGCGTGCGTTTTGCCGTGGGCCTGGCGGCGATGTGGGGCATTTCGCGGGCGCCGATCCTGCGCATCCGCTCGGCCACGCCACTGATCTACGCCATCTCGATGATCCCGTTGCTGGCGGTGTTCGCGCTGGGAACGGGGAAATACGGCCGGCAGTGGCTGGACCTCAAGTTCTTCTACCTGCAGCCGGCCGAACTGCTCAAGGTCAGCCTGCCGATGATGGTGGCCTGGTACCTGCACAAGATGCCGCTGCCGCCGCGCTTCAACACGGTGCTGGTGGCGATGGTGATCATCGGTGTGCCGACCGGGCTGGTGATGCTGCAGCCGGACTTCGGCACCGGCGTGCTGATCGCCGCCAGTGGTGTGTTCGTGCTGCTGCTGGCGGGCCTGCCGTGGTGGTGGGTGGGGCTGGGCGTGGGCGGTGTGGCAGCGGTGGCGCCGGTCGCCTGGTTCTGGTTGCTGCGGCCGTACCAGAAGGACCGCATCATGATGTTCCTCGACCCGGAAATGGATGCGCTGGGCGCGGGCTGGAACATCATCCAGTCGAAGATCGCCATTGGTTCCGGCGGTTTCGACGGCAAGGGCTGGGGCGAAGGCTCGCAGTCGCACCTGAATTTCATTCCCGAGCAGACCACCGACTTCGCGTTCTCGGTGCTGAGCGAGGAGTTCGGCTGGATCGGCGTGGCGCTGGTGCTGACGCTGTACCTGGTGGTGATCGGGCGCTGCCTGTGGATCGCCAGCCAGTCGCGCGATTCGTACTCGCGCCTGCTGGCGGGTGCCACGGGTCTGGCGTTCTTCGTCTATGTGCTGGTGAACGGCGGGATGATTTCCGGCCTGCTGCCGGTGGTGGGGGTGCCGATGCCGTTGATCAGTTACGGCGGTACGTCGGCGGTGTCGCTGCTGGCGGGGTTCGGGTTGGTGATGGCGGTGCGTCGTCACAATCCGGTGCATGGCGGTTACGGGTAGTTTCCAGCCATCGGCGCAGCCCCTCGTGGGTGGTTGCTGAAAGCAACAGCCGTGGTTGGCCGGGCGGGGTGGATTCGCGGGGGACGCCGTGAACCCATCCCTGAAGTGACCCCCAGGAGTTGGACACCTGATCCAACCCCGAGGGTTACATGAATAGATATGAGGTTTGTTTCAAATTGCAGGTCGCCAAAGAGGC